>JBBDTD010000158.1:0-37568 GCA_040904645.1 Paracoccaceae bacterium
TGCGATCGAGACGATCATGCGCGGCTTCGCCAAGCCCGGTCGCGGCCCTATCCCGTCCGCCGGCGGGATCAACTAAACCGACGAGGTGACGCCCTATCCCTATGACGTCGAGAAAGCCAAGGCGATGCTCGACGAGGCCGGGTATCCGGCCGGCGCGGACGGCGTTCGCTTCACGCTGAAGCATCGGCCGGCGCCCTGGGGTGAATACACCCAGCTCTGGAGCGAGTATTTCGCCCAGGCGATGGGCGAGATCGGCATCGAGGTCGAGATCCAGACCAATGACGCGCCGGGCTTCCTCAACGGCGTCTACCGCGATCATGATTTCGACACCGCGAACGGCTGGCATCAGTTCCGTTCGGACCCGGCCGTCTCCACCATGGTCTGGCTTCGCTCCGGTCAGCCGGCCGGCACGCCCTGGTCGAACCAGTTCGGCTGGAAATCCGAGGAAATGGACCGGATGATCGACGAGGCTGCGGCCGAGCTCGACCCGGAAACCCGCGCGCAAATGTATCATGCGATCCAGGCGAAAGAGATGGAGGAGCTGCCGGTGATCTTCGCGATCGAGCATCCGTTCATCTCCGTCACCTCGAAGAAGTTGCGCAATCATCACAACATGCCGCGCTGGAACAGCTCCAGCTGGTATGATCTCTGGCTTGACGAATAAGCGCCCCTCGCCGGCCCCGCCCGCCAGGGGCCGGCCACCCTGTTGAGAGACCGACGCTTATGCCGCTGACACTACCCCCGATGCTCGCCTACGCGCTGCGCAGGCTGGTGCAGGCCGTGCCGGTGATCATCCTGATCATGATCGGCACGTTCCTGCTGGTGAAGCTCGCGCCGGGCGACACAGTCGATGCGCTTGTCGGCGACATGGGCGGGGCTGACGCAAATTTCATCGCGCAGATGCGTGTCGAATACGGGCTGGATCAGCCCATCTGGGTGCAGCTCTGGCGCTATATGGCCAAGCTGGCGCAGTTCGATTTCGGCTGGTCGTTCGTCTATGAGCAGCCGGTTTCCGTCGTCCTCATGGACCGGCTCGGCACCACGCTGCTCTTGATGGGCGCCTCGCTTTCGCTGGCCTTTTCCGTCGGAATTCTGCTGGGCGCCGTCGCCGCGCGGCGGGCCTATTCGGTGACCGACAACCTGATCTCGACGCTCGGGCTGGTTTTTTACGCCACGCCCAGCTTCTTTCTCAGCCTGATGATGATGCTGCTCTTCTCGGTGAAGCTGGGCTGGCTGCCGGTCGGCGGCATCCAGACGATCGCGGCGTTCTACACCGGATGGGAGCATGTCTGGGACGTCGCGCTGCACCTGATCATGCCGACGGCGGCGCTTTCGCTGATCTATCTCTCGTTCTATCTGCGGCTGATGCGGGCCAGCGTGCTTGAGGTCGTCGACCTTGACTATGTGCGCACCGCGCGGGCGAAGGGCGCGGGAGAGACGCGCATGATGGTGCATCACATCATCCGCAACGCGCTCCTGCCGGTGGTGACGCTGCTCGGGCTGCAATTCTCAACCGTGCTTGGCGGCTCGGTGGTGGTGGAGACGATCTTCACCCTGCCAGGGCTTGGCCAACTCGCCTATCAGGCAGTGATCCAGCGCGATATGAACACGCTCATGGGCATCATTTTCCTCTGTTCGATCATTGTCGTGGTGGTCAACTTCCTGACCGATCTGCTTTATGCGCGGCTCGATTCCAGGATCGAGTTGTCATGACCGCGCTGGATTCCGAACTTCGCCCGCCGGAGCCCTCGCGGCTGATCGCGTTCTGGCGGCGCTACCGGCGCAATCGCGCGGCGCTTCTGGGGCTTTTTCTCTTCGCTCTTGTATTGCTGATGGCGGCGACGGCCGGCCTGATCGAACCGATCGACCCGCTCCGGCGCGCCGGAGCGCCGCTGACGGCGCCCTTCATCGATTGGGCGACGCCTCTCGGCACCGATCAGCTTGGCCGCGATATTCTCGCGGGGATTTTCCACGGCGCTCGCATATCTCTGTTGATCGGGGTCGCCGCCACGCTGATCTCGATCGCCATCGGCGTGGTGATCGGCGCGATATCAGGTTATTTCGGTGGCTGGGTGGACGATGTGCTGATGCGCGTCACCGAAGCCTTTCAGACCATCCCGAATTTCGTCCTCCTGCTGACGCTGGTCGCGATCCTCGGCTCGTCGATCGAGTACATCACGCTGGCGATTGGCGTCGTCTCGTGGACGGCGCCGGCGCGCATGGTGCGGGCGGAGTTCATGTCGCTGCGGGGGCGCGAGTTCGTGGAAGCCGCGCGCAATCTCGGCGTCGGCGACCTCTCGATCATCTTTCGCGAAATCCTGCCGAACGCGCTGCCGCCGATCATCGTCTATTCCTCCGTCATCATGGCGCTCGCCATCCTCCTGGAAAGCGCGCTGGCCTTTCTCGGGCTGGGCGATCCGAATTACGCGAGCTGGGGCAACATGATCGGCCAGGGCCGCGCGGTGCTCCGGACCGCATGGTATTGCGCGGCGATCCCCGGAATCGCCATCGTGCTGACGGTGCTTTCCTTCTCCCTCCTCGGCGAGGGACTGAACGACGCGCTGAACCCGAGGCAGAAAAAGTGACCACAGCGCCAGTGCTTGAAATCAGGGGGCTGCGGATCGCCCTTCCCGAAGGCTCAGACCGGCCTTTCGCGCTCGACGGGCTCGACCTTACGGTGACGCCGGGCAAGATCACTTGTCTCGTGGGGGAAAGCGGCTCGGGCAAATCGCTGGCGGCGGGTGCGGTCATGCGGCTTTTGCCGGAACCGCATGTCCATGTCACCGGCGGCGATATCCGCTTCGAGGGGCAGGACATTCTCGCCCTCAGCGAGCGGGAGATGCGCGCGATCCGGGGCGACCGGATCTCGATGATCTTTCAGGAGCCGATGACGGCGCTCAACCCGCAAAAGACCGTCGGCTGGCAGATCGACGAGGTGCTTCGGCTGCACACCGGCGATGGCGCCAGGGCGCGCAAGGCGCGGGCGTTGGAAATGCTGGAACGGGTGCGGATCCCGGACCCGGCCTCGGCCTTCAACGCCTATCCCCACCAGATTTCAGGCGGCCAGCGCCAGCGGGTGATGATCGCCATGGCGCTCGCCCTCGCGCCGCGCCTGATCATCGCCGATGAGCCGACCACCGCGCTGGATGTGACGACGCAGCTTCAGATCCTGAAACTGATCCGCACCCTTCAGGATGAGGAAAACGCCGGCGTTCTCTTCATCACCCATGATTTCGGCGTGGTGGCGGAGATCGCCGACAGCGTCGTCGTGCTCCGAAAGGGCGAGGTCGTCGAGCAGGGACCGGCGGCGGAGGTGCTGAACGCGCCGCGCCATCCCTATACGCGGGCGCTGATCGCTTCGGTGCCCGACCTTTCGCCGCCGCCCACGAAACCCGTCAATGACGCGCCGATGGTTCTGGAGGCCAAGGGCCTGAACAAGACCTTCGCCGCCCGGGGCGGGTTCTTTTCCCCCCGTCGGTCCGCGACGCCGGCGGTGCAGGACGTTTCCTTCACCCTTCGCCGGGGCGAGACGTTGGGGGTGGTTGGCGAAAGCGGCTCGGGCAAGACCACGCTTTCGCGGATCGTGACCCGGCTTCTGACATGCGATTCCGGCAAGGTGGAGCTGAACGGCGCCGATCTCCTCTCCGCCTCTCCGCGCGAATTGCGGCATCTGCGCAGCGACATCCAGATGGTGTTTCAGGACCCGATGGCCTCGCTCAATCCGCGCAAACGCGTGGTGGACCTGATCGCGCAAGGCCCGATCGTCCACGGCGAAGACCCCAAGACGGCGCGGGCGCGGGCGCGGGATCTTCTGGAACTGGTCGAGCTTTCACCGGCCGCCGCCAACCGGTTTCCGCACGAATTTTCCGGCGGCCAGCGTCAGCGCATCGGCATCGCGCGGGCGTTGGCGCTGGAGCCGAGCGTGATCGTGGCCGACGAGCCGGTCTCCGCGCTCGACGTCTCGGTGCAGGCGCAAGTCCTCAAGCTGCTGGCCGATCTGAGGGACCGTCTTTCGCTTTCGCTGCTTTTCGTCACGCACGATCTCAGGGTCGCGGCGCAGCTTTGTGACCGGATCATCGTCATGCAGAACGGCGTAGTGGTGGAAACCGGTCCGACGGCCGAGGTTTTCGCCGCCCCGCGCCATGAATACACCCGCACGCTCCTCTCCTCCATTCCGGGGCGAAGCTGGACGCCGCCGAAACTTCAGCCAGACGCCGCATAAGGTCGACCGATGCCGTTTCCCTCCGCTTCAGGCCCCGTGATCTTTCCCCCATCGCTCTGGGCCGCGACCGCGCCGCCTCGCGCGCCTGGCGCCTCGCTGAAAGGCGCGGTGGAGACTGATGTGGCGGTGATCGGCGGCGGCTTCACCGGGCTTTCCGCCGCGCTTCACATCGCGAAACAGGGCGGCGACGTGACGGTGCTGGAGGCGCAGGCGGCCGGTTGGGGCGCGTCAGGGCGCAATAACGGCCAGGTCATCCCGGTTCTCACCTCGGCGGAGCCGGACGCATGGGTGCAGCGCTATGGAGAGGTCGGTCGCCGTTTCGTGAACCTGATCGGCAACAGCGCCTCTGTGCTTTTCGACATCATCCGCGCCGAGGGGATCGAGGCGGAAGCCGAGCAGACCGGCTGGTTCCAGCCGGCGCACTCGCCCGGCCGAGTGAAGCTGAGCCAGCGCCGCGTGGATGCGTGGCGCCGCTTCGGCTTCCCCGCCGAGCTGAAGACCCGCGGCGAGGCCGAGGCGATCCTCGGCAGCTCCTTCTGGCATGGCGGCATGTACAACCCGACCGGCGGGCACATAAACCCGCTGGGGCTCGCGCGGGGTCTGGCCGGCGCGGCGGAGCGCCACGGCGCCATAATTCACGAGCGAAGCCCGGCCACCGGCTTTTCGCGCCAGGGCGCGGGCTGGCTGATCCAGACGCCTGAGGGAACGCTGAAGGCGCGCGCTCTGATCCTCGCCACCAACGCCTATACCGGCGAGATCGCGCCCGGGCTCGCCCCCCGCCTCGCGCGGTCGGTGATCCCGGTGCTGTCATGGCAGATGTCGACCGCGCCGCTTGGCGATAATCTGCGCGCCAGGATCGTGCCGGGGCGCCAGGCGGTGTCCGACACGCGCGGCGATCTGCGGTTCTTTCGTTACGACGCGCGTAACCGGCTGATCACCGGCGGCGCGGTTTTCGGAAACCGGAATGTGGAGGCGCGGGTGCGCGAGAAAGCCGCGCGGTCGCTGAGCGAAGCCTTCCCCGAGCTTGGCGCGCCCGAGATGACCCATGTCTGGAGCGGCTATGTCGGCATGAACCGGGATCGGTTCCCCCGCGTACACCGCCTTGGCCCCGATGGCTGGGCCTGGATCGCCTGCAATGGGCGGGGCGTCGCGCTCGGCGTATCGCTGGGCCGCGAACTGGCTCGGGCGACGCTGGGCGAGCCTGAGGCCGAGCTGGCCTTGCCGGTGACCGAGCCGCGACCCTTCCCCATGCAAGGCTTCGTGCGCCGGGTCGCGCCGGCATATCTCGCCTGGTTGAAACGCAAGGACCTCGCCGAGCCAAAACTCTGAAATGGAGGATAGCTGAAATGGATGACATGCCGATCCTGGAACGCCGCCGCATCGAGGCGATGATCCTGAAGCACGCATATGACGTGATCGTCGAGCGCTCCGGCAAGGCCGAAGCCGAAGCCGTGATCGGCGAGTGTTGCTCGCGCTCCGCGATCGAGCAGGGGGCGACGATCGCCGCGGAATTCGGCGGCGCCCCTGATCTGAAGGATTTCGCGTCGATCATGCCGGCCTGGACCAAGGGCGACGCGCTCCAGATCGAACCGCTGGAGATGAGCGAAGACAAGATGGACTTCAACGTCACGCGCTGCCGCTATTCGGAGATGTACCGGGAGATGGGCCTCGGCGACATCGGGCACCTCCTGTCCTGCAATCGCGATGGCGATTTCTGCATCGGCTTCAACCCGGAGATCGAGCTGACCCGCACCCAGACGATCATGAAGGGCGCGAGCCATTGCGATTTTCGCTACCGGATCAAGAATACCGGCTGATCGCACGACTTTCCCGCGCCGCGCCGAAGCAAATACTTGCGCCGCGAAGCCTTCCTTGGCTAATTCGGCGTCAGGACTTTCGCGCCGGTTGCGCGCCGCCCACACGTTGGCGCGCAACCGATTCGAAAGCGACCACCCGAGACGGCGCCTCAGAAGAGTTTGGCGGCGACCATCGGGGCCGAACGCGCCGGTGTATTTCGCCAGACGCGGGGGACGACGAGGGGATTGAACTGATGCCCAATATGCTGAGACATCTCGCCGTCGTCCTCATGCTTGTTGCGCTCGCCGCACCTGCATGGTCGCCGAATTCGTCCACCGCGGAGGAGAAACCTGCGCTTCAGGAGCAGATGACGCCCGAAGCTGTGCGGGAAATGGTCTCCCGCCTTTCGGACGCCGATGTCCGTGATCTGCTCCTCCGCCGGCTTGACGCCGATGCGGCGGAAACAGCCATCGAGGAAGAACCCGCGCCAACGGTGGGCCAGACGGTTCAGGCGGCGGCGATCGGGTTCTGGCGAACCGTCTCCCTTGCGGTGGAAACGGTTCCCCAGCTTCTCAGCAGTCAGGCGCGTGCGGTCGAAGGATTTCGCGCCCGCCTTGGGCAGGGCGGCGGGGTGGGCATTCTGCTCGCCATCGCCGCCGCCATCGCCGCGGGTCTGGCGGCGGAATTCGTCGCCAACAGGCTGATCGCAGGCGCGAGGGCGCGCGAAGAGACGACCACCGGCGCGCAAAGCTTCGGCGCGGTGCTGCGGATTCTTGTCAAGCGGCTCGCGATCGACCTTTGCGGGCTTCTGGTGTTCTTTCTGGTGGGGCGAGCTGTCCTCCTCGCGATCATCAGCGAAGAGGCGCGGCCCTTTGCTGCGGCGATCGTCACCAATGTGGTGCTCATGCCGCGGTTTGGCGTCGCGATCTCGCGCTTCATCCTTGCGCCGCGCCGCGCCAATCTTCGGCTGGTCCACGCCGACGACGCCACCGCGCGCTTCCTGCATCGGCATCAGGCGGGTCTTCTGATCTGGGTCGGGTTCGCTCTGGCGCTTGTCACTCTCAACACGCTGAGCGGCGTGCGGATGGGGGAGACGCAGATCGGGTTCTGGCTCAACACCGTGATTCATGTCTATTTGATCTGGATCATATGGGCTGCGCGCGATGGGCTGCGGCGAATCATGCGTGGGGCCGACCCCGACGTGACGCCGATCGAGGCGCGGGTCGCGCACTCCTATCCGGCCTATGGAATCACCGTGGTCGCGCTTACCTGGGTGTTGACCAACGCCATCGCCGGCCTCGGCATGGGGGAGATGCTGCAAGGCGCCCCGCATTTCTGGACCATGCTGGTTCTTCTGGCGGCGCCGGCGCTCGATACGCTGGTGCGCGGGCTTGTCCGCGCGCTCACGCCGCCGCTCGTCGGCGAAGGCGAGGCGGCGGCGGCGGCGTACAGATCCGCGAAGCGCAGCTGGTTCCGCATCGGCCGCGTCATCGTGTTCGCGCTCGTTGTCATCGTCATCGCGAAGATTTGGGGCTTCGACTATCAGAACCTCGCCGCGGCCGGTGTCGGAGCCAACGCCGCGGCGCGGCTGCTCGAGGTTCTGATGATCCTCGCCGTCGGTTATCTCGTTTGGGAGGCGATCTCCCTCACCATCAACCGGCGGCTGGCGCGCGAAAACGCGGTGGAGGCGGTGAGCCCGAACGCGGCGGAGGCTGGCGGCGAGGGCGCCGGCGCCGGCGCCTCCCGGCTCTCGACCGTGTTGCCGCTGCTTCACGGGTTCCTCAAGGTCGCCGTTATCCTGATGGTGGTGCTGATCGCGCTCGGCAATATCGGCATCGACATCACGCCGCTGCTGGCCGGCGCGGGGGTCTTCGGGCTCGCTATCGGCTTCGGCGCGCAGAAGCTGGTGGCGGATGTCGTCTCCGGCGCGTTCTTCCTCGTCGATGACGCATTCCGCGTCGGGGAATATCTGGATGTCGGCGGCACTGTCGGCACGGTGGAGAAGATTTCCGTCCGCTCCATGCAGCTTCGCCACCACAAGGGCCCCGTGCATACCATCCCCTATGGCGGCATAGACAAGGTCACGAACTTCTCGCGTGACTGGGTCATCATGAAGTTGAAATTCACCGTGCCCTTCGACACCAACCCCGACAAGGTGAAGAAGATATTCAAGAAGATCGGCGCCGATCTCGCGGCGGACCCGGTCTTCGCGCCGGATATGCTGGAGCCGTTCAAGAGCCAGGGCGTTTTCGATTTCGACGATGTCGGGATGATCATCCGTGGCAAGTTCATGGCCAAACCGGGCAAGCAGTTCACCGTGCGCAAGGAAGTCTTCAACAGGGTGAAACTGGCCTTCTTCGAGAACGGCATCGAGTTCGCGCGCCGTGAAGTCAGGGTCGCGCTGCCGGCCTCTCTCGCCGCCGACAAGCTGACGGATGAGGACAAGGCGAAGATCGCCGCGGCCGCCGCAGCGGCGGATCATCAGCCAGGGTGATCGGGCGCCCGGGCGCGCCTGACGGCTATTCCGGAGCCGCGAGGGCGCCTCGGGTTTTCCTCAAGCCGCATTCCGCCGGGGGTCGAACACATCCTGACGGCGCCCGAGCCCGAACGCGGTGAACCCCACGCGCTTCAGATCGCGTTGGTCAGGAAGCCGAGCCCGGCGAGCGCGATCATCCCGCCGAGAACGCGCACGACCACCGCCCCGGCGCGCGAGCGCGCCAAAAGGCCGAAGGCGATGCCGCAGAGATGCAGAAGGCCGGTGGCGATCACGAATCCGGCGGCGAATGCGATCGGGCTGGCGGCCTGCGGCGTCTCCTGGCCATGCGCATAGCCGTGAAAGAGAGCGAAGAAGGCGACCATCGCCGCAGCGATGGCGAGCGGCGGACGCAGGGCGAGCGCGACGGCGAGGCCGATGCAGACAGCCGAGGCGGCGATGCCCGCCTCCACCGCCGGGAAAGGAACGCCGAGCACGCCAAGAGCGCCGCCAAAGACCATGACCAGCGGGAAGGCGACGGGCAAGATCCAGATCGCCGGCGTGCCGAGGAAAGCGCCCCAGAGCCCGACCGCCAGCATCGCCGCTACATGATCCCAGCCGAAAATCGGGTGCAGGAAGCCGGTGAACACCCCCCCGCCCGCAAGCTCGCCGGTATGGGCCCATGCCATTGTCGCGGAAAGCGCGAGCATCGCGGCGGCGGCGAAAGCATAGAATTGGCGCATCGGGGCGTTCACTTCCTTCAGGTTGGGTTGCGCCAGACCAGCGAGGAACAGGCGCGTTGCCGAGCTGTCAGCGGGATCTCCGACGGCACATCGAGATTGTACTTCATCCGATCATAGGCGGTCCAGCGTGGGGTCGCATTTCGATGACGCGCGCATGGTGGAAGCCCTCGAGCGCCCGTCGAAACCGGCGCGGGCCCAGATCACGCCGATGACGGCTGTGAAGGCGCCGGGGGGCGTTGAACTCCTCCGCCGCCGCCATGATGTGGCCCCATCTGCGCTTGGAGGAGGCGCTGGCCCGAGGATGACGGTCGTGAAACGCGCGTTCGGTCGCCCTTGATGCTTGCGGGCGACCGAACGCGCGGGGCTAGCGAAGCGCGTGCGTCACTTTTTCGGCGAATTCGCCGACCGCCGTTTTTTCGATCCACCTGACAACCGCGACAAGATCGTTTTCAGGATCGATCCAGACGACGTTGGAGCCGACGCCGAGAGCGAAGAAGCTGGACCGCGAAGCCCCCGGCGCCTGCGCGCCAAGATTGTTGAGCCACCAGAGATACCCATAGGAGCCGTTGAGCGGGCACGGGGTCTTGCAGGCTTCGACCCAGCGTTCCGACAGGATCTGACGGTCGCCCCAGCGCCCGTTCCGCGCCATCAGCAAGCCGATGCGCGCATGGTCGAGCGAGTTGATCCAGAGACCGCCGCCCCAATGAGCTCCGCCGGAGACCGATTGCATCATGCGCCCGTCGATCTCGACCGAGGAATTGTCGTAGCCGTGCCATTCCCAGCTATCGGAGGCGCCGATCGGATCCATGATCCGCTCCTTCAACACCTCGGGAAGAGGGCGGCGGAACACGCGCATGAGCGCGAGCGACAGGCGGTTGACGCGAACGTCATTGTATTCCCAGAACGTGCCCGGCCGCAGCATTTCCCGCGCCTCGCCCTTCTTGGAGGCGGCGCCGGGCTTCGCGCCGAGATCGCGGTTGTGATCGACCGAATCCGGCTTGTCCCAAAGGGTTCCGCACCATTCGCTGGTCAGCTGCAGCAGCTGCGCCCAGGTGATGTCGCGGTTCTGCTCGCTGTCGAAGCCGCCGTCGTCGACCAACCTGCGCACCGGCTCGTTCACATCGCCGATCAGGCCGTCATCGACCGCCAGCCCGGCGCAGAGCGCCAGATAGCTTTTGGTCGCGCTGAAGGTCATGTCCACTCGCTCGATATCGCCCCAGCTGGCGACGATGCAGCCGCCGCGCGCGATCAGCCCGTTTGGCCCGGCGCGATCCTTCACCGGTCCGATGACTTTTCGCACTGGCCAGGGTTCGGCGAAATGACCGTCCTCCAGCGCGGCGCCGATATCGCGGTTCATCGAAGACTCGTTCCCGATGGCGAAGGTTTTCGCCGCTTCGAGCGCGGCCGGGTCGAACCCCAGGTCGGAGGGGTCAGCGGATCGCCATTCAGTCTTCGTCGGCCAGTAGGGTGTCATATGCTCATCCATAAGTGCGGGTTTCATTTCGTGTGTCTTGCGCGCAGCGCGATCATGCGCCCGTCGCCAGGTCTTTGAGCGCGGCGCGCACCGTTTCCAGCTTGTTGCTGAGATGTCGGCGCAGCAGCGGGCCAAGCCGCGCGGCGTCACGCGCCTTCAGCGTCGCCAGAATCTCCTCATGCTCCGCAACGGCGGCCCCCCAGCGCTCCTCCGACATGTTCGCGAAATAGCGCGCGCGCCGCACCCGCCCGGCGAGGCCGCGCAGGGTCGCGGTCAGCGTCGGGTTGCGTGAGGCGACGAGGATCGCGTCGTGGATCTTCTGGTTGCACTCGAAATAGGGTTTCAGCTCGCGGCTCTCGTAGTGGCGCAGCATCCGCGCATGCAGCCGCTCCACCGCCTCGATCTCGCGGTCCTGGATTCGCGCGCAGGCGAGTTCGCCGGAAAGCGCCTCCAGCGCCCCCATGATCGGGAAAACCTCATCCAGATCGTCAAGCGTCAGGGGCGCGACGCAGGCGCCATAGCGCGGGGTCAGCCGGACCAGCCCCTCGTTGGAGAGCACCTTGATCGCCTCGCGGAGCGGCGTGCGGGAAACCTCAAGCGTCTCGCAAAGCTCGCGCTCGTTCAGCTTGTCGCCCGGCGCCATATCGCCCGAGACGATGGCGCCGCGAAGGTGCTCGACAATCTGGTCATGGAGCGAGGTGCGCGGAATGGCGTTGCCGACGGTCATGCGCCCGCCTCAGCCGCGGCGTCGATAGAAAGCGCGAGGACGCGCGCGACATGGAGCGCCTCGCGCCCGCCGAAATCCGTGATCTGGCTGCGGCACGACGTGCCGTCCGCCACGATGATCGCATCCCCTGGCGCGGCGCGGACGGCGGGGGCGAGCGACAGCTCCGCCATCTGCCGGGAAACCTCATAGGTCTCCGCCTGATAGCCGAAAGCCCCCGCCATGCCGCAGCAGGAGGACTCGATCACCTCCACCTTCAGCCCCGGAACGGCTTCGAGCGCGCCCTTGATCGGCCCCATCAGGTCGAAGGCCTTCTGGTGGCAATGGCCATGCAGCAGCGCCCGCTCCGCCACCGGCGCCAGCGGTGGGTTGAACCGGCCGGCCTTGCGCTCCCGTTCAACGAATTCCTCAAAGATCAGCACCTCGCGCCCCATGTCTTCCGTCCACTCATCGCCGAGCAGCATCGGCGCTTCGTCGCGGAATGTCAGCACGCAGGAGGGTTCCAGCCCGACAATGGTCTTTCCCGCGCGGATCGCTTCCGCGAAGACTGTCGCGCTTTTGCGCATCTCGTCCTTCGCCTGCTGCACCAACCCGGCGGAAAGATAGCTCCGCCCGCAGCAGAGCGGCCGCCCCGCCGCCGCCGCGACCCCGACATCGTAACCGGCGCGCGTCAGAACCTTGACCGCGGCCTCCAGGTTCTCCGGCTCGAAATAGCGGCTGAACGTGTCGGCGAAGATCAGCACGTCGCCGGTTGTCTTCCCCTGCGCGAACGGCTTGCGCCATTCAGGCAGTTTCCGTTTCGCGCTGAAACCGACGAGTTTTTCCGACAAGGCCGCAAGCCCCGGAATCCGGTCCCGCGCGTTCGCCATCCAGCGCAGGCGCGAGGTCAGCGGCGCGTAGCGCGGCAGATAGGCGACCATGCGCTCGCGCAGCGAGATCCCCTGCTTCGCCGCCCGCGCCGCCTGCACTTCGATCTTCATCTTCGCCATGTCCACCGACATCGGACATTCGCGCTTGCAGGATTTGCAGGAGACGCAAAGCTTCATCGTCTCCATCATCCCGTCCGACTCGAACGCCCCCGGCCCAAGCTGGCCGGTGAGGGCCAGCCGCAGCGTGTTCGCGCGCCCCCGCGTCAGGTCGCGTTCATTGCGCGTCGCGCGGTAGCTGGGGCACATCGCGCCGCCCGAGAGTTTCCGGCAGGCGCCGTTATTGTTGCACATCTCCGCCGCGCCGATCAGCCCGCCGGGCCAGGCGCCCCAGTCGAAGGCGGTCTCTCGCGGCTCCGCCGCATAGCCGGGGGCGGTTCGAAACAGGGTTCGGTCGTCCATTTTTGGCGCGCGGACGATCTTGCCGGGGTTGAGAGCGCCGGTGGGGTCGAAGCGGTCTTTCACCTCCTCGAAGGCGCGGACCATGCGCGCGCCGAACATCTTCTCATGAAATTCGGAGCGCACGATCCCGTCTCCATGTTCGCCGGAATGGGAGCCTTTGTACTCCGCGACGATCTCGAAGCTTTCCTCGGCGATGGCGCGGAGCTGTTTCGCGCCAAGCTCCTCCTTCAGGTTCAGGATGGGGCGAACATGGAGCAGGCCCACCGAAGCGTGCGCATACCAGGTGCCGTCGGTGCCGTGCTTGCGGAACACCTGTGTCAGCCGGTCGGTGAACTCCGCCAGATGTTCCAGCTCCACCGCGCAATCCTCGACGAAGGAGACCGGCTTTCCCTCCGTCCGCATGGACATCATGATGTTGAGGCCCTGGGTGCGCAGACCCCAGATCCGCGCCTGAAAGGCGGGATCTTCCGCTTCGACCACGCCGCCCGGCTTCTTGCCCCGATCGCCCCAGCGAAAGCCGAGTTCGGCCATCAGTTCGCCAAGCTGGGTGAGGCGGCGGCGATTCTCGGCGGCGTCCGGCTCCGCGAATTCGACCAGCAGCAGCGCCGCCGGCGCCCCCTGCACGAATTCGTCCACGATCGGGCGGAACTGCGGGATATCGCGGCCGAGGCGGATCATGTTGTGATCCATCAGCTCCACCGCCACCGGGTCCAGCTTCACGATATGCTGGGCGGCGTCCATCGCGTCATGGAAGGTCGGGAAGTGACAAACGCCGAGGGTTTTCGCCTCCAGCACCGGGGAAAGCTTCAGCTCCAGTCGCTGCGTCACCGCCAGCGTGCCTTCGGAGCCGACCAGCAGATGCGCCATGTTGTTGGGCGCGCCGCCAGGGGCCAACGCGTCGATATTGTAGCCGCCGACCCGGCGCGAGACCTTGGGGAAGCGCGCCGCGATCTCCTCCGCCTCACGCGCGCCAAGCGCCAGCATGCTTTGAAAGAGCGCGTCGTTCACCGACCGCTCCACGGGCCCGAAGCGCCGCTTTTCGCCATCCGCGAGCATCGCGTCGATGGCGAGCGTGTTGTCGCGCATCTTGCCGTAATAGCGGGAGCGCGAGCCGCAGGAATTATTCGCCGCCATGCCGCCGATCGTGGCGCGCGACGCGGTGGAGACATCGACGGGGAACCAGAGCCGGTCCTTCTTCGTCGTCCGGTTCAACTCGTCCAGCACGATCCCCGGCTCGACCGTCACGCGCTGCGCCTCCGCGTCATAGTCGAGTACGCGGTTCAGATGTTTGGAAAAGTCAACGACGATGGCGTCATTCACCGTCTGGCCGGATTGCGAGGTTCCGCCGCCCCGCGCCAGAAGCGGGACGCCCGCCTCGCGCGCAAAGGAAAGCGTCGCCTCCACATCCTCCCACCGCTTCGGGACGACAACGGCGCGCGGAACAATCTGATAGATCGAAGCGTCGGTGGCGTAGCGCCCCCGTTCGAAGGCGTCGTCATACGCCTCGCCCTCGATTTCCCTGCGCAGTTTTCCGAGATTCAGAGAGTCCAACACGAATCCCCTTGACTGAATTATGAATTCAAAATTCATATGAAGCGAACACGAGAGCAATTCAAGCGTGTGTGCGGAGAGCAAGAGTCTATGAAAGCCGGCCGACATTTCCTTCAGATCCCGGGGCCGACCAATACGCCCGACCGCGTCCAGCGCGCCATGCATCGCGCCGTGATGGACCATCGCGGGCCTGACTTCGCAAAACTCGGCGCAAGCGTGCTGGAAGACCTGAAACCGATTTTCAAGACGAAGAACCGGGTGGTGATCTATCCCGCCTCCGGCACCGGCGCGTGGGAGGCGGCGCTGGTGAACACTCTCGTCCCCGGCGACCGCGTTTTGATGTCCGAGACCGGGCAGTTCGCGACGCTCTGGAAGAACATGGCGGCGAAGCTGGGGTTCGAGCCGATCTTCATGCAGGGCGATTGGCGCAGCGGCGCGAGTGCGGAGGCGATCGGCGCCCAGCTTCAGGGCGACAAGGCCCACGCGATCAAGGCGGTCTGCGTCGTGCACAACGACACCGCGACCGGCGTGACCAGCGACATCGCCGCCGTGCGCCGCGCGATGGACAAAGCCGGGCATCCCGCGCTTCTGATGGTGGACACGATTTCCTCGCTCGGCTCGATCGACTTCCGGATGGACGAGTGGGGCGTCGACGTGACAGTCGCAGGCTCCCAGAAGGGGCTGATGCTGCCGCCTGGTCTTTCCTTCAACGCGATCAGCGACAAGGCGATGGCGGCGGCGAAGGCCGGCGGCGCCAAGCGTTCCTATTGGGACTGGCATGACATGATGGGGCCGAACGCCTCCGGCTTTTTCCCCTATACACCGGCGACCACGCTGCTTTATGGGCTGCGCGAAGCGTTGGACATGCTGGCTGAGGAAGGTCTGGAAAATGTCTTCGCCCGCCACGCCCGCCACGCGGAGGCGACGCGCAAGGCCGTCGGCGCATGGGGGCTGGAGATTCTCTGCCGCAACCCGGCGGAGTATTCCAACGCGCTCACCGCCGTGCTGATGCCGGACGAGAAGGGCGCCGACGCGCTTCGCCAGATCATTCTCGACGGCTTCGACATGTCGCTCGGCACCGGGCTCAACAAGGTGGCGGACAAGGTTTTTCGCATCGGCCATCTCGGCGATTTCAACGATCTGATGCTGATGGGAACGCTTTGCGGCGTCGAAATGGGCATGCGCCGCGCCGGGGTCGATTTCGAGGCGGGCGGCGCGCAGGCGGCGATGGACTATCTGGCGGACACTCCACTGCAAGGGACCTAAAACCAACCATCCGGCGACCCAGAAAACTGGGCGCCGTTTTTTCAGGGAGGATCAAATGACTTTCAGACCCATGATCGCGGCGCTGGCCGCGCTGACATTGTTCGCGGGCGGCGCCAGCGCCGCCGATCTGAAGCTGAAATTCGGCCATGTCGGCGAGCCGGGCTCGCTCTTCGCCGTCTCGGCGGGGGAATTCGCGAAACGCGCGAACGAGAAACTCGGCGACAAGGCCGAGGTTCAGGTCTTCGGCTCGTCGCAGCTCGGCAAAGACAGTGAATTGTTGCAGAAGCTGAAGCTCGGCCAAGTGACCTTCGCGCTGCCGAGTTCGGTGATGTCCTCGGTCTCCGATGAGTTCGGCGTCTTCGAGATGCCCTATATAATCAAGGACCGCACGCATATGAAGGCGGTCGAGGGCGCGCTGCTGGAAAGCGTGCTGCAGCCGGCGGCGGAGGCGAAGGGCTACCACATCCTCGCGCTTTGGGAGAATGGCTTCCGCCACATCACCAACAACGTCCGCCCGATCACCGTTCCCGCCGATCTCGATGGGGTGAAGCTCCGCACGCCGAAAGGCGAGTGGCGGGTGAAGATGTTCCAGGCCTACGGCGCCAACCCGACGCCGATGGCGTTCTCCGAGGTGTTCACCGCGCTCCAGACGGGGGTGATCGACGGGCAGGAAAATCCCTTCGCGCAGATCGCGCCGGCGAAGTTCGGCGAGGTGCAGAAATATCTCTCGATCACCGGTCACGTCTATACGCCAGGCTATGTCCTCGTCTCCAAGTCCGAGTTCGAGGCGCTGCCGGAAGACGTGCAGGCCATCCTCACCGAAACCGCGCAGGAGACGCAGGCTTTCGTCTACGAGACCGCCGCGCAGTTCGAGACCGACCTCCTGAAGGAGCTTTCCACGCAGATGGAGGTCAACGAGGCCGACAAGCCCGCCTTCATCGAGGCGTCGAAGCCGATCTACGAGGAGTTTGGCGCTTCGGTCGACGGTGGCAAGGCGCTCATCGATACGGTGCTGGGCCTCCAATGATCTGCGTTCGGGGCGCGGCGACAACCGCGCCCCGTTTCCCTCGTGATTCATCCAGCGGCTGACGGAAGACCATGGCGCCTTTCAAAAACGCACTCGAATGGCTGCTCGAATGGGCGACCATCCTGCTGATGGTCGGGCTGACCGTCATCGTGGTGGTCGCGGTGATCTTCCGCCTGATGGGGCAGTCCTTTAGCTGGTATGATGAGGTGGCGGTCGTCTGCCTCGCCTGGGTCACTTACTACGGCGCGGCGCTGGCCGCGGTGAAACGCCGGCATATCGGTTTCGATTCCGTGTTGCTGGCGCTGCCGCCAGGGCTCCGCCTCGCCGCAGCGCTTTTCGCCGAAGCGGTCACGCTCGGTTTCTTCGCGCTTCTCGCCTGGGCGGGCGTGCGCGTCCTGCAGGTTCTCGCGGGCGATACGCTGGTATCCCTGGACTGGGTTCCGGTGCAGCTCACGCAATCGGTGATCCCGGTCGGCGCGGTGCTTTTTATTCTCGCGCAGCTCCTCTCCATGCCTGAATATCTGCGCGCCGTGCGCGCCGGCGTGTCGCTGGAACACGCCGAAATCGAGGAAACTGCCCGATGAATGCGGTGCGTGCGAAGGGTCCCGCCCAATGGTGATCGCGTGTCTTTTTATCATCCTGCTGGCGCTGATCCTCATCAACGTTCCCATTGCTGTCGCCTTGGCCGTGGCGGGCGTCGTCGGGCTGCTGCTCACCGAGGGGCCGCGCGCGCTCGTCACTGTCGCGCTGGACATGTATGACGGCTCCACGAAATTTTCGCTGATCGCGATCCCGATGTTCGTCCTTGCCGGCGCGATCATGAACGCGAGCGGCATCACCGTGCGGCTGATAAATTTCGTCTCGGCCCTGATCGGCTTTGTGCGCGGCGGGCTCGCGATGGTGAATGTAGGGGTCTCGCTCTTCTTCGCCGAAATCTCCGGCTCAGCGGTGGCGGATGTCGCGGCGCTCGGCTCGATCATGATCCCGGAGATGAAGAAGCGCGGCTACCCGAAGGAATTCGCAGCGGCGCTCACCTCGTCCTCCGCCTCGCTCGCCATCATCATCCCGCCGTCCATTCCGATGATCCTTTACGCGGTCTCGGCCGGCACCTCGATCGAGCAGCTGTTCGTCGCCGGGATCGCGCCCGGCCTGCTCGGCGCTGCGGGTCTGATGGGCGTCGCCTATTGGTTCGCGCGCCGCTACAACCTGCCGATGGAGGAGGCGTTCAACGTCCGCCGCCTGCGCGAAACCTTCATCGAGGCGCTGCCTACCTTCGCGTTGCCGGTCATCATCCTTGGCGGTATTTTCGGCGGCTTCGTAACGGCGACGGAGGCGGCCGGCCTTGCGGTTCTCGCGGCCATCGTCGTCGGTTTCTGGTACCGCGAAGTGGACTTTCGCAAGCTGAAATCAGCGATGCTGGATGGCGGCATGCAGACCGCCGTCGTCATGCTGCTCGTCGCCGCCTCGGTGCTGATGGGCGGGTTCCTGACGCGGGCCCAGGTGCCGCAGCAGATGGCGGCGGATCTTCTGGCCTTCACCGATAACAAATACGTCATCCTGCTGATCCTGAATATCTTTTTCCTGGTGATCGGCTTCTTCCTGCATTCGGCGGCGGCGATCATCCTAGTGATCCCCATCGTCATTCCCCTGGTTCAGGGGGCGGGGATCGATCCGGTGCATTTCGGGCTCATCGTCACGCTGAACCTCGCCATCGGTCAGCAGACGCCGCCGGTCGCCAGCGTTCTGATCACGGCCTGTTCCATCGCCCGCGCCAATATCTGGGAGGTCTCGAAGGTCAACCTTCCGTTCATCGCCGTGCTTTTGACGGTCCTGATGATCTGCACCTATGTTCCCGCCATCCCGATGTTCCTTGTGGAGTATTTCTACCGATGAAACTTACGCTCGCCGACGCCCGCGCCATCATCAGCAAGACGCACGCGAACGGCGCCGCCGCCAGGTGCAAGCCGCTCTCGGTCGTGGTGCTCGACGCTGGCGGCCATGTCATCGCTTTCGAGCGTTCGGACGGCTCCAGCCCGATGCGCTTTGCGATCGCGCATGGCAAGGCGCATGGCGCGGTAATGATGGGGCTTGGCTCGCGCGCGCTCTTTCAGCGGGCGGAGACGCAGCCCTATTTCATTCAGGCCATGAACACGCTGGCGCATGGCGCGCTGGTGCCGGTTCCGGGCGGTGTGTTGATCCGCTCCGGCGGCGTGATCGTCGGCGCGGTGGGCGTCACCGGCGACACGTCAGACGCGGATGAAGCCTGCGCCGTCGACGCGATAGAGGCGGCGGGCTTCGAGGCGGACGCGGGCGCAGCGTGATGACAGATGATATTCTCTGGCAGGTCGAGGACGGGATCGGCCGGATCACCTTCAACCGGCCCGACCGGCGCAACGCCTTCACCCTCGCCATGTATGCGCGCATCGCGGAGCTTTGCCGCAAGGCGCCGGATGAGGGGGCGCGCGCCATCATAATGTGCGGAGCCGGCGGCAAGGCTTTCGCGGCCGGCACCGATATGACGGAGTTCCGCAGCTTCTCGACCCCCGAGCATGCGCTCGGCTATGAGCGGAACATGGACGAGCTGCTGGAGACGGTGGAGACCTGCCCGCTCCCCACCATCGCGGCCATCACCGGCGCCTGCACCGGCGGCGGCGGGGCGATCGCGGCGGCCTGCGATCTGCGCATCTGCGACGCCCGGCTCAAGTTCGGCTTTCCAATTGCGCGCACGCTCGGCAACTGCCTCAGCATCGGCAATCTCGCCCGGCTCTCCGCGCTGATCGGGCCGGGGCGGGTGCGCGAGATCATCTTCACCGCGCGGCTGGTCGGAGCGGAGGAGGCGCTGGCGGCGGGCCTCGTCTCGGAAGTGCTAGAGGACGCGGAGGCGGTGATGACGCGCGCCGACGAACTCGCGCGCACCGTCGCCGGCCACGCGCCGATCACGCTCCGCGCCACGAAGGAGGCGTTGCGACGCCTGCGCAGTCAGGGACCGGGGGCGGAGGATGGCGATCTTGTCGCCCTCGCCTATTGCAGCGAGGATTTTCGCGAGGGGATGGAGGCGTTCCTGGGCAAGCGCCCGCCCGAATGGAAAAACCGATGAGCGCACCGTCGACTGGGCCGAAAGGCCCGCTCGAAGGCATGAAGGTCATCGAACTCGCCCATGTTATGGCCGGCCCGGTTTGAGGGCTGATGCTGGCCGACATCGGCGCCGACGTGATCAAGGTGGAGCGCCCCGCGGGCGATGACACCCGCCGCGCCGTTCCGCCCGAGGTCGGCGGCGAATCCGCCGCCGTCATGATGATGTGGGCGCCGCGAACCACCGCAATTGGGAGCGTCTCTGCCGCATTCTCGGCGCGGAGCAGTTGAACGCGGACCCGCGGTTCTCGTCCAACGCCGCGCGGATGGCGCATCTGGACGAGCTGACCGCCGCGCTCACCATCCATTTCGAGGCAGAGACCACCGAGCACTGGCTGAAGGTGCTGGGCGCGGGCGGATTCCCCGCCGGCCCGGTGCTTTGCGTCGCTGAGATGCACGCCGATCCGCAGGTGCGCGCCCGCGAAATGGTGGTCGAGGTCGAGCATCCCACGGCCGGAAAGATCGAAACGCTTGGCCTGCCGGTGAAATTCTCCGACACGCCGGGCGGCGTGCGCGGTCCCGCGCCGCGTCTTGGCGAGCACGCGCGCGAAGTGTTACGCGAATACGGCTATCAGGAAGCGGAGATCGCCGCGCTGATCGCCTCCGGCGCCGTCGGGGCGGCCGGATGATCGCCGGCCCCTGATCTCTCGGCCATTGGTCGGAAAGGCGTTCGCCTTCGGGCTCAATTCACCGGGTTGGATCATCCGCCGCCGCCGTCCGCGCGGCGTCGCGCACCAACGCTGCGAGGCGACGGATGACGCGGAGATCAGGCTGGCTTTTCGGAAACAGGAAAACGTAATCGAGCATGATCGTGGGCTCGAATCGTCTGATCGCCATGCCCGGCCGCTTGCTCGACAGCGCGACGAACCCGTCCGCCACGGTGACGCCGAGACCCCGCGCCGCGAGATCGCAGGCCACGACGCCATTCGGGGTCTCCAGCCGGATATTCGGTTTGACGCCGGCCTCCCTGAAGAGCGCCTCCATGCGCTGGCGCAACACCGTGCGTGGGCTGTTGCCGACCAGAGGCAGATCGAAAAGATCGCTCAGCTTCACGACATCCTGGGCGGCGAGCGGGTGATCCTCCCGCATCACGGCGACTGCGCGAACGCTCGCCATCGGCGTGATGTCGAACGCGTCATTGTTCAGGGGCAGGACCGAGATACCCAGATCGAAGTTCTCGCGGCCGATCCAGAGTTCGATGTCCTGACGCGAACGCGCGTCGATCGATGCCGTGAAGCCCGGATATTCTTGCGTAAGCGTCGCAATCGCTTCCGCAAGCAGCGCGTTGGTGACATAGGGCGCGGTGAGGATACGCACGTGCTGGCTTTGCCGGTCGCGGATCTTGAGCGCCGCATTGCCGACTTCATCGAGGCCGTAGAGCGCGCGCTCCACGCTGGCGTAGAGTTCGCGCCCCTCGACCGTCGCGATGAGGCGCCGGTTCTTGCGGGTGAAGATCGGGAACCCGACCTCCGCCTCCAGGGCGACGAGAAGCCGGCTCACCTGCGGTTGCGTGCGGCGCAGCGCACGCGCGGCTTCAGTGATCGTGCCGTTTTCCATGAAGGCGCGGAACGCCTCAAGCCCCTTCTGGTTCATCAGGGTTCTCCATACGTTTTTCGCATCAACTACTGTCAAATATGAACTTGACGCATGTTTCAACACTCTTAACTTCACGCACGGGCGGACCTCGCCCGCAAAGGGCGGCGCGACGGCGGCGCGCGAATGCAGGGGATACGAAATGTCGGATGACGACACGCGCGGCGAAGCGTGGGCGAGAGCGCCCTCCAGCTATCTGGAAGGGCGCGCGCCGCATTTTGATCGGCCGGCCCGCCCGATTTCCCTTTACGTCACGATGCGGGACGGCTGCCGCATCGCCGTCGATGTCCATCTTCCCACCGGTGGCCAGGCGCCAGCCGCAGGGTTCCCGACCGTCGTGATCCTGACGCCCTATTACAGGCGGTTCGTCCTGGCGGAGCAGGCGCCGGGCGACGCAGAAGCAAGTCCGAACATCGCCAGCTATCGAGATCTTTTCACGCCGCGCGGCTATGCGGTCGTCTGCGTCGACGTGCGGGGCACAGGCGCAAGCTTTGGCGTGCGCGACAGTTTCCGCTCCCCGGCCGAGCGCGAGGATTCGACAGAGATCGCGGACTGGATCGTCGCGCAGCCCTGGTCGAACGGCGTGATCGGCTCGACCGGAGTATCCTATCTCGGCGCCGCCTCCTGCTTTCTCGCCAGCACCGGGCATCCGGCGGTCAAGGCGATCGCGCCGCTTTTCGCGGTCTGGAACACCTGGGCGGAGCATTACTATCCGGGCGGCGTTCTGATGAACAAGCTCGCCGCCAGCTATGACGAGTTGATGATCGGCCTCGACCATGACCGGCGCGACATCCTCGCCAGTCTCCCCTATTTCGCCAATCCGAATTTCGCCGGCCCGCATCCGGTGGACGAAGACGCGGACGGCGCGCTGCTCAGCGAAGCGCTGGAAGAACATCGGGCGAATTTTCACATGCCCGACTTCATCACCGAGTTCCAGTTTTCGGATGATGCGCTCCCCTATGATCCGGGCTTTGGCGCCCATTCCTTCAGTCCGTTCCACTACGCGGACGGGATCGCGCCGGATGTCGCCGTCTATTCCGTCTCGGGTTGGATGGACGGCGCGGGGTTCTCCAATGGCGCCATCGCGCGCTATCGCTCGCTGCCGAACAACAAGCAGCGGCTGCTGATTGGTCCCTGGGATCATGGCGCGCGCACCAATGTTTCCCCCTGGCGCGACGGTCCGGCGCCTGAGTTCAATGTGCTGGCCGAGGTGCTGAGGTTCTTCGACGAGCATCTCATGGGCATGGACACCGGGTTGGCGCAGGAAAAGCCGATCCATTATTTCACCATGCGCGATGAGGCATGGGCGGCGGCGGAAGCCTGGCCGCCGGTCGAAACCAGCCGAAGCCTGTACCTTGACGCGGGCGGCGCGTTGTCGGACAGCCCCGGCGCGCCGGGTGAAAGCGCCTTCAAGGCGGATTTCGCCCGCGGCACGGGCGCGAACACCCGCCATGAGCGGCTGGCCGCGATCAACACGACCGACTACTATGCCGAATGGATGGATTCAGAATCCGGGATGCTCGCGTTCACCTCCGCGCCGCTGAAGGCCGCCGGAACGATGACCGGCCATCCTGTCGTCGCGCTTCATGTCGCCTCCAGCGAGCCCGACGCGGTGCTGCACGTCTATCTTTCCGAACTGGAGGCGGATGGAACGTTGCGCTACGTGACGGAGGGTGTCCTGCGCGCGCTCCACAGACAGGAGAGCGAGGCGCCGGCGAACCAGAACTGGAGCTGGCCATTCCGTGATTTCAGCCGCGCGAAAGCGAAACCCCTGACGCCCGGAGAGCCGGCGCTTCTGCGCTTCGGGCTTTTGCCGGCGTCCTGGACCTTCGCGAAAGGCAGCCGGATCAGGCTTTCCGTCGCCGGCGCGGACAAGGACCATTACGTGCAGTTGCCGCATGGTCGCCCGCCAACGCTGACGCTTGAACTGGGCGGCGGCGGCGCCTCTTCGCTGGAACTGCCCTGGGTCGAATAAAGCCGTAATTCCAACAAGGAGACCACCTGAGATGCTTTTGAGAAAATCACTGATGGCCGTGACGATGGCCGCGCTGGGCGCCAGCCCCGCGTTCGCCGGAAAGGCGGAGGACACGTTCACGTGGACGACCTCCACCGAGATGGACACGCCCGACATCTATTACGGCAACCAGCGCGAGGCCCTGATCACCGCCTACGCCAACTGCGACAGCCTCGTGCACCGCGACCCGATGACGAACGAGTACCAGCCGCTCCTCGCCACGAGCTGGGTGTGGACCGACGACAAGACCTTTGAAATTGAACTGCGCGAAGGCGTGAAGTTCCATGACGGAACGGATTTCGACGCGGAGGATGTGGCCTACACGCTGAACCATGTCGCAGCGCCCGACAGCGGCATGAAGCTCCGCACGATCGTGGACTGGATCGACCATGTCGAGGTGGTGAACCCGCACAAGGTCATCATTCACGCCACCACGCCGACACCCGCCGCGCTGGAATACCTCACCGGCACCGCGCCGATGTTCCCCTCGGGCCATTATGAAAACGCGCCGGAAGTGCCGGGCGCCGACAACTCCACGCGCCGTGACTGGGGCGCCGTGACGCCGGTCTGCACCGGCCCCTACAAGCTGGTCGATTATCAGGCCGGCCAGTCGCTGACGCTGGTGAAGAACGACAACTATTGGGAAGGCAGCCCCAAGGGCAAACCTTCCATCGGCACGATCGTCTACAAGACCATCAAGGACCCCGAGACGCAGATCGCGGAGCTGATGACCGGCGGCGTCGACTGGATCTGGGGCGTTCCGCCCGAGAACGCCGACATGCTGGGTGAGATGGAGAACCTGACTGTCGTCTCCGCGCCGACCATGCGCATGTCTTTCCTCGCGCTTGACGCCGCGGGCCGGACCGGCGCCGACAATCCGATGACGGACATCCGTGTCCGCAAGGCGGTCGCCCATGCGATCGACCGCGAAGCGCTCACCAAGAACCTGGTCGGCGAAGGCTCCGCGGTGCAGAGGTCGATGTGCGTGCCGGTGCAGTTCGGCTGCGAGACCGACGTGACACAGTATGAGTACGACCCCGCCAAGTCGAAGGCGCTGTTGGCCGAAGCCGGCTATGAGAACGGCTTCGACATCGATTTCTACGCCTATCGCGACCGGCCGTATTCGGAGGCGGTGCTGAACTACCTCCGCGAAGTCGGGATCAACGGCAACCTGCAGTTTCTGCAGTGGCGCGCGCTGCGTCCGCTGATCGTCGGGGACAAAACCGCGATGGCGCACCTGACCCTCGGCTCGAACGGGATGCTCGATTCCTCGGCGTCGACGAGCTACTACTTCAAGCACAGCTCGGATGACTACGCGCGTGATGTCGAAGTCCGCGACTGGCTGGAGGCGGCGGACACCGCCACCGACCCTGAGAAGCGCAAGGAACTTTACTCCAAGGCGCTGAAGAAGATCGCGGATCAGGCTTATAACGTGCCGCTCTTCGTCTATGGCCGGACCTATGCGTTCAACAAGGATCTCGACTATCCGGTGACGCCGGACGAGATGGCGCATTTCTACCTGGCCAAGTGGAAGTAAGTGAAAATTCCTGCGGGGGGCCGCCCCCCGCAGGTTTGTAAGGAGTTCCCATGGCTGCGTTCATAGCGAAGCGGCTCTTGCTGACAGTCCTCGTGGTCATCGTCACGTCGGTCGTCGCCTTCATGCTTGTCCATTTGTCGGGCGACGCCGCCGCGGCCATGGCGGGCGAAGGCGCGACGGACGCCGACATCGCGGCGGTGCGGGCGACCTTCGGGTTCGACCGGCCGTTTTACGCCCAGTATCTGGATTGGGTCGGGCGATTGCTGCAGGGCGATTTCGGCCGTTCCTATTACCTGCGCATGGATGTCCGCGATGTTCTGGCGGAGCATATGCCCATCACCGCCACGCTCGGCGGGCTCGCTCTCGGCTTCGCGATTCTGCTTTCGGTGCCGCTCGGCGTTTTCGCCGCGCTCTGGCCGAACACGATGATCGACCGTTTCGCGCTCTGGTTCGCGGTCGCGGGGCAGGCGTTGCCGTCGTTCCTCTTTGCGCTCGGGCTGATGTATCTCTTTGGCGTGCATCTGCGCTGGCTGCCGATCTCCGGTTCGGGCGGCTGGCTGAACTACATCATGCCCGCGATCGCGCTGGGCTATTACGCCACGCCCGCGATCATGCGGCTGACGCGATCCGGCATGATGGACGTGCTTCAGTCCGACCATGTGCGCACGGCGCGCGCCTACGGGCTTTCACCATGGCGGGTCGTGATCCGCCACAGCCTGCGCCACGCCATCATTCCGGTGGTTTCGCTGGCCGCGGTGCAACTCGGCTTCATGCTTGGCGGCTCCATCGTGATCGAGACGATCTTTTCGCTGAAGGGCGTCGGTTACCTGGCCTGGGAGTCCATCCAGCGCGCGGATATCGAGATCATTCAGGCGATCCTCCTCGTCATCGCCACGGCCTATGCGCTCCTTACGCTTCTGGCCGACCTTCTCAACGCGGCGCTCGACCCGCGCATCAGAGTTTCCTGAACCCATGCCTCAGCCCGCAACAATGGCCATGCTCGCCGCGCCGCTCTCTCCCGGCAGGATCGCGTTCCGCCGCGCCCTCAGACACGGAGGATTCTGGGTCGGCGGCCTCATCGTGCTGACGATCACGCTGGCGGCGATCTTCGCGCCGCTGCTGACGCAATATGACCCAAGCCTTCAGGATCTGTCTCAGCGATACGTGCCGCCCGTCTGGTCGGAGAAAGGAAGCTGGGATCATATCCTCGGCACCGACAATCTCGGCCGGGATTACTTTACGCGCCTGCTTTTCGGCGCACGCATTTCGCTCGCCATCGGTTTCGTGACGGTGCTCATCTCCGGGATCATCGGCGTCTCGCTCGGCGTGGCGGCGGGGTACTGGGGCGGGTGGCCCGACCTGATCATCAATTTCGTCATCACGATCCGCCTGACATTGCCGGTCGTCCTCGTGGCGCTGGTGGTCGTCGCGCTGGTCGGCAGTTCGCTCTGGCTCCTGATGATGGTGATCGGATTGCTGCTCTGGGACCGGTTCGCGATCGTGGTCCGCAGCGCCACCCAACAGGTGGCGTCGCGCGAATACATCACCGCCGCCCGCGCCATCGGCAGCTCCACCACCCGGATCCTGTTCCGGGAGATATTGCCGAACATCACCGGCCCGCTGATCGTCGTCGCCTCGATCGAGGTCGCGCACGCGATCCTGCTGGAGGCGGCTCTGTCCTTCCTCGGCCTTGGCGTCCAGCCGCCGCAGGTTTCCTGGGGTTTGATGGTGGCGGAGGCGAAAAGCCAGCTCATGTTCCGCCCGTGGATGATCGCCATTCCTGGCGCCGCGCTGGTGCTGCTCATCTTTGCGATCAACCTTGTCGGCGACGCCGTTCGGGACGTGACGACGCCGGAAGGGAAGGCCTGACATGGACGGTCCGATACTGGAAGTCGAAGGCCTGCGGGTCGATATCCCCATCGACGGCGGCGTGCTGAAGCCGGTCCGGCGCGTCGATCTGGCGGTCGCGCGCGGTGAGACCGTCGCCATCGTCGGCGAATCGGGCTGCGGCAAGAGCCTGACCGCGCTCAGCATCATGGGGCTGCTGCCGCGAAACGCCCGGGCGACGTCTGATTGCATCCGCCTGAACGGCGAAGACGTCTCGAAGGCCAGCCGGCGGCGATGGCGGCAGCTGCGGGGCGACCGCATCGCGATGATCTTCCAGGACCCGATGACGGCGCTCGATCCGTGCTACCGGATCGGCGATCAGATGTTCGAAATCCTGCGCCAGCACCGCCGCGTGACGAAGGGCGAGGCGCGCGCGCGTTCGGTCGAGCTTCTGCGCAAGGTCGGCGTGCCGACGCCGGAAGAGCGCCTCTCGCAATATCCGCACCAGCTTTCGGGCGGCCTGCGCCAGCGCGTCATGATCGCCATGGCGCTCCTCTGCGAGCCGGAGCTGATCATCGCGGATGAGCCGACGACCGCGCTCGACGTCACGATCCAGGCGCAGATCCTGCGTCTTCTTCGCGACATTCAGCGCGAGACGCAGATCGGCCTCGTCCTCATCACCCACGACCTTGGCGTCGTCGCCGGCGTCGCGGACCGGATCGTGGTCATGTATGGCGGCGAAGTGGTGGAGACGGGCACGTGCGACGACGTGCTCGGCGCGCCGCTGCATCCCTATACAGAGGGGCTGATGCGCTCCATCCCGGTGACCGGCGAGACCGCGCGGGGGGAAACGCTCGGCTTCATCCCCGGTGTCGTTCCCCGCCAGTCGGGGGAGCTTTTGCGATGCGGGTTTCTGGAGCGGTGCCCCTATGCGCGCGAAGAATGCGCGGCCGGGCCCGTCGCGCTCAGGGATGTGGGCGCCGGGCGCAGCATGCGCTGCGTGCTGCCGAGCGACGATGGCGTGCGCGACCCTGACATCTGGACAAGGTTCGAATCCGAAGAGGCGGCGTCATGAGCGCGGAAGCCTTAATCATGCGCGGCGTCACGCGCGATTATCCTGTCGGCACGGCGTTCGGCAAGAAACAGACGCTCCGCGCGCTGCGCGGCATCGACCTCTCGGTAAGGCGGGGGCAGACGCTCGGCCTTGTCGGCGAGTCCGGCTGCGGAAAATCCACGCTCGCGAAAATCCTGCTGGGGGTCGAGGAGGCGAGTTCGGGCGAGGTTCTGGTCGAAGGCCGCCCGATCTCCGAATACGGGCGTCTTGACCGGGCTGGCCTGATCCAGCCGGTCTTTCAGGACCCTTATTCCTCGCTCAATCCGCGCATGACGGTGGAGGCGATCATCGCAGCGCCGCTGCAGGTTCGGGGGGTTGGCGACGGCGCCTCGCGGCGGCGGCGAACGCGGGAGGTCGCCGCGCAGGTCGGCCTGCCGGACCACTTGATTTCCGCCTATCCCAGCCAGCTTTCCGGCGGCCAGCGCCAGCGCGTCGCCATCGCCCGCGCCCTCATCGGTGAGCCGAAGATCCTGATCTGCGACGAGCCGACCTCGGCGCTGGACGTTTCCGTCCAGTCGCAGATCCTGAATCTGTTGCATCGGCTGAAGCGAGAGCTCGACCTGACGATGATCCTGATCAGCCACAACCTGGCGGTCGTCAATCATCTCGCTGACGAGGTGGCGGTGATGTATCTGGGCCAGATCGTCGAATGCGGCCCGAGCGAGGAGGTGTTCGCCCGCGCACGGCATCCATACTCCGACGCGCTGCTGAAGGCGGTGTTGCCGCCGCGCGCTGGCGCGCGCCTGCCCGAACTCCACGGGCTGGAGGCGGAGTTCCCCAGCCCGCTGAACCCGCCATCGGGCTGCGCTTTTCACCCGCGCTGCCAGTTCGCCGACAGCCTTTGCGTTGAACGCGCGCCCGAACGCAAGGGCGACGACCATTTCTATCGTTGCCATCATCCCCTTGGAAAAGCCGGAGGCGAAATCACCGCCAGACCGGCGCCGGAGACCGTCTGATGCGTTCTGAACTCGACTACGTCGTCTCCAGCAGAAAACCCTTCGCCGATGGCGCGGAATTCGGCGACGCGGGCGCTTGCGAGATGCTTCAGGGGCGGGTGCGTTTCGGCGTAGACCCGCGCGCGGCGGCGCAATCCGTGGTCACCGATATCGGGCTCGCGCCGGTGGATGATAAGGGCCTGGTCCGTTTCGAGGCGGATTTCGCGATCCTGCGGCCGGTCGAACTCGCCCGCGGCAACGGCCGGGTTTTCTTCGACTACGGGAACCGGGGCAACAAGCGCGCGCTTCAGTTCTTCAACGACGCGCCGTCGAACAACAATCCGATGTCGGCCGCCGACGCCGGCAACGGCTTCCTGATGCGGCGTGGGTATTCGGTCGCCTGGCTGGCCTGGCAGGGCGATCTTCTGCCCGGCGACGGGCGTATGTTGCTGGACCTGCCCGTCGCGACGGATCAGGGGCGCGCCATCACCGGAACCGTCCGCGCCGAATACATCTCGGTGGAGGAGGGGCGGCAAGTCTTTCCGCTCAGCACGCTGGTCTCGACCCGCAGTTATCCGGCCGCTTCGCTCGACACCTCGAAAGCCCGCCTGACCCGCCGGCGCTACGCGTTGAGCCAGCGCGAAGAAATCGCGCAAGACAAATGGGCCTTCGCGCGGATCGAGCAGGGCGGCGGCGTCGACAATCAGGGGATGGAGCGGGCGGTGGTCCCGTCGGACAGCCATCTCTATCTGGCCGAAGGGTTCACGCCCGGCTGGATCTATGAGCTGATCTATGAGGGGCGTGAGCCGCTGGTGCTCGGCCTTGGCCATGTCGCGGTCCGAAACTTCATCAGCTTCCTGAAGAATGACGAGACGACGAGCGACGGCGCGCCGAACCCGCTCCGCGACAAGGGCGCCCGCATTGAGAAAGCCTACGCCTGGGGGCGCTCGCAAACCGGGCGCTGCATCCGCGATTTCCTGCATCTCGGCTTCAACGCGGATGAAGCCGGGCGGCGCACGTTCGACGGGGTGATGCCGCATGTCGCCGGCGCCGGGAAGATGTGGATGAACCAGCGCTTCGCCAATCTGGTGCTGCTGCCGGGGCAGGAACACGAAAATCATTTCTCCCCGGCTGATCGCTTTCCGTTTTCCTACGCCAGAACGAAGGACCATCTGACGGGGCGTGAGGATGCGATCCTCCGCCGGCCAGATACCGATCCCCTCGTCATCCATACCGACACCGCATGCGAATATTGGCACCGGCGCGCCTCGCTCGTGCATACGACGACGACTGGCGAAGATCTGGCGCAGCCAGACAATGTGCGCGTCTATCTCTGGGGAAGCTCCCAGCATTTCGCGGAGCCGCATGTCCCGGCGCCCTCCAGGGGAATCGCCCAGACCTATTTCAACGTTGTGGCGACGAGCATGTTTTTCCGCGCGCTCCTCGACCGGCTGGACGAATGGGCGACCGACGGGACGCCGCCGCCGCCAAGCCGCATCCCTTCGCGCGCGGGCGGAACCCTCGCGACAGCGGATGAATGGCGCGCAAGTTTTCCCGCCATTCCCGGCGTCGCGCCGCCTCGCGGGCCGAGCCGACTGGAACTGCTGGATTTCGGCGACAAGCTCGAGCAGGGCCTGATCACCAAGGAGCCGCCCGAAATACTCGCCGACAAGCGATACGCCGTGCTGGTTCCCGCCGTCGACGAGGACGGGAACGACGCCTCCGGCCTCCTCGCGCCGATGGTTCAGGCGCCGCTCGGCACCTATACGGGATGGAGCGTTCGCCAGCGCCGTTACGGTGCGGGCGCGATGGTCGGGATAACCGGCAGCTACATTCCCTTTCCCGACGACGAAGAGGAGCGCCGGCAGACCGGCGACCCGCGCCCGTCGATCCTTCAGCGCTATGGCGACCTCGATGGCTACATGGCCGCAATCGACGCGGCGGCGACGGCGCTCGCGGCCGATGGCCTCATGCTGGATGAAGATCTCGCGCGCTGCGCGGAAGAAGCAAAAGATTGGGGACGGCCGCGCCACGAAGTCGGCCTGCCACGCCACGCCAAGGGAGCTTGAAATGAAATCGCGCGGAATGGTCGTGTGCCCTCAGCCAGAAGCGGCGGAAGCCGGGGTCGAGGCCTTGCGCGAAGGCGGCAACGCCGTCGACGCCGCCATCGCCTGCGCCTTCGCCCAGTCCGTGGTCGATCCGCTGATGTGCGGGATCGCGGGGTTCGGCTCCATGGCGCTGTGGCTGCCGGGCTCTGGCGCGCCGGGCTCTGGCGTGAACGAATATTTCGATTTTCACGCGGCGGCCTCCTCGGCCGTCCGCCCCGACATGTGGGCCGACATTCTTGAGGGGGAGACCCGCGACGGATTTGGTTTCATCCTGAAGGACCGCGTCAACGATATCGGCTATCAGGCCATCGCGGTTCCGGCGGCGCTGCGCGCCTATGAGACCGCGCACCGCGCCTATGGCCGGCTGCCCTGGTCGCGGGTCGTCGAGCCCGCGATCCGCTGGGCGGAAGAAGGCTATTTCGTGCGCCCCGCCATGAGCGCGTTCTTCAACGAAGGCTCAGGCATGGGCCGCGCCGCCACCGCAGAGCGGCTCGCCTTTAGCGCGACGGGACGTGCGCTCTATTGCACGCCTTCGGGCGCGCCGAAGCCGACCGGCGCCCCGATCCGCAATCCTGATATGGCGGAAACGCTGCGCCTGATCGCGAGGGACGGCGCGGACGCCTTTTACACCGGCGAGATCGCGAAGCGGATTGTCGCGGACATGGCGGCGAATGGCGGATTCCTGACGGCGGATGATCTCGCCAATGTGGCCGCGCAGCGGGCGGAACCGCTAACCGGCGAGTATCGCGGCCGCCGGATATCCACCAACCCACCGCCGGGCGGCGGCGTGATGCTGCTGGAGATGCTCAACATCCTCGAAAACTTCGACCTCGCCGCGCTTGGCCATAACAGCCCCGACTACATGCAGGTCGTCAGCGAGGCGATGAAACGCGCGACGATAGACAAGGACGCACGGGTCGGCGACCCCGCCTTCATCGACGTGCCGCTGGATGAGCTGACCTCGAAAGCCTATGCCGCCACGCTTGCGGAGGCGATCAGGCGGGGTGAACGGGCCAGCGTGCCGCGCGTCGGGGCCAATCATGTATCGCGCGATACCACCCATATTTCGATCGTCGACGGCGAAGGCGGCTGCGTCTCCTTGACTCACTCGCTCGGCATGCCCTCGGGCGTCATCACCGACGGTCTCGGGTTCATGTATAACGGCTGCATGGGCGTCTTCGACCCCCGGCCCGGCCATGCCGGCAGCATCGCGCCGGGCAAGTCGCGGTTCAGCGCCATGTGCCCGACCATTGTCTTTGAAGGTGACAGCCCCTCGCTCGTTCTCGGCGCGCCGGGCGGAACGCAGATCGTCATGGGCGTTCTGCAGGTGATCCTCAATGTCCTCGATTTCGGCATGAATCTCGCCGCCGCGGTGTCCGCGCCGCGGTTCTCGTCGACGGGGAACGCCATCGACGTCTCAAATCGAATCCCACGCTATGTTACGCGCGAACTTGAAGAACGCGGCGAGACGATCATCCGCAATCCCGTCGGCTACACGATAGGCTGGGTGCACGGGATCCATATCCACGCCGACCGTCTCGACGGCATGGCGGACCCCGGCCGCGACGGCGTCGCATACGAGGCGTAATCGCGCTCAACCCGTCTTTGCGCTCTGCTCGGCTGGCCTGAGCCGGATCGATCGAAGCTGGCGGTTTTCGCGGCGTTTCCCCGGCGGGGAGAGCAGGGGAGGCGCATAAAGACGTGCGTCCGGAAGGAAGTAGGGTGCGTCGCCGCCGATCGAGTGCGAATGCGACCCGCCCAAGCCCGGCGGTTCAGCCCGGCAGCGTCACGCGAAAGCGCGCGCCCGCCACGGTGCTTTCCTCCAGTTCGACCTTGCCACGATTAAGCGTCGCAAGCTCCGCCGCGATGGCGAGGCCAAGCCCGCTGCCGCCCTGCCGCGCCCCGCCGCGAAACGGCTGGAAGAGGTTCTCCAGCGCCTTCGGCGGCAGGCCCGGCCCGTCATCGGCGACGGTGAACTCTATCGAGGCCGCCGCGCCGCGCCGGACGGAAATCTCCACCCGCCCGGCGCCGTTCGTCGCCTCGATCGCCTGGCGTGCGTTTCGCGCCAGGTTGGAGAGGATGCGGAAAAGATGGTCGGGATCGACCCGGGCGACAAGCGCCTCGGGCGCGCTGTTGACGAAGGCGACATCGCCCGCGCCCATGAACACCGCGTCGCCCACATCTTCGATCAGACGCCGCAGATCGGTCTCGCGCGGGGCTGGCGGCGCCTCCTCGGCCCGGCCATGCCTGAGCGTGGAGACGCAAAACGCCGTCGCCCGATCGAGAGAGCCGATCAGTTTCGGCCCGATCCGCGCGACCACCGGATCGCGGCTGCCGCTGAGCCGGTCGGCGAGAAGCTGCGCGCTGGCGAGCATGTTCCTCAGGTCATGGCTGATCTTGGCGACGGCGCCGCCAAGATCGGCGAGCCGGGATTTTTGCCTCAGCGCGCCCCGAAGCTCGGTCTGCATTTCCGTGAGCGCGGTCTCGGCCCGCGCGATCTCCACGAGCCCGGAGCGCAAGGTGGCGATGGCGGGCGCATGTTCGGGATTCTTCTGAAAGGCGACCATGTTCTCCACCACGCGCTCGATCGGCCGCACGATCAGGTAACGGCAGACGAAGAACACCAGCACGCCGGCGGTGGTGGAGATGAACAGCGATATCAGCAGTATGCGTTGCGCATAGCCGAGCATGGCCCGGCGGAGCGGCGTCTCGTCCAGCGTCACCTCGATATCGCCGCCGCCCATCGGCGCGCCGATCACGCGGATGGTGCGCGGCGCGCTCCAGAGCATGGCCGAGAGCGCGTCGGCGATCAGATCGATCGGCGACGCGGATCGGAGGTCGTAGGTCTGATCGACCATGACCCCGGCGGGAACCTGAAGGATCAACTGGCGCGACGCGTCGCGCCGCAACACGATGGAGGTGACTTCCGCTTTGGAGAGCAATTCCTCCTCCAGCGCCGCCTCCAGCGCGTCGTCCCCGGCCGCGAGGAGGGCGAGCGCGGCGATCTGCGCCATCTGCATCCGCTGCATCAGGTAATCTTCGCGGAATCGCGCCACGGAAGGCAGGAAAACCAGAACCTCCGTAACCATCACGATGATGACCGTAAGCAGCAGCAGCCGGCCTGAGAGCGTACGCGCAAGGAACATGGTCATCCGTCTTCCGTCCCCCGATCGGGCGGGAGGAAGACAAGACTAGCCGTTCAACCCAGTTTCGCAAAGAGGCGCACGATGCGGCGCACCCACGCGCTCTCAAAAAGCCGGGGCGTGAAATAGGCGCCGGCGGCGCGTTTCGAAAGCTCGCTGAAAGTTGGGTAGGCGGCGGTGAAACCGGCGATGTCGCTGATCTTCAGCCGCTGCGAGAGAGCGAGCGCCCAGAGTGAGATCAGCTCCCCGGCATGAACGCCGACGATGCTGACGCCGATGGGACGGCCCCGCACGATCATCACCTTGACGAAGCCTTCGGTCCTGCTCTGCGCGCGGGCGCGGTCGTTATCGGCGTAATCGGCGCGGTGCACCTCCAGCGCTTCACCGTGTGCTTCGCGCGCCTCGGCTTCGGTAAGGCCGACCTGCGCGACCTCGGGATCGGTATAGGTCACGCGCGGGATATCATCCGTCCGCGTTTTGATCGGCAGGCGCAAGAGCGCTGAGCGGATCACCAGCCCGGCGTGATAGCCCGCGACATGGGTGAACTGCATGCCCCCAGCCGCGTCGCCGACAGCATAGATGCGCCGGTTGGTCGCGCGAAGGCCCTTATCAACCTTTACGCCTGTTTTCGTGACTTCAACCTTCGCAGCCTCGAGTCCGAGCCCTTCGAGATTGGCGCGCCGACCGGTGGCGACGAGGAGGGCGTCGCCGCGGAATTCCTCACCGCTTTCCAGCGTCAGAACTACTTCTTCATCGTCGCGCCGGGCGGCGACGATGGCGACGTCCTCGCGAATTTCGACGCCTTCCGCGCGAAGCGCCGCCAGAAGAACCGCCGCGCTTTCCCGGTCGTCACGCGCCAGCGCCTTCCTGGATTGAAGAACCAGCACTTCGGAGCCGAGTCGCTGATGCGCTTGCGCCATTTCAAGCCCGATCGGCCCGCCGCCGATGATCAGCAACCGGCGCGGCCGGGTCTGAAGATCGAAAATCGTCTCGTTGGTTAGATAGCCCGTGTCCTCCAGCCCCGGAATCGGCGGCGCCGCCGGGCGTGAGCCGGTGGCGATAACGAAGCGCCGGGCGCGGATTCGGCGCCCGCCAGCCTCCACCTCGCACGGCCCGGTGAATCGGGCCATCGCCTCGATGACGGTGACGCCGAGTCCTTCGAACCGCTCCACCGAATCATGGGGCGCAATGCTGTCGATCACCGCCCGGACATGGGATTTCACCGCTTTGAAATCGACTTCCGCCGCAACCGGTTTGACTCCGAAGCGTGCGCCAGCGCCCATCGCATGTGCGGCCCTGGCCGCCGCGAGCAGCGATTTCGACGGCACGCAGCCATAATTGAGGCAATCGCCGCCCATCCGTCCGCCTTCGATCAGAACGACGGAAGCACCCATCTGCACGGCGCCCGACGCGACCGAAAGCCCGCCGGAGCCGCCGCCGATCACGCAGAGATCGGGGGTCAGAATCGCCATGCTCATGTTTTTCTCTCCCTGAACTTCCGAATGACGATGGGCAGCGCGGAAAGCGCCGCGAGGCCGAGGAGCGGCGCCAGAATCCGCGGCTCGTAGATCAGGCCGAAATCCGGCGCGGCGCCGGTCTCGAAAGCCGCGCCCAGCCCGGCGCCGACCGATGCGTAGACCAGCGCGCCCGGCATGATCCCGAAAAATGTCGTCCACGCATAGGTGATGGTCGAGGCGCCGAGAAAGGCGGGAACCAGATTGGCGACAAAAAACGGCATGACCGGCGCAAGACGCATCATCAGCAGATAGCTGGCCTCGTTGGCGCGAAACCCGGCCTCCGCGCGCTTCACCCAGCCGCCGGCGCGCGCACGAAGCGCATCGCCGACCCCGGCCCTGGCCACGAGGAAGATCGCGAGCGCGCCCACCGTCGCGCCGATCACCGCGTAGATCGCCCCGAACCATGGGCCAAACAGGAAGCCGCCGGTGAGGGTCAACGCCAGCCCGCCGGGAAAGGAAAGCGCGGTCGCGCCCGCGTAAGCGCCGATGAAGGCCAGCGCGGCGAGCGCGTAATGCGCGTCGCGCCAGACGATCAGCGCTTCCCGGTTGTCGCGAAGCGCTTCGAAGCTGAGGAAATCGCGCCCGAAGAAATAGAGCAGCGCCGCGCCGATGAGCGCGATCGCCAGCGGCGCCGCCCGCCGGGCCGAAATGCCTTTTCGCGTTTCAGTCATGTGCGCATCCTTGCCTTCGCCAAGCCAATCACCTGCGCTTGCGTCGGGGCCCGGACCAGCGCAAAGCCGTGCGAATGACGCAGGCGTGATGTATCGGCGCCGCGAAGCGCGCGCGGGCGGATCATGCGCGCCGGTAATTGACATCACCCCCGCCTGCGCGTATCCGACCACCTCTGATTTAGCGGCGCGTGACGGGTTTGGACTATCGCGCGACGCAGGGACGATGACGGAAGGACCGCAACAATGAAACGCACTTTTCAGCCGAGCAACCTCGTGCGCGCCCGCCGTCACGGCTTTCGCGCCCGCATGGCCACCAAGAGCGGCCGCAAGATCCTGAACGCCCGCCGCGCGCGCGGCCGGAAGAATCTCTCGGCCTGAGCCGGTGAAAGCGCCGGTGGAAACCTCCGGCGCGCCTCAGGGGGCGATGCAGGGCGAAGCCGTGCTTCGCCCTGTAATGATTCGTAAACGACGCGATTTCCTCGCCGCCGCCCGCGCGCGCCGCCACGCGGCCGCAGGGCTGATTCTTCAGGGCCGCCGCCGCCCCGAGGAAGAGGGGGACCCCTCCGCGCTTCGCGTGGGCTACACCTGCTCGAAAAAGGTCGGCAACGCCGTAGCGCGCAACCGCGCCAAACGGCGTCTGCGCGCCGCCGCCGCCGCCGCGTTGCCGCGTCTTGGTCGGCCCGGCTGGGATTACGTGCTGATCGGGCGGTCCGGCGTGACGGCTGAACGGGTTTTCACGGATCTGGTCGCCGATCTCGAAACCGCGCTTGCGCGCGTCCACAGCCCAAAACCCCGATGACGCCGCTCGCCCATATCCTCGCCGCGCCGGTGCGGCTCTATCGCGCGGCGTTTTCGCCCTTCGTCGGGCATAATTGCCGTTATCAGCCAACCTGCTCCACCTATGCGATGGAGGCGCTTGAGCGGCACGGCGCGGTCAAGGGCGGCTGGCTCGCGGCGCGGCGCATTTTGCGCTGCCATCCCTTCGGCGGCGACGGCTACGACCCGGTGCCGGGGAAAGTTTCCGGGGCGAAACCCGATGCTTGAGGCCACAAGCCTTGAGAGGGCGAAGGAGGGGGCGGAGGCGCTTTTCGCCGACATGCCCGATAGCGGCGAGTTCGCGAAGCTCCGCAAACGCATCATCCGCGAGACGCGTGAGGCGCTGGAGACTTACGGCATGGTCCGGCGCGGGGCGCGCTGGCTGGTCTGCCTTTCCGGCGGCAAGGACAGCTACACGTTGCTCGCCGCGCTTCTTGACCTGAAATGGCGGGGGTTGCTGCCGGTCGATCTTCTGGCCTGCAATCTCGATCAGGGGCAGCCGGGGTTCGACCCCGAAATCCTGCCGCCGTGAAGCGGAACGCGGTTGTAGGTTTCA
>JBBDTD010000159.1:0-6713 GCA_040904645.1 Paracoccaceae bacterium
GTCGATATAGCGCCGCGGCATGCCCTGCAGGCCGAGGAAATGCTGCGGGAAGAAGGTCAGGTTCGCGCCGATGAACATCATCCAGAAGTGGAGCTTGCCCGCCCATTCCGGATATTGCCGCCCCGACATCTTGCCGATCCAGTAATAGATCCCCGCGAAGATGCCGAAGATCGCGCCGAGGCTCATCACGTAGTGGAAATGCGCCACGACATAATAGGTGTCGTGATAGGCCCGGTCCACGCCCGCCTGGGAGAGGATGATGCCGGTCACGCCGCCGACGGTGAAGAGGAAGAGAAAGCCGAAGGCCCAGAGCATCGGCGTCTTGAACTCGATCGAGCCGCCCCACATCGTCGCGATCCAGGAGAAGACCTTGATGCCTGTCGGCACCGCGATCACCATGGTCGCGAGCATGAAATAGGCCTGCGTGTTCGCGCTCATGCCCACGGTGTACATGTGGTGCGCCCAGACGATGAAGCCGAGCGCCGCAATGCCGATCATCGCCCAGACCATGCCGAGATAACCGAAGATCGGCTTCTTGGAGAAGGTCGAGATGACGTGGCTGATGATGCCGAACGCAGGCACGACGATGATGTAGACCTCGGGATGGCCGAAGAACCAGAGGATGTGCTGATAGAGCACCGGATCGCCGCCGCCGGCGGCGTCGAAGAACGTGGTGCCGAAATTGCGGTCGGTCAGCAGCATGGTGATCGCGCCCGCCAGCACCGGAAGTGCGAAGAGGATCATCATCGCGGTGACGAGAATCGACCAGGCGAAAAGCGGCACCTTGAACAGCGTCATGCCCGGCGCACGCATGTTGAGGAAGGTGGTGATCATGTTGATCGCGCCGAGGATCGACGAGGCGCCGGAAAGATGCACCGCGAAGATCGCGAGATCCATCGAATAGCCTTGTTCGGTGGTCGAGAGCGGCGCGTAAAGCACCCAGCCGACGCCGGCGCCCGCCTGACCGTTGCCGCCCGGCATGAAGACCGACATCACCGCCAGCGTCGCCCCGGCGAAGAACATCCAGAAGGAGAGGTTGTTCATCCGTGGGAACGCCATATCAGGCGCGCCGATCATCAACGGCATGAAATAGTTGCCGAAACCGCCGAAAAGCAGCGGGATGACGACGAAGAACATCATAAGGATGCCGTGGCCGGTGATCAGCACGTTCCAGAGATGGCCGTTCGGCGTGCATTCCGCAGCCGCCAGCCCCTCCATGCACATGTACTGGACGCCGGGATCCATCAGCTCCAGCCGCATGAACATCGTGAACCCGACCGAGACGATCCCAAGAATGGACGCCACGAATATATAGAGGATGCCGATGTCCTTGTGGTTCGTCGACATGAACCACCGGGTGAAAAACCCCGGGTGGTGATCGTGCGCGTCATGCGCTGCGGCGTCAGCCATATTTCGTCTCCCTGACACTCGGTACTCGCCACCATTGCGGCGGTGTATTCGCAACCGACTTACCGGGAATGGCGCGCCGCCTCAACTGTTCGATATGCCGCGCCATGCGGCGCCTCGACGCTTCTCCGAAGAATATCCGCTCTGCATGGCTGGCCCCCGGCGTTTTCTCGAACGCTGGGGGCGAAATGGCCGGGAGTCGGGCTTGCAGGCGGCGGGCCGCTTCACCGCCTCAGGGCGAAACACCGATCGAGGCGAGATAGGCCGCGACATCGGCGCGATCGTCCTCGTCGCGCAGCTTGAACACCATCTTGGACCTCGCCTTGCCGTCGTCGAGATAGGCCCGCAGGAACGTGCGTGGATCTTCAATATAGGCGGCGATCTGCGCTTCGTCCCAGACCAGGCCTTTTTCACCGGCGGCGATGATGTCGTCTCCATATTTGAAATCTTCTCCGGCCCGGGCGGCGCGGCCGATGACGCCATAGAGATTCGGGCCGGTCTTGCCGCCCTTGAGCAGCACCTCGTCGCCATTGGATATGGTGTGGCAGGCCTTGCAGCGCTTCGCGGTCAGCGCCTCGCCCTTCGCGGCGTCGCCATCGGCGAGGGCGGCGCCAGCGAAAAGGCCAGCGAAAAGGAGGGTCATGGTCATGGCGGCGGTGCGGATCATTTGAATTCTCCTTGGGTCCGTCGAGGTCGGGGCGCCTGGAAGACGTCTCGGAAGGCGCTCTCAAGCGCCTGATCGAAGTCAGACATAGCAGCGGGCGCCCCCAGATCAATCAGGCTGGTGACCTCGTGGCCGCGAATGCCGCAGGGCACGATGGCGTCGAAATGGCTGAGGTCCGGCTCCACATTGATCGCGACGCCATGGAAAGCGACCCAACGTCGCACACGCACGCCGATGGCGGCGATCTTCGCCTCCGCCGGGCGTCCGTCGGGGCCGGGCGCGCGCTCGGGACGCACGACCCAGACGCCGACTCGCCCCTTCCGCCGCTCGCCCCTGACGCCGAATTCGTCGAGGGCGCGGATCACCCATTCCTCCAGATCATGGACATAGGCGCGGATATCGCGCCCCCGCGCGCCCAGATCGAGCATCGCGTAGGCGACCCGCTGTCCCGGCCCGTGATAGGTGTGCTCTCCGCCGCGCCCGGCGCTGTGCACGGGAAAACGATCCGGCAGGAGCAGGTCTTCCGCCCGCGCGCTTGTGCCGGCGGTGATGAGGGGCGGGTGCTCCAGCAGCCAGACGCATTCATCCGCGCCGTCGTCGCGTATCGCGGCGGCGCGCGCTTCCTGAAAGGCCAGCGCAGACTCATAGCCCACGGGCGCGTCGCTGATCCGCCATTCCACCATGAGGCGGACCTAATCCCTCCCTGCGGCGCTCGGCAAGATAAAAGCCGATTTCGCCTCTTCACATCCGCGAAAGCCGGTGCTATTCGGCGGTCGCTGTCATGAAAATGCGGTCGTGGCGGAATTGGTAGACGCGCAGCGTTGAGGTCGCTGTGGGGTAACTCCCGTGGAAGTTCGAGTCTTCTCGACCGCACCATGTCAGTTTGGAATCGTTGGGGATTTCAGCGCGCGTTGCGCTGGTCCCCAACCGCTCCTCCTCTCCTTGAGCCAAATCCGACACAGCGGGCCGACCTGGCTCGGGCTGACGGCGTAAACCGCTTTCTCCCCCGTCGCGCCGCTTTCCATCGCGAACCGCTTCCTGTATCCCGCGACCATGACGAAACCAGCCCTCACGCTTCACCTGGCGGCGCCGCGCGGCTTTTGCGCCGGGGTCGATCGCGCCATCCGCATCGTCGAGCTGGCGATCGCGAAATGGGGCGCGCCGGTCTATGTCCGGCATGAAATCGTCCACAACAAGTTCGTCGTCGACGGGCTGCGCGCCAAGGGCGCGGTGTTCGTGGAGGAACTGGACGAATGCCCGACCGACCGGCCGGTGATCTTTTCCGCCCACGGCGTGCCGAAATCCGTCCCCGAGGAAGCCACGCGCCGCGAGATGATCTTCGTGGACGCCACCTGCCCACTGGTCTCCAAGGTCCATATCGAGGCGGAGCGCCATCACCAGAACGGCCTTCAGATGGTGATGATCGGCCATCGTGGGCACCCTGAAACCGTGGGCACCATGGGGCAGCTTCCCCCCGGCGAAGTCCTGCTGGTGGAGACGGCGGAGGATGTGGCCGAACTCGCGCCGCGCGATCCGCTCAGCCTCGCCTATATCACCCAGACGACGCTCAGCGTCGACGATACGGCGGAGATCGTGGCGGCGCTCGCCGCCCGCTTTCCCGCCATCGTCGGCCCCCACAAGGAAGACATCTGCTACGCCACCACCAATCGCCAGCAGGCGGTCAAGGCGATGGCGGGGCGAATCGATGCGCTGATCGTGATCGGCTCACCGAATTCGTCCAACTCGCAGCGGCTGGTGGAGGTGGGGCGCAAGGCCGGGTGCGGTTACGCCCAACTCGCGCCCCGCGCCGTCGATATCGACTGGCGGGCGATCGAAGGCGCGCGGAGCGTCGGCGTCACCGCCGGCGCCTCCGCCCCCGAAACCCTGGTTGAAGAGGTGATCGGCGCATTCCGCGACCGCTACGAAGTCACGCTCGAAGTGGTCGAGACGGCGGTGGAGACGGTCGAATTCAAGCCGCCTCGCATCCTGCGGGAGCCGGCATGATGCTTTCTCTTCAGTTTCTGCTGACGGCGCTCGTCGTCGTCGTCGCGCCTGGAACCGGCGTCATCTATACGCTGGCCATCGGCCTGGGGCAGGGGCGCCTCGCCGCGCTTTTCGCGGCTGTCGGCTGCACGCTCGGCATCTTGCCGCATCTCGCGGCGGCGACGCTCGGCCTGGCGGCGGCGCTGCATGCGAGCGCGCTGCTCTTTCAGGCGGTCAAGTTCGCCGGCGTCGCTTACCTGATTTACCTCGCCTGGCAGGCGCTGAAGCCCGGCGGCGCGCTGCTCTTTTGCGCTGAAGGGCGGCGCGCCAGCCTCTGGTCCATTGCGCGGCGCGGCGCGCTGATCAATATCCTGAACCCCAAGCTCTCGATCTTCTTCCTCGCGCTTTTGCCCCCGTTTCTCAGCGGCGAGGCGGAAACCGCGAGCGCGGAGATGCTGACGCTGGGCGGGGTGTTCATGGCGATCACTTTCATCATTTTCGCGCTCTACGGCGTCTTCGCCGCCCTTGCGCGCGATTGGGTGCTGACCAGCGCGCGCGCGATGCGTTGGCTGAGCCGCAGCTTCGCGGCGGTCTTCCTCGCGCTCGGTGCGCGTCTTGCATTGGAGCGGCCATGAACTTCGCAATTCCGCGCCCGGCCCTCATTCTGGGCTTCGCCGGGCTGCTGCCGCTGATTTATGGCGCGGCGGGAACCTTTCAGCCGAGGCTGGTGCTGCCATTCGCGCCGCCTCTTATGGTGATGGAGCTATATGGCTCGCTCATCTTCGCCTATATGAGCGGGGTGCTTTGGGGCTTCGCCTGCGCCGGGGGCAAGGCGGGCGGCAAGGCGGGGTGGCGTTGGCTCGCCCTTTCCGCCGCGCCGGCGTTGGCGATTTTCCTGATCATGATGATCGATCCGGGGAGGATGGTGTCGATTCTGACCTTCGCATTTCCGGCGTTGTTGCCCTTCGACTACATCTTCTGGCGCGCGAGGCTGACGCCGCGCTGGTGGCTGACGCTGCGCGTCCTGCTGACCGCCTCCGCCTCCGCGTGCTTCTGGTTCGCCGCGATCGGCGCGGGGGAGGCGCTATGACCGGCGATCCCGAAACCCTCGCCTTTTACGACCGCGAGGGGCCGGCCTACGCCGAATGGTCGGCGCCGAGCGGCGAATACGCCTGGCTCGAAAAATTCATCGCCATGATTCCGGCTGACGGGCGGCTCCTCGATTTCGGCTGCGGCGGCGGCTGGGCGGCCAAGAGGATGCTCGACCTGGGCCGCGCGGTCGACGCGTTCGACGGCTCCGCCACGCTGGCGGAGGAAGCCTCGCGCCTGACCGGGATCAACGTCCGGGTGATGCGCTTCGAAGGGCTGGGGGCCGAAGGCGTCTACGCCGGGATCTGGGCGTCTTTCTGCCTGCTCCATGCGCCGCGCGCCGCCATGGCGGGCAATATCGGCCGTATCGCGCGGGCGCTTCAACCCGGCGGGCTCTTCTATCTCGGCCTGAAGCGCGGCGATGGAGAGACGCGCGACAGCCTCGGGCGGTTCTATTCCTATTTCCAGCCGGACGAAATCGAAACGCTGCTGACCGCGTCGGGGTTTGTCGATGTCGATATCCGTGAAAAACAGGGCGGCGGCTACGATGGCGCGCCGGAGCAAGTGATGCATATATTCTGCCGCAAGGCCGAGGCGCCCGCCAATGTCGGCTGAGGGGGCGGCTGAATTCGTCGCCTACACCGACGGCGCCTGTTCCGGCAATCCGGGCCCGGGCGGCTGGGGCGCTCTTCTCATCGCGCGGCGCGGCGCCGACGTGGTGCGGGAGCGTGAGTTGAAGGGCGGCGAGGCGCTGACCACCAATAACCGCATGGAGCTGACCGCCGCGATCGAGACGCTGACCGCCCTCGGCCGGCCGGCCGCGATCACCATCGTCACCGATTCCCAATACGTTAAGGGCGGCGTCACGCAGTGGATCCATGGCTGGAAGCGCAACGGCTGGAAAACCGCCAACCGCAAGCCGGTCAAGAACGAGGACCTCTGGCGCGCGCTCGACGCCGCGCAGGCCCGGCACGAGGTGACCTGGACCTGGGTCAAAGGCCACGCCGGACACGAGGAGAACGAGCGCGCAGACCAGCTCGCGCGTGAGGGGATGGCGCCTTTCAAGCCGACGAGGGCCGGAAGGTGAGGGGCCGCGCATGAAGTTGATGTGCTACACCATCCACGCAGACGCCTGCCGGATCGTTCCCGGCAAGCCGGACCGTCAGTGGATGGACGCTTTCACCGATCGCCATCCCTATCGCTGCCTGCCGCTGGTCATCGCCAACACGACGGGGTGGGAGATTCTCTCTCCGGTCTCCTTCAGCGCCGAATGGAATGGCGGCCCGGCCAAGGGCGATATACGCATCGACGCCGATGAGGGGAGCGACCCGGCGCATGTCGCACGGGTCGCCACGTCGCATTTCACCCAAGGCGTGCTCACCTTTCACACCGGCTACCTCTTTCGCACGCCGCCGGGATGGGATCTCGCCGTTGGCGGCCCGCCCAACCGCATCAAGCACGGCGTCCAGCCGCTCTCCGGCATTGTGGAGACGGATTGGCTGCCCTTTCCCTTCACCGTGAACTGGCGTTTCACCCGCCCCGGCGTCGTCAGCTTCCGCAAGGATGAACC
>JBBDTD010000160.1:0-6671 GCA_040904645.1 Paracoccaceae bacterium
GGGGGGGGGGCGCCGTCTGAACGCCCGAGCTCAGAAGCCGATCCATGCCCGATCCCGTCGCCAAACTCACCTGCCGAAATGTCTGGAAGCTTTTTGGCCCCGACGCCGCCGTAAAGCTGGCGGCGCTCGGGCCGCGGCCCGAGCCGGAGCGGATCGCCGCGGCGGGTCTGGCGCCCGCGGTTCGCGCTGTCGATCTCGACGTGCGGGAGGGGGAAATCTTCGTCATCATGGGGCTTTCGGGCTCCGGCAAGTCGACGCTGGGGCGGTGCCTCTCGCGGCTGATCGAGCCGACGGCGGGGGAGATCATGTTCGACGGGCGCAATCTTCTGACCGCGTCTGAAGCCGAGATGATCGAGATCCGCCGCCACAAGATGGGCATGGTCTTTCAGCATTTTGCGCTGCTGCCGCATCTGAGCGTGCTCGACAACGTCGCCTTTCCGCTGGAGGTGCAGGGCGTCGCGCGCCGGGCGCGTGAAGACCGGGCGCGCGAAATGATCGCGCTGGTCGGGCTGGCTGGGCGTGAGGAGTCGCTGCCGCGCCAGCTTTCCGGCGGACAGCAGCAGCGGGTCGGCATCGCTCGCTCGCTGGCGGTGGAGCCGGAGCTTTGGTTCCTCGATGAGCCGTTTTCGGCGCTCGATCCGCTGATCCGGCGCGAATTGCAGGATGAGTTCATGCGCCTCCAGTCGGCGCTGAAGAAAAGCATCGTCTTCATCACCCATGATTTCGACGAGGCGATCCGGCTCGGCGACAGGATCGCGGTGATGAACGAAGGCGCGATCGTCCAATGCGGCACGCCCGAGGAAATCGTGCTGAACCCGGCCAATGATTACGTGCGCGAATTCACCCGCGCGGTGCCGAAGGCCAAGGCGGTGCGCGTCGCCTCGATAATGGCGCCGGGCCGCGCGCCCGAGGGCGCGCCGGAGGTTTCCGCCCGCAGCGCGGTGGCCGATGCGGGGCCGACCTTTCTGGATGGGGCCGAACACCTCTGCGTGGTTGGGGAAGACGGCGCGCCGGTCGGCGTGCTGCATAAAGAGGATGTGGTGCGTCTTCTCCTTGGGGGGGTGCGATGAACGCGGCGGGCGTAGCGCTTGTCGCACCGTCCCGCCCGCGCCTCGGCGGGTGGGCGGCGGCGCTGCTGGCGGCGGCCGCGCTCTGGCTTTTCGGGGCCGGGGTCGCGGATTGGGCGTTCGAGTATCCGAAAGCCCTGATCATTCCCGCCGCAAGCTGGATCGGCGGCGCGGTAAAATGGCTGATGGCGGAGGCGAGTTTCGGGCTTTTCACCTTCGCTGATCTGACGCGCTTCATCGCTGATGTGATCGACCTTCCGTATCGCGTTGTCCTTGGGCTGCTTTCGACCGGGCTTCTTGAGGGGCGGGGCAGCGCGGCGGTGATGATCGCGCCGCCGGTCCCGTGGATCGCGGTGATCGGCGTTTTCGCGCTTTTGGGCTATCGCGCTGGCGGCGTTCGGCTGGCGGCGCTGGTCGCGGCCTGCCTCGGGTTCATCGCTCTTTTCGGGCGCTGGGACAGCGCGATGGTGACGCTGGCTTCGATCCTCGTCGCGGCGCCGATCGGGATTGTGGGCGGGCTTCTCCTCGGCGTCGCGGCTTACCGCCTGCGCTGGATCGACCGCGCGCTTCAGCCGGTTCTGGACCTGATGCAGACGGTGCCGGTCTTCGCCTATCTGGTGCCGATACTGATCCTCTTCGGCTTCGGCCCAACCGCCGCCGTGCTGGCTACGGTCATATACGCGATGCCGCCGATGGCGCGGATCACCACGCTCGCACTTCGCCGCACACCGTCGGAGATCTCCGACCTCGGCCGCATGGTCGGCTGCACGCGCAGGCAGATGACATGGCGGGTTCTGGTTCCCTCGGCCCAGGACGCGCTGATGGTCGGGGTCAATCAGGTGATCATGCTGTCGCTGAACATGGTCATCATCGCCTCGATGATCGGCGCCGGGGGGCTTGGCTTCGATGTGCTGGCGGCGCTCAGGCGGCTCGATTTCGGCGCGGGGCTGGAGGCGGGCTTCGCCATCGTCGCGCTCGCCGTCGCGCTCGACCGGCTGAGCCAGGCCTTCGCGCGCCGGCCCTACCGCGCGCCGCCCACGGGCGGGCTGATCGCGCGCCATCCCTATCTCTTCGCATCGCTGGGGCTGATCGCGGCGGCGGGCGCGCTTGGCTTCGTCTTTCCCGCCGTCCAGACCTATCCGGAGGCGATGACCATCTCCACCGGCGCGTTCTGGTCGGAGGCGGTGAAATGGATCAACATCAATTTCTTCGACACGCTCGAAGCGATCAAGAACGCGTTCCTGCTGAACCTGCTGATCCCTTTCAAACGGTTCCTCCTCAGCCTGCCCTGGTTTGGCGTGGTGGGTCTGCTGGCCTTCGCGGGATGGCGGCTCGGCGGGTTTTCGCTGGCCCTTGTCGCCGGTGGGCTTTCCTTCCTGATCGCGGCGACCGGGCAGTGGGAAAAGGCGATGACGACCGTCTATCTCTGCGGGATATCCACATTTGTCGCGATGCTGCTTGGCGCGCCGATCGCCGTTCTGGTGGCGGAGCGCGACCGGCTCTGGCGCGGCGCGCAGGTGGTGATCGACACGCTTCAGACCCTGCCTTCCTTCGTCTATCTCATGCCGGCGGTGATGCTGTTTCGCGTCGGCGATTTCACCGCGATGATCGCGGTTGTCGCCTACGCCATCGCGCCGGCGATCCGCTACACCGTGCTTGGCCTTCAGGGGGTGGACCCGCGCCTGATCGAGGCGGGGCGGGCCATGGGGTGCACCAGGCTCCAGATCCTGACGCGGATCAGATTGCGTCTCGCGCTCCCCGAAATTCTGCTTGGCCTGAACCAGACGATCATGTTCGCGCTCTCCATGCTGGTGATCACCGCGTTGGTCGGCACCCGTGATCTGGGGCAGGAGGTCTATATCGCGCTGACCAAGGCCGATCCGGGCCGCGGCGTTGTCGCCGGCCTGGCGGTCGCCTTCATCGCCATCATCGCGGATCGGATGATTCAGGCGGCGGCGCGGCGGGCGCGGGCGCGGCTGGGCCTTGCGGGGGCGCCAGCATGAGCCTTGAGAAAATTCGCGCGCTGCCCTGCTGGCGGGGCGAGGTCGCGGCGGCGCCGCTCCCCGGGGGGCTTTCCAACGAAATATGGAAAGTGACCGACGAGGCCGGCGCCCATGTCGCGCGGTTCGGGCGCGATTACCCCTTTCACCATGTCGACCGCGCGCGCGAAGCGATGAGCACCCGCGCTGCGCATGCGGCGGGGTTTGGCCCACGGGTGGAATACGCCGCGCCGGGTGTCATGGTCGTCGAATTTCTGAACGCGCGGACCTGGGACGAGCCTGATCTTCGCCAAGACCCCGAGCGGGTCGGCGCGCTCTTGCGCCGGTTTCACCGCGATATGCCCGCACATGTTTCGGGCGCGGCGTTCCTTTTCTGGCCCTTTCATGTGATCCGCGACTACGCGCGCGCCATCGCGGCAGGGGGAAGCGCCTTCGCGGGCGATCTGCCGCGCCTTGCGGCTCTGGGCGAGCGGCTGGAGGCGGCGCAGGCGCCGCTGCCGATCGTCTTCGGCCATCACGACCTTTTGCCCGCTAATTTCCTCGACGATGGCGCGCGGCTCTGGCTGATCGATTATGAATATGCTGGCTTTGGCACCGCGATGTTCGACCTCGCCGGCGCCGCCTCCAACGCCGGGATGGGCGAGGGGCAGGCCCTGCGCCTGCTCGACGCCTATTTCGACGCCAGGCCGGATGAGGCGCTGCTGCGCGCCTTCGACGCCATGCAATGCGCCTCGCTCTTGCGCGAAGCGATGTGGGCGATGGTTTCCGATCTGCACCTTGGCGCGCCGGGGGCCGATTACGCCGCCTATGCGCGCGAAAACCTCGCCCGGCTTGACGCCGCGCTGGCCAGCTTCAACGCCAAATACGGAGACCACGCCGGATGAGCCTTCCGACACATGCTGAGATTGTCGTCATCGGCGGGGGGATCATCGGCTGCTCCACCGCCTATCACCTCGCGCGCGATCACAAGGCCGATGTCTTGCTGCTGGAGCAGGGCAAGCTGACCTCCGGCTCCACCTGGCACGCGGCCGGGCTGGTCGGGCAGCTGCGCGCCTCAGCGTCGATCACGCGGGTGCTGAAATACTCGGTGGAGCTTTACAAGGGGCTGGCGGCGGAAACCGGGCTGGACACTGGCTGGAAGATGACCGGTTGCTTGCGGCTGGCGACGAATGAGGATCGGTGGACTGAATATCGCCGCCTCGCCACCACGGCGCAGAGCTTCGGGATGGAGATGCATCTGATCTCCCCCGAAGAGGTCAAGCGGATGTGGCCGCTGATGGATGTCTCCGACCTTGTCGGCGCCAGCTGGTTGCCGACCGACGGGCAGGCCAGCCCTTCCGACATAACCCAGTCGCTGGCCAAGGGCGCGCGGATGCACGGCGCGCGCATCGTGGAAGGCGTGCGCGTCATCGGCTTCGGCATGGAGGCTGGAAAGATCACCAGCGTGAAGACGACGCAGGGCGAGATTTTCTGCGAGAAGGTCGTGAACGCCGGCGGGCAATGGGCGCGCCAGATTGGCGCGATGGCGGGGATCAACGTGCCGCTGCAGCCGATCAAGCATCAGTACATCATGACCGAACGGATCGCCGGGCTTTCCTCCGACGCGCCAACCATCCGCGACCCGGACCGGCGCACCTATTTCAAGGAGGAGGTCGGCGGGCTGGTGATGGGGGGGTATGAGCCAAACCCCCAACCCTGGACCACGGGCGACGTGCCCGACGATTTCGAGTTCCAGCTTTTCGGCGATGACTACGACCATTTCGAACAGCATATGGAACAGGCCATCGCACGAGTTCCCGCGTTGGCCGAAGTTGGCGTCAAGCAGATGATCAACGGGCCGGAAAGCTTCACGCCCGACGGCAATTTCATCCTCGGCCCCGCGCCCGAATGCGCCAATATGTATGTCGGCGCCGGCTTCAACGCGTTCGGCATCGCGTCGGGCGGCGGCGCCGGCTGGGCGCTGGCGGAATGGGTGGTGTCGGGGGAGGCGCCTCTCGACCTCTGGGTGGTGGATATCCGGCGGTTCGCAGGCCTTCACACCGACCGCACCTGGGTAAAGGAGCGGACTTGCGAGGCCTATGGCAAGCACTACGGCATCGGTTTTCCGCATGAGGAATATGAAAGCGGGCGGCCGCGCATCACCTCGCCGCTTTACAAGCGGCTGAAGGCGCATCGCGCGGTTTTCGGCTCCAAGCTGGGGTGGGAGCGGCCGAACTGGTTCGCCCCCGAGGGCGCCGAGGCGCGCGACATTCCCGCCATGGGCAGGCAGAACTGGTTTGGCCCGGTCGGGGAGGAGCATATTCATGTGCGCGAAAGCGTTGGCGTTTTCGATCAGTCTTCGTTCGCAAAGTTCGAGATGCGGGGCGCTGGCGCCGCCGCTGCGCTGGACTGGATCTGCGCGGCTAACGTCGCCAAACCGGTCGGGCGGCTGACCTACACCCAGCTTCTCAATAGCCGCGGCGGGATAGAGGCGGATCTGACCGTGGCGCGGCTCGCCGAGGATCATTTCCATATCGTCACCGGCACCGGGTTTCGGAACCATGACCTCGCCTGGATCCGCGATCACCTGCGGGGCGAAGCGGTGGAGATCAAGGACGTGACCGAAGAATGGGGCACGCTTTCGCTCATGGGGCCGCGCGCGCGCGATGTGCTGGCGCGGCTGACGAGCGCAGATATCTCCAACGCCGCGTTTCCCTTCGGCCATGTCCGCGACCTGACCATCGCCGGGGCGCCGGTTCGCGCGCTTCGCGTCACTTATGTGGGGGAACTGGGGTGGGAGCTGCATATACCGCTCGCCGAAACCGGGGTTGTGTTCGATGAGCTGATGTCCGCCGGCGCGGCGGACGGCATTCGCCCAGTGGGCTACCGCGCGCTCGAATCCCTCCGTTTGGAAAAGGGCTACCGCGCCTGGTCGTCCGACATCACGCCGAACGACACGCCTTATGAAGCGGGGCTGGGCTGGGCGGTGAAACTGCGCGGCGATGCGCCGTTCATGGGCCGGGAGGCGTTGGAGGCGGCGTTACGCGCACCGCTCTCCAAGCGCTTGGCGGGGTTCACGCTCGACGCGCCCGAGGCGGTGTTGGTCGGCCGGGAGACCATCCTGCGCGATGGCGCGCCGGTCGGGTATCTGACCTCGGGCGGCTTTGGTTATACCCTCGGGCAGAGCGTCGGTTACGGCTATGTCCGGGGTGAAAGCGTCGGCGATGACGAATTCCTGCTTTCCGGCGATTATGAACTGGTTGTCGCGCAACAGAGATTTCCCGCGAAGATTGGCCTCCGCCCGTTCTATGATCCTGAAAACAAGCGGGTGAAGGCATGAAACCCGGCCGCCACGTGAAGACCGCCATCACCGGCTCAGGCGCCCTTGGTCGCGGGCTCACCTGAGCGCGGGAATGTGACGTTCTGATGCTGGGAAAGGCGCGGATCCGGCGCGCGGCGGTATTGGTCGCGCAGCTACGTGACAAGCGGGCGTTGGCGTGGTTGCTACAGAATGTCGTCGCGGCCCCTGACCGGCTCGCGGCGGATACCGGCATGGAGACGCTGAGACGGCGAGCGTGGCGCCCGCCGCCTGTAATCCCCATCAACGGCGAGATCGGCCCCGATG
>JBBDTD010000161.1:0-6663 GCA_040904645.1 Paracoccaceae bacterium
CGCAGGCTTCGTGACCATGGAGTAACCGTTATAGTCCAGCCAATCCACCAGCGGCCGGATCGGAGAATACTCCTGATCCTCAAGGAGCGCCGTATAATAGTACGCCCGAACAAGCTTGCCGCGGCGCACAAATTCGCTTCTCAGAAGTTTGTAATCTATGTCGAAGCCGAGCGCCCGCGCGGCCGCGTAAAGGTTGGAACCGTCAATGAATAGCGCCAGCCGCTCGTCACGATAAAACATTTGAACACCTCGAAATCCAGCGCGGTCCCAGCTATGGATGCCTTGTGACAATCACCAGGGTGCCGCAGGCGCTGCAAAATATGACTCTTCTTCAAGATTGCAACGGCAAGCCGGGCGCGCGATGAGAAATTCGGGACAAAATAACGAAATTTTGCTGCTGGCGCTTGGTGCGAACATGTCCTCCGCCGTGGGCGCGCCGCAGGTTACGCTGGAAAAGGCGCTGAATCTGCTGCGCGACTCGGGCGTTCGCGTCGCGGCGACGGCGCGATGGCGGCGTTCGGTAGCCTTTCCGCGCGATTCGGGGCCGGATTTCGTCAACGGCGCTGCGCGGGTCGAAACCGATCTGGAGCCCGATCGTCTGATGGCCCGGCTGCACGAAATCGAACAGACGCTCGGCCGCGTGCGACGGGCGCGGTGGGCCCCGAGAGTCTGCGACCTTGACCTCATCGCCTATGGCGCGCGCGTCACGCCCGACGCCGCGACGGTCCGCGCGCTGATGGCGCTTGGGCAGGGCGCCGGCGGCGCGCCTGCGCCGGATCGGCTGATCCTGCCCCATCCGCGCATGGCGGAGCGCGCTTTCGTGCTCGCCCCGCTCGCGGATATCGCGCCTGGCTGGCGCCACCCCCTGACCGGGCGGAGCGTGACGGAGATGCTGGGCGATCTACCCCCTGAGATCCGCGCAGAAGTGGAGATAATCGGATGACCGAAGCCGAAGAAGAGGCGCTGGCGGAGACCTATGAGCGAGCCCTGTCGCTGGAGAAAGCCGGCGACCCCGGCGCCGTTTCCGCCTGGATGGCGGTGCTCGCGCTCGACCCCGCGGATCATGGCGGCGCCGCGCTCCGTCTTGCGGCGCTGGGGGCCGGGCCGGTCCCCGACCGCTCTTCGCCCGCCTACGTCGCCACGCTTTTCGATCAGCACGCCGAGGTTTTCGACGGCATCCTGGTCGACCAGCTTGAATATGGCGTGCCGATGCTGGCGCGCGAGCGGCTCCAGATGCTCGGTCTCGGGCCGTTTCAGCGCATGCTCGACCTTGGCTGCGGCACCGGGCTCGCGGCGGAGGCGCTGGAGGACATGACCGCTTCGCGCGATGGGGTCGACCTTGCCGAAGGCATGATCGAGATCGCCGACGAGAAAGAGCTTTATAACGAGCTTTTTGTTGGCGACGCGGAGGTTTATCTGGCGCAAACCACGCATGAATGGGACCTGATCGTCGCCACTGACGTTCTGCCCTATCTCGGGGACGCCATGCCGCTTTTTCGGGCCGCCCGCGCCCGCGCGGCCCCCGATGCGCTGTTCGTCTTCTCCACCGAAACCCTTCCCGAAGCCGCTTTTGGGGCTGCAGGCTGGGCGGTGACGCCTCATCAGCGCTTCGCGCACCCGCCCGCAGCGCTGACCGCGCTTCTGCACGAAACCGGGTTCGAGACGCTGGAGGCGACGAAGATCATGGTGCGCCGCGAATCGGGCGCGCCTATCTCTGGCCATCTTTTCATCGCCAGAGCCGCGAGAGCCGTTTGACAGCGCGCCCCGCAAACGGCCAAATAGCCTTGCCCGCAACCTGAAAGGACGCCCCGATGAAGAAAGTCTATCAGAACGCCGCCGCCGCGCTCGATGGGCTCCTTTCCGACGGCATGACCATCGCCGCCGGCGGCTTCGGGCTCTGCGGTATTCCGGAAAACCTGATCGCGGCGATCCGCGACGCGGGGGTCAAGAACCTCATCGTCGCGTCGAACAACGCCGGCGTCGATGAGTTCGGCCTTGGCGTGCTCTTGCAGACCAGGCAGGTCAAGAAGATGATCTCCTCCTATGTCGGCGAGAACGCGGAGTTCATGCGCCAATATCTCTCCGGCGAACTTGAGCTTGAGTTCAACCCGCAGGGCACGCTGGCGGAGCGGATGCGCGCCGGCGGTGCGGGAATCCCCGGTTTCTATACGAAAACCGGCGTCGGCACCGTAATCGCGGACGGCAAGGAACATAAGGAATTCGACGGCGAGACCTATATCCTGGAGCGAGGGTTCATCGCCGACCTCGCCATCGTCAAGGCCTGGAAGGGCGACGACATGGGCAATCTCGTCTATCGAAAGACCGCGCGCAATTTCAATCCGCCCGCGGCGACCTGCGGCCGGGTCTGCGTCGCGGAGGTCGAAGAAATCGTGCCGCGCGGCTCGCTCGATCCCGACATGATCCACACGCCCGGCATTTTCGTGCATCGGATCATTCAGGGAGAACATGAAAAGCGGATCGAAAACCGCACGGTTCGCGCGGCGTGAGCGCGGCGCCGGCGCTTGCCTCAGCATCCGTTAACCGGGCGCAATGTCGCTTCATTTCTCCATTAACGTGTGCTTCGCGCTTCAATTGCTGCAGTGCGCGTGCTAGGCGTTCTACGCTGGATTGGCGTTATGCGCATGATACGTAGAAGCCGGATTGCGAGGTTTACTTGATGATTTTCAACGTTTCCGGCAGCGTCGAGTTGGCCGCCGCCTTGAAGCAAGTCGCGGGCGGCGACCGAATCGAGTTGGCGCCGGGCGACTACGCTTCGCTTGTGCTCGCAAATCTAAATTTTGACGACCCGGTCACGATTGTAAGCGCCGATCCGGCCGACCGGGCGATTTTCGCGGATTACCTGCAAGTCAGCGGCAGTAGCGGCTTCGTGATCGAGTCGATCGATGTGCGACAACAGGAGGGAACGCCCCACACGCGGACGCCGCTGGTCGCGATTATGCGCGCCGAAAACATTGAAGTGCGAGACGTAGCGGTCGCAGGGCGCGTGGTCGAAGAAGACGAAGGCGTGGCCGTAGAAAGCCTTACGCTTGAGACCGGCGTTCCTGGCCCAGTAGCTGGCTACTATTATGGCACCGGGATCTGGGTTCGCGGAAGCAGCGACGTGGTTTTGGACAAAATCGACCTGACCAAAGTGGACATCGGCATCTATTTCAACGATGTCGAGGACGTCACTCTCAGCAATTCTCATCTTCATGACCTCCGCCGCGACGGCGTAAACATCATTGATGCGCGTGATCTGACCATCACCGACAATCTCTTCGACAACTTTCACCAGCTCGCAGTGCCGCAGGCGCCGAAGTTGACCGATCACCCGGATTTCATCCAGTTCTGGGGTGACCACGCCAAGTTCGGGGTCGATGGCCTGCACATCACCGGCAACGTGTTTCTCGAAGGCGGCGGCACCTGGGCCCAAGGCATCACCGGTGCGGCGCACCTGTTGGCGGGCGATAACGACGTCCACCTACGGAACGTGTCGATCATCGACAATTTCCTCAGCACATCGCATCCGAACGCGATCCGGGTCGACGGCGTCGAAGGGCTGATCATCGAGCACAACACGCTCGTTCCCGGCCCGCAGGACCTCACGATGCTGACCGCCGTGCAAGCTCGCCCCCAGATCAGCGTGACGACCGCCGCCAAGGCGCTCGGAGACGGTTTGTACGACTTCAGCGCGGGCCTTCTGCCGACTGACGTGACGATTGAGAGCAACATTGTCTCGCGGCCGTATTTCGGTTCAGGCGCGGACGTATATATCGACAAAGGCCTTTACGACACGCTGAGGATCTTCATCGGTGAGAACCGGCAACTCGGCTCCAACCCGGCCGACGCAGATTACTGGGGGGATCTTTTCCCCGGTCAACAGGACGGGCCGATCACCGATATCGCCGCGTTCGTCGGCGTGGATGGCTTTGGGGTGCGGGAACTTGCGCCGTGGCTGATCGAGGCTGCAGCCGCGATCGAAACGACGAAACCGAACCTCGTCGCCGGGGGCGATGGCGAGGATGTGCTCACCTCTCCGGGCGCGCATTTCACGTTGGATGGCGGCGACGGCGACGATCTTCTGCTCGGCTCGGACGGCCATGACGTGCTGATCGGCGGCGCCGGCGACGATATACTGGCCGGCGATGGCGGCGGCGACACCTTCAGCTTGCAGGCGCAGCCAGGCGAGACCGCACATGACGTGATCACCGATCTCAACTTCGCCGACGGCGATCTGATCATCCTGTCGGACGGCTTCCCCGCAAGATTCTTTGCCGACGCCGTCGATCCCGACAACGCGTTGACCGTGGCGAAGGTGGGTTCCGTCGCCGTAATGGAGTCGCCCGAAGACGTGGCGGAAATCGCAGCGCATGAACAGGTGACGGCGGAGCAGACGCCCGAGGGCGATCTCCGGCTTCTCTTCGATTTCAACGGCGACGGGACCGCGAACTACATCCTCACTCTCAAGGGCCACGCCAGCCTGCTCATCGACATCGAAAACGGGACGCCGGACGATCACACAGATATCGAGCCTGACGCGCCCGCCGCCGGTCTGACGATGATGGCCAGCGGGCTGGGCGAGTTGCTGACCGGCGGCGACGGAGATGATTTTCTCAGTGGGCGGCAAGGGAACGATACGCTCTTCGGCGGCGACGGCGGGGACCGTCTGATCGGCCGTGGCGGCTCCGATGTCATGATCGGCGGGCGCGGCGTCGATATCTTCTCAATGAGCGTGGTCGATAGCGATTTCGGCGATACGGATACGATCCTCGATCTCGACTTCGCCTCGGGCGATTACATCGGCGTTACATTCGCCGCCGGCAACAAGTTCGTTGAGGGTGTGAGCCTTCAGACGCTTCGCACACATCTCGACAACAAGCTGGTGATGATCCACGACAGCGTGGGCTTCGCCGAGTTGGCCAAGCTGAACAACGTATCTTACGTCGTTTCGGATTTGTCGGTTTCCTTCGCTTTCGATATCGACCGCGACGGCGGCGCCGACCGCTTCATCGAAGTGAAAGGCCCTTCGCTTCACGAGATCGTCGCGCATCTGGACACAGCCTTTGGAGGTGCGCCCGCGGAGCCCGTGGAAGAGCTCGAACCGACCCCCGCGCCGAATCCCGGCGATATGACGGTGACCGCGCCGGATTTCAGCGCTGACGAAGTCCTGCTGCTTGAAGGCTTCGCGCCCGGCTTCTTTTCGGGGACCGGGCTCGCCGCGCCGGCGGGCGTCGATGATGGCTCCGCCGCTCTCATCCGATCGGAGGCCGATCTCATCGGGTTGGCGAATTCGCCCTTCGCGAAAGCCAAAGCGCTCGATTCCGATACGGTCGCTTTCGCTCTCGACCTCGGCGACGTATCCGGTGGGTCCATCACCCTGCGTGTGGACGACCTCGCCCCGGACTGGGCTTATCGGATCGCCTACGGGCGCCCCGGCGCCGCGACGCATGTTGGCGACGACAATGCGAACATGATCCGGACCTTCGGGGCGGACGATGTCGTCCAGGGTGGGCTTGGCGATGATACGATCATTTCCTGGAAGGGGGATGACTGGTTCGAAGGCGGCGGCGGGAACGATCTGCTCCATGGCGGCTTCGGCTCGGACACTCTCATCGGCGGCGACGGCGCCGACACCTTCGAGATCCGTGCGTCCGATATCGACGCGGGGGACCATGAAGTGATCCTCGATCTGGATTTCGCAGCGGGGGACGTCCTGGTGTTGAAGCACTTCTCGCAATGGACCTTCGCGGATCCGTACTATTGGGGCACCACCGCGACCGTGCGCTCGATGGAAGACCTGATCGAGACCTTTGATTCAAGCGCGGTTTCCCTCGCATCGGTGACCGAGGACGGCCTGATCCTCTCCATCCAGTCGCAGGGTGGGCCAAGCTCGCTGGAAATCATGCTCCAGGCCGGCGATCTCGCGCATATGGACGGCCTGCCGATCGGCTGAGCACGCCGCGGGTGGCCGCGTCAGCCTGCCTTCGCCCTGACGCCGCCGATCAAGGCGCCGACGAGAAAGATCGCCGTCGCCGCGGCCACGATGCTTGGCCCGGCCGGGGTGTCGAATATCCATGCGGCGCGCAGGCCTATCGCGACAGAGATCGCGCCGATCGCCGCCGCGGCGACGGCCATGGTTTCCGGCTCCCGCGCAAAGGGTCGCGCGGCGGCGGCCGGGATGATCAGCATCGCCGTGATCAGCAACGCCCCGACCACTTTCAGCGCCGCCGCCACGACCACCGCCAGCGCCAAAGTCAGGATCAGCCGCTCCAGGCGCGGATCGAAGCCGCTGGCGAAGGCCATCTCCTCGCTCACCGTAGCGGTCAGCAGCGCCGACCAGCGCCAGAACAGCAGGCCGAGGACAAGCGCGGCGCCCGCCCAGATCACGGCCAGATCCGCGCGTGTCACCGCGAGGATCTCTCCGAAAAGATAGGCTTCGACGTTGATCGCCCGGCCGGCGCCGAAGGAAAGCGCCACCAGACCCACCGCGAGTCCGCCATGCGCCGCCACGCCGAGCATCGTATCCATCGCCAGCCCGCGCCCCGAGAGGGTGGAGACTGCAACAGCCATCGCCAGCGCCGCGACCAGCACGCCCATGGTGATGGAAAGAGAAAAGCCCAGCGAAAGCGCGACGCCGAGGATGGCGAGATCCAGCTCCGGTCG
>JBBDTD010000162.1:0-6644 GCA_040904645.1 Paracoccaceae bacterium
AGGCCCCGCGCGCCGCGCGCTTTGCTGGTTTCAGTGATTCGCGAATGATCGCCATCTGCCTCGGCATATCCGGCGCGCTCGCCGGGCTGGCTGGAATGTTCGAGGCCTCTGGCCCGGTCGGGCAACTGGTGCCCGGATTGCCGGCCGGCTACGGGTTCACGGCGATCATCGTCGCCTTTCTCGGGCGGCTGAACCCGATCGGCATCCTGTTCGCGGGGGCGGTGATGGCGCTCACCTATATCGGCGGCGAGACGGCGCAGATCGCGATGAACCTGCCCGGCGCCGCGATCAACGTCTTTCAGGGCATGTTGCTTTTCTTCCTTCTGGGGATGGACGTGCTGGTCAATTACCGCATCAGGCTGCGGAGGGCTGCGTGATGGACCTTTCGGTTCTCAATCCGGTCCAGATCGCGGTGAGCCTGATCATCGCCGCGACGCCTCTCCTTTTCGCCGCGCTCGGCGAGTTGGTGGTCGAGAAATCCGGCGTGCTCAATCTCGGGGTCGAGGGGCTGATGATCGTCGGCGCCATCGGCGGTTTCGCCACGGCCTATTCCACCGGATCGCTCACCCTGGCGGTGATAGCCGGGGCGGGCGCCGGGGCGCTGCTCGCGCTCCTCTTCGCGGTGATGACCCAGTATCTGATGTCGAACCAGGTCGCGACGGGGCTGGCGCTCACGCTCTTCGGGCTCGGCGTCGCGTCGCTGGTCGGGCAGAGCTTCGCGGGCAATACCCTCAATGTCGCCGCCCGCCTCGACGTACCGGGGCTGACCGATCTGCCGGTGGTCGGCCGACTGGTCTTCGGGCACGATCCGCTGGTTTATCTGTCGCTTTTCATGGCTTTCGCGGTCTGGTGGTTTCTGGCGCGCACCCGCGCCGGGCTCACCCTTCGCGCGGTGGGGGAAAACCACGACGCCGCCCACGCCATCGGCTACAAGGTGCGGCTGATTCGCGTCGGGGCCATCCTTTTCGGCGGCGCGATGGCCGGGATCGGCGGCGCCTATCTCGCCGTGGTCCAGACGCCGCTCTGGGTGGAGGGGATGACTGCGGGGCGCGGCTGGATCGCGCTCGCAATCGTGGTTTTCGCAGCCTGGCGGCCGGGGCGCGCGCTGCTCGGCGCGTATCTTTTCGGCGGCGTCACCATTCTCCAGCTCAACCTTCAGGCGCTCGGCGTCTCTGTCCAAAGTCAGTACTTGTCGATGGCGCCCTATCTGGTCACCATCGCGGTGCTCGTGATCATATCGGCTGATCGGGCGCGGGTCCGGTTGAATGCGCCCGCATGTCTTGGCAAACCGTTCTACGCGCCGTCCTGAACCTGAGGGGGCGTCGGGGCGCGATCAACATAGGAGAGAAAAATGAAACTGGTGAAAACGCTTGTGGCGGCGGCGGCGATTGCGACGCTCGGCACGGCTGTGGCGGCGCAGGATCCGTTGAAGATCGGCTTCGTTTATGTCGGGCCGACGGGGGATTTCGGCTGGACGCATGAGCATGACCTGGCCCGTCAGGCGGTCGAGGCGCATTTCGGCGACAAGGTCGAGACGACCTATCTGGAAAATGTCGCCGAGGGCCCGGACGCGGAGCGGGTGATCCGGCAGATGGCCCAGTCCGGCCATGACCTGATCTTCACCACCTCCTTCGGTTTCATGAACCCGACGCTGAAGGTCGCGGCGCAGTTTCCGGACGTTAAGTTCGAACACGCGACCGGCTTCAAGCGGGCGGACAATGTCTCGACCTATTCCGCGCGTTTCTATGAGGGCCGGCACGTCATCGGCCTGATCGCCGGCAAGATGACCAAGACCAACACGATCGGCTATGTCGCCTCGTTCCCGATCCCGGAAGTCGTGCGCGGCATCAATGCGGCTTATCTGGCGGCCAGATCGGTCAACCCGAACGTCAAGTTCCGCATTGTCTGGGCCAACACCTGGTTCGATCCGGGCAAGGAGGCCGATGCCGCCAACGCGCTGATCGAGCAGGGCGCCGACGTGATCATGCAGCACACCGATTCCGCGGCGCCGATCACCATTGCCGAGGAAAAGGGCGTACTCGCCTTCGGTCAGGCGTCGGACATGAGCAAATTTGGCCCGAAATCGCATCTGACCGCGATCATGGACCATTGGGCGCCCTATTACATCGCCCGCACGCAGGCGGTGTTGGACGGAACCTGGGAATCGAAAGACACGTGGGACGGCATCGCGCCGGGCATGGTCGCCTTCGCGCCCTATAATCCCGCGCTGCCGAAAGACGTGCTGGCTCTGGCGGAATACGCCCGGCTCGGCATCCTGCTCGGCAAGATCCATCCCTTCACCGGGCCGATCAACAAGCAGGACGGCACGCCCTGGCTGGCTGAGGGCGAAACCGCCCCGGATGGCGATCTTCTCGGCATGAATTTCTATGTCGAAGGCATCGAAGGCGTCCTGCCGAACTGACGACGCGCATGAGAAGTGAAGGCCCGGGCGCGTCTCCGGGCCTTCACCATTCACGGGGCCGCCCGGCCCCTGTCGGCTTTTCGTTGAACGGCGCGCGCGCGGCGTCTAAACCAAGGGCGAAACCCCGGAGACAAACATGCCCGCTAGCGATCCTCAGCTCCTGGTCAGCACGGAATGGCTGGCCGCGCACCTGAACGCGCCCGACGTCAAGGTGCTGGACGCGACCTATCGGTTGCCGGGACAGGGCGGCGATCCGCGCGCCGATTACGAAGCGGCGCATATCCCGGAGGCGCGGTTCTTCGACATCGACGACATATCCGACAAGACCTCGCCGCTGCCGCACATGCTGCCGCCGGTGGAGAAATTTGTCGCCCGCGTGCGCGCGATGGGGATCGGCGACGGTCATCGGGTTGTGGTTTATGATCAGGACGGGCTTTTCTCCGCCGCACGGGTCTGGTGGATGTTCCGGGTCTTCGGCCATGCCGATGTCACGGTTCTCGACGGCGGGCTGAAGAAATGGCTGGCCGAAGGGCGACCGGTGGAGGATATGCTCCCCGCCCCGAAAGAGCGCCACTTCACCGCCCGCAAGGACGCCTCCCTTGTGCGCGACGTCACGCAGGTCGCCACGGCGCTGAAACTCGGCGGAGAGCAACTGGTGGACGCCCGCGCGCCGGGCCGGTTCCGCGGCGAAGAGCCGGAGGTGCGGCCGGGGCTGCGTTCGGGCCACATGCCAGGCGCGGCCAATGTCCATTACGCGACGCTGCTGAACCCCGACGCCACGATGAAGACCGAGGATGAAACCCGCGCGGTTTTCGAGGCGGCGGGCGTCGATCTTTCCCGCCCGGTGGTCACGACCTGCGGCTCGGGCGTCACCGCCTCCATTCTCGCGCTGGCGCTGGAGCGGCTCGGCCACCGGAAATGGGCGGTCTATGACGGCTCATGGGCCGAATGGGGCGCCTATCCCGACCTGGCGATCGAAAAAGGATGAGCGGGGGCGAGAAGTGGCTCGACTACACCGTCACCTATCTTGAGATGCTCGCGCCGCCCGGGGGCGCGCACCCCCCGGCGCCGAGCCTGCCCGGCTTCGCGCTTCTGCGGGCCGAAGACCCGCCGGCGCGCTGGTTCATGCATCTCTACGACAGCGTCGGCGCCGACTACGAATGGACCGACTGGCGTAGACGGCCCGAAGCCGAACTCCGCGCCTTCATCTCCGACCCTGACGTGGCGATCTTCGCCGCCATGCTGCAGGGCTGGACCGCAGGGTTCTTCATGCTCGACTGGCGGACGGCGGGCGTCTGTGATCTCAGCTATTTCGGGTTGGCGCCCGAAGCGCAGGGACGCGGTCTCGGCCGGTGGTTGCTGGCGGAGGCGATTCGCACCGGCTGGGCGCGACCCGGAACCGCGCGGATGACGGTGGAGACATGCACGCTCGACAGCCCGCGCGCCTTGCCGCTCTATCAGCGGATGGGGTTCGCGCCGGTCAAGCGTGAGGAGATGCGACGGCTCGCCGACACCGGCTGAGCGCGCGGCTCACTCCACCCGCGTCCAGTCCTGCCCTCGGCAGATAATGACGACACAACCTTCGACGGCCAGCACGTCGCCCTTCAGCTCCATCTCCGCGGAATAGGTCTTGTCGTCGTCAGGCGCCCAGATCTTGCCGTCCTCCCAGGTGTTCGGCCCGTCCTGCACCATGTCGGAAATGATATTGCGGCCCAGATGCTCATAATCCGGGTTGCTGGCGCCCGATATGTTCCGCGCATCGACGATGACGCCGCAGGTCTTGTCGCCGCAGGGGCCGATTTCGACCACCAGGTATTTGCCCTCGCCGGAGGTCTCGGTTTTCCAGCGTCCGTTCGCGTCGGCCGCCGCGGCGTATGCGAAAAGGCAGAATGCGCCGCTGGCGGCGGCGATCTGGGCAAGTCGTCTCATCGATACTCCCCTTTCCCGGCTTCGGATCAGCTTTGTCGAGCCGCCGATCGCCGTCAAGTGACGCGCGCATGGTTTTCAGCCGGCGCGGAAGGGTCTATGAGGCCCCGAAACCTGCCGGAGCCAACGCCATGATCCTCTATCCCGCCATCGACCTTAAAGACGGGGCCTGCGTCAGGCTGCTGCGCGGCGCGATGGAGGAGGCGACGGTTTTCAACGATGACCCCGCCGCGCAGGCCCGCGCGTTTGTGGAGGCGGGCTGCGAATGGCTGCATCTGGTGGACCTTAACGGCGCCTTCGCCGGGCACCCGGTCAACGGCGCGGCGGTGGAGTCGATCCTCGCGGCCGTTTCCGTTCCGGTCCAGCTCGGCGGCGGCGTTCGCGACCGCGCCGTGCTGGAGGCGTGGCTTTCAAAAGGCGTCGCGCGCGTGATCCTCGGCACCGCCGCGGTGCGCGACCCCGAATTCGTCAAGACAGCGGCGCGCGCGCATCCCGGCCGGGTCGCGGTCGGCATCGACGCGCGGGCCGGCATGGTCGCGGTCGAAGGCTGGGCGGAGGCGACGGACACCACCGCCACCGACCTTGCGCGCCGGTTCGAGGATGCGGGCGTCGCCGCGATCATCTATACCGATATCGAGCGTGACGGCGCGATGCAGGGGCCGAACGTCGCCGCGACGGCGGCGCTGGCGCTGGCGGTTTCGATCCCTGTCATCGCCTCCGGGGGGGTCAGTTCGATGGACGATCTGAAGGCGTTGAAAGCGTGCGGCGCCCCGCTCGACGGGGCGATCTCTGGCCGCGCGCTCTATGACGGGCGCATCGCGGTCGCCGAAGCCGCCGCGCTTCTGAAAGGCTGAGCAGCGCCATGCTGAAAACCCGGATCATTCCCTGCCTCGACGTGAAGGACGGTCGCGTGGTCAAGGGCGTCAACTTCGTCGATCTGATCGACGCGGGCGATCCGGTGGAGCAGGCGGCGCTTTACGACGCCGCCGGCGCGGATGAGCTGTGCTTTCTGGACATCACCGCCTCCTCCGACAATCGCGGCACCATCCTCGATGTCGCGCGCCGCACGGCTGAACGATGCTTCATGCCGCTGACCGTCGGCGGCGGCGTTCGCACGCTGGAGGATATCCGCGCGCTGCTGCTCGCCGGGGCGGACAAGGTCTCGATCAACACCGCGGCGGTGAAGGACCCTGATTTCGTGAACCGCGCCGCTTCGAAATTCGGCTCGCAGTGCATCACCGTCGCCATCGACGCCAAGACCGTCTCCGACGGCAAGTGGGAGATTTTCACCCATGGCGGGCGGGAGCGAACCGGAATCGACGCCGTCGCCTTCGCGAAGGACATGGTGGCGCGGGGCGCGGGAGAGATCCTTTTGACCTCGATGGACCGGGACGGGACCAAAGCCGGCTTCAACATCCCGCTGACCCGCGCGGTCGCGGACGCCGTGCATACGCCGGTGATCGCCTCGGGCGGCGTCGGCACGCTCGACCATCTGGTCGAAGGGGTGGTGGAGGGCCACGCCTCGGCGGTTCTCGCGGCTTCGATCTTCCATTTCGGAACCTATACGATCGGCGAGGCCAAGGCGCACATGGCGGCGGCCGGCGTCGCAGTGAGGCGGGCATGAGCGATATTCTGACGAGACTGGAGGCGGTGATCGCCGCGCGCAAGGCAGCTGGCGATCCCGGCGCCTCGCACACCGCCGCGCTGCTGGCCAAGGGCCCGGTGAAATGCGCCCAGAAATTTGGCGAGGAAGCGGTGGAGGCGGTGATCGCCGCCGCCATCGGCGACCGGGCCGAACTGGTCGCCGAAAGCGCGGATACGCTTTACCATCTCCTCGTCATGCTCGCCGCCAGCGACGTGCCCTTCTGCGATGTTCTGGCGGAGCTTGAACGGCGCGAAGGCGTATCCGGCCTGGAGGAAAAGGCCGCGCGCGCCAGGTGAGCGCCTCGCCGTGTTCAGCGCCGTCGCGCTCGACCTCGGCTTCACCCGGATCGAAGCGGCCAATGGGCATGACCCTCAGGCGCCGCACGTTCTCTACCGAAATCTCCTCATTGGCGCACGCCCCGCCCGGAGCGCCGAAAACAGCGCCTGGAATAGCTCAGGCGCCTGACCCGCCTCGCGGCGGCGGCGCGCTTGCAATCCCGCCAAGCTGCGGCTAATCACGCGCCGCGCACAACTGGCGTTCCAGATGGCGTGTTTCGGGCTGGCCTGAATCAGGCCTGACCGCTATGGGGATGCAAGGGCCGCTTTAGCTCAGTTGGTAGAGCATCGCATTCGTAATGCGGAGGTCGTCAGT
>JBBDTD010000163.1:0-6544 GCA_040904645.1 Paracoccaceae bacterium
TGGCGCTTCGCGCCACGGCGACCGATCAGGGCGCGGCCTATTCCTGCGGGATCAACGTGCCGGGCGTCTTCGCAGTCGCCTGGATCGTCGGCTGCGCGACGGCGGCGGGCGCGGGCGTGCTGGTCGGCTCGATCGGCGGCATTTCGCCTTCGATGGGCGTCTTCGGGCTCTCCGCGCTGGTGGTGGTGATCGTGGGCGGTCTCGACTCGATCCTTGGCGCGCTTGTCGGCGGGCTTGCGCTTGGGCTCGTGCAGTCCTGGACCGGCACCTATCTGGGCGGCGAATATCAGAACCTCGTCATTTTCGGACTGCTTATCGTCGCGATGATGATCCGCCCCTATGGCCTCTTCGGCACGCGTGAGATCGAGAGGCTCTGAATGATCATCGGCACAGCCAAGGAGAGCTACCGCGCGGATGAGGCGCTGCTGACGACGCAGCCGCAAAAGGCGTGGATGGCGGTCTTTCTCGGCGCGCTCGTCATCGCGCCCTTCGCGCTCGACGCTTACTGGCTCTATCTTGTCTGCCTTGTCGCGATCAACGTCATCGCGGCGACCGGGCTGAATATCCTGACCGGGTTCACGGGGCTCGTCAGCCTCGGCCACGCGGCGTTCATGGCTGTCGGCGCCTACACGGTCGCCTGGGCGGAGGCGCGGCTCGGCACGCCGTTCCTTGTGAACCTGGTCGCCGGGGGGCTCGTCGCCGCCGCGCTCGGCATACTCGTCGGGCTGCCGAGCCTCAGGGTGAAGGGGCTCTATCTCGCGATCGCGACCATCGCCGCGTCTTTCATCCTGCATTTCGCCTTCGTTCATTTCGAGAGCGTGACCGGCGGCGCCCGCGGCGCAAACGTGCCGCCGCTGAGCGTGCTGGGGCGCGAGTTCACCACCTATTTCGACCTCTACTGGATCATCATGCCTGTCGCGGCGGCGATGGTTCTGGGCGCCGCAAATCTTTTCCGCACGCGCATCGGCCGGGCCTTCATCGCGATCCGCGACAAGGATATCTCGGCGGAGGTGCTGGGCATTCCGCTTCTGCGCTACAAGCTCATGAGTTTTTCCGTCGCCGCTTTCTACGCGGGCGTGGCGGGCGGGCTCTGGGCCTATTTCTTCCGCGTGGTGACGCCGGAAAGCTTTCCGCTGCTGACCTCGATCTTTCTTCTTGCGGCGATCATCGTCGGTGGAATGGGCACGATCATCGGTGGGATTCTCGGCGCCGCCTTCATGACGCTGGCGCCGGAACTCCTGCGTTTCGCGATGGAATGGCTCACCCCGATCGCGCCCAATGCGGCGGCGTTTCTCTCACCGGTGCGCACCATCGTCTTTGGCGCGCTGATCGTCGGCTTTCTTGTTTTCGAGCCACAGGGCCTGGCCGAGATCATTCAGAGAATACGCCGGTTTTTCCGGCTATGGCCTTTCAGGACCTGAGAACAGCGAACATCCAAAGGGAGGATCAAGAATGCTGACCACAAGAAGAACCGCGATCCGCGCCATTTCCGGCGCGGCGATGATGGGCTTCGCCTTCAGCGGCGCGCAGGCGCAGGAAGGCGACATCGTCATCGGCGGCTCGCTGCCGATGACAGGCGTTTTCGCCTTCGCCGGCGTCGCCATCGAGGCGGGGATGCAAGATTACATCAAGATCGTGAACGAGGCCGGCGGGATCGAGGGGCGCAAGCTTCGCCTCGCCTATGAGGATACCGGCTACAAGGTCGACCAGTCGGTAGCCGTCTTCAACAAGCTAACGAGCCAGGACGAGATCCACCTCTATTACGGCGACTCGACCGGCTTCGCGAAAACCATCGCGCCCGAGCTTCAGCGGCTCGGCTCGATGATCATGGGCGGCGCCTCCTTCGCGTCGGAACTGAACGACCCCGCAACGCACCCGTTCACGTTCATGGCGGGCCCCGATTACTCCGAGATGGTCGAGATTCTTCTGGAATACATCGCCAAGGAGAAACCGGGCGCCACGATCGCCCTGATCAACTCCGACACCGAGTTCGGCCGCGACCCGATCGAGCCGGCCAAGGCCAAGGCGAAGGAGTTGGGGCTGGAGGTCACGCTTGAAATCATCACGGCGCCCGGCGCTGTGGACGTCTCCACCGAGATCCTGAAGCTGCGCCGCGCCCGGCCGGATTTTGCGATTTTCCACGGCTATATACTTGCGCCGCAGCCCGAATTCATCACCCAGGCGAAGGAGCTTGGATTGGAGACGCGGTTCATGGGCACATTCTGGGCGATGGACAGCTCGCTCTGGGCCGGCGTCGGAGAGGCGGCGGACGGCTTCATGGGCGTGATGCCCTACCGCTACTATTACGACGAGGCCGATAACGCGCCGATGCTGGACCGCATCCGCGAAATGCGGCCTGAATACCAGTCCACGGGCTACATGCAGGGCTTTCTCTCCGCGATGCTGATGGCCGAGGCGGCGCAGCGGGTCCTCGCGGCGGGCGGCGAGCTGAACGGCGCGGCGCTCAAGGCGGCGCTCAATTCCATCGAGGACTTCGACACCGGCGGCATTATGGGCGTGCCTGTCTCGGTGCCGGGCAACTCGGTGCCGGTTGGCCGTGTCTATGAGTTCGACGCGGCGGCGAAGAAGATGGTTCCCGTCTCCGACTGGATCAGCGTGGAGTGAATATCGTGGCCGCGGACGCGATTCTCGAGATCGAGAATATAGAGCTGACCTACAACAAGTCGGTGCAGGCGCTCCGCGGCCTCTCGCTTCAGGTGCCGCGGGGCCACGTCGTGGCCCTGCTCGGCTCCAACGGCGCAGGGAAATCCTCTACCCTCAAGGCCGTCTCGCGCCTCCTGAGCCTCGAAAATGGCGAGCTTACGGCGGGGCGAATTCGCTTCGAGGGGGAGGATATATCCCGCCTTACGCCCCATGCGCTTGTCCGGCGGGGCCTCTTTCATGTGATGGAGGGGAGGCGGATCTTCGACGATCTCACGGTCGAGGAAAACCTGATCGCCGCGACCTTCGCAATGACGGGGCGAAAGGAGGCGGCGGCGGATTTCGGCCCCGTCTACGACTATTTCCCCCGGCTCCGCGAACGCCGCAACGGCCGGGCCGGTTATCTTTCGGGCGGCGAGCAGCAGATGCTTGCGATCGGCAGGGCGCTGGTCGCGCGGCCGTCGCTGATCCTGCTGGACGAGCCTTCGCTCGGCCTCTCGCCGAAGCTGGTGGAGGAGATCTTCGCGATCATCGCCCATATCAACCGCGAAACTGGCGTTTCCATGCTGCTGGTTGAGCAGAACGCCGCCGTCGCTCTCGCTATCTCGCATTATGGTTACATCATGGAGAACGGCCGCATTCAGCTTGACGGGCCGACCGAACGGCTGGTCGCCGACGACGATGTGCGCGAATTCTACCTTGGCCAGTCGGCAAGCGCCGGAGGCAGGAGCTATCGCGACGTGAAACACTACAAGCGCCGCAAGCGCTGGCTCTCCTGACGTGGAAGACATGGCCGATCATACCCTGCCCGCAATGCTCCGCCTTCAGGCCGAGACGCATCCGACGCGCACGGCCCTGCGCCAGAAGGATTTCGGCGTCTGGAAGCCGACGACCTGGCGCGGTTATTTCGACCGCGCGCGCGATGTGGCCCATGGCCTGCGGCTTCTAGGACTGGGGGAGGGCGGCCATCTCGCCATTCTCTCGGAGAACCGGATCGAGTGGGTGCTCGGCCAGCTTGGCGCGGCCTGCGCGGGCGCGGTGACGGTCGGGGTCTATCCGACGAGCCCGGCGCCCGAAGTCTGCTATGTGCTGGAGCATTCGGACAGCAGCATCGTCATCTGCCAGGATCAGGAGCAGGTGGACAAAGTGCTGGAGATCCGCGCGGACCTGCCGTTGCTCTCTCGCATCGTCGTCGTCGAGGCCAAGGGCATGCGGTCCTATCCGCCCGATCTCGTCATCAGCTTCGCGGCGATGGAGGCGGCCGGCCGCGAGGACCGGGCGGTCAATCCCGACCTCACGGGCGGGATCATCGACCGGCTTTCGGCTGATGACGTGGCGCTGATGATCTACACCTCGGGCTCAACCGGCAGGCCCAAGGGCGCGATGCTCACCTATGGCAACATTGCGGCCCAGGCCTGCGCTTACGGCGATCTGCTGGGCCTCAATCCACGCGACAAGCATCTCTCCTACCTGCCGCTTTGCCATGTCGCGGAGCAGATGACGACGGTCATGGGGCCGATCTATCACGGTGCCGAGGTGAATTTCGGCGAGTCGCTTCGCACCGTGCAGGAAGATCTGCGTGAGGTCGCGCCGACGATGTTTCTCGGCGTGCCCCGGATCTGGGAGAAGCTCCACGCCTCGATCCATATCCGTATTCTTGAGGCGAGCGGCTTTCGCAAGGCGCTCTACGACCGCGCGCTCGCCGCTTGCCAGCCGCTGGCGACGGTTCCGGCGGCGGAGCGCAGCCTGGCGCAACGCCTGACAGGCGCCTTCTGGCGGCTGCTGATCTTTCGCGCGCTCCAGAATTACGTCGGCCTTCGCCGCACGCGCGTGGCGATGACGGGCGCAGCCCCGATTTCGCCTGCGATCGTGGACTATTTCCGCACCATCGGCGTGCCCCTGATCGAAGTTTACGGCGCGACCGAGACCTCAGGCGTCGCGCTGGGGCAGCGGCTCTCGCGGCTTGATCCGGCCTCCGTCGGCGAGCCGGTCGTCAATGTCGAGGCCCGCATAGGCGACGCTGGCGAGTTGATGGTGCGCGGCCCCATTGTTTTCTCCGGCTACTACAAGAACGAAGGCGCGACGCGGGGCGCCCTCCGTGACGGCTGGCTTCACACCGGCGATGTCGCGGAATGCGAGAACGGGCGATACAGGATCGTCGACAGGCTGAAGGACATCATGATCACCGCGGGCGGCAAGAATCTCAGCCCGTCCGAGATCGAGAACAACGTGAAATCCAGCCCGTTCATCAAGGAATGCATCGTGATCGGCGAGCGCCGAAAATACGTCGCCGCGCTGATCCAGGTGGATTTCGACACCACCGGCAGGTGGGCCGAGGAAAACGGCGTCGCCTACACGAATTTCCGCAATCTGACCGAGAATCCGGCGGTTCGGGATATGGTTGAAGCGGAAATCGCCAGGTCGAACGCCGCGCTCGCCAGCGTCGCGCATATCCGCCGCTTCCATCTTCTGACGAAGGAACTTGACCATGACGACGGCGAGGTGACGGCCACAATGAAGGTTCGCCGCGCGTCGATCGCCGAGAAATACGCAGATGCGATCGAAGCGCTTTTCACCTGACGCCTGACGGCCAGCCAACGACATGGCGGCGGCGCTGATCGCAAGGTCGCATCGCTTGCAACATCACGAAATATCGCTTGCCGTCGCTACATGCTGACCTGACCGCTTATGCTTGCGCGCCCTGCAGCGCGACGCCGGCCGCGGGTGCGAGGTCGAGGTCGTCGCGGATGCAGGCGGCGGAGGTTCCTGCGCCCCGATCGCGCAATTCCGGCCTCTCACCTGCGCAGGCGGGCAGGGCGTAGCGACAGCGGGTGCGAAAGGCGCAGCCAGACGGCGGATTCACCGGGCTGGGAATGTCGCCCTGCAGCACGATGCGGTTCGCCGCCCTGCCGGGGGTGGGTTCGGGCGCCGCCGAGAGCAGCGCTTCGGTGTAGGGATGGCGGGGGCGGGCGAACAAGGTGCGGGTCGGCGCGATTTCGACCACCTGGCCGAGATACATGACCGCGACCCTGTCGGAAACATGACCGACCACCGCGAGATCATGGGTGACGAACAGCATCGTCAGGTTCATCTCCCTGCGGATGCGCGCCAGAAGGTTCAGCACCTGCGCCTGCACCGAGACGTCGAGCGCGGAGACCGCCTCATCCGCCATCAGGAAATCCGGCTCCACCATCAGCGCGCGGGCGACGCCGATGCGCTGGCGCTGGCCGCCGGAGAATTCGTGCGGATAGCGGCTGAGGTAAGCCCGTGACATGCCAACCCGCTCCAGCCCGTCGCCGGCGCGCGCCAGTTGTTCCGCTGTGGAAAGCTCCGGCGCGTTGAAGCGCAGCGGCATGGTCAGCGTCCGGGCGATGGTCATGCGCGGGTTGAGGCTGCTGAACGGGTCCTGAAACACCATCTGCATCCGTCGCCGGTAGGGCTTGAGCATGGCGGGAGACAGCCCGGCGAGATCGACGCCGTCGAAATACATCGCGCCCGAGGTCGGCGGAGCGAGCGCCATGATAGCGCGGCCAAGCGTAGACTTGCCGGAGCCGCTTTCGCCCACCAGCCCCAGAACCTCGCCCCGCGCGATATCGAGCGTGACCCCGTCAACGGCGCGCACCACGTCGCTTGAGCGGCCGAGCACGCCCTTGCGGATGGCGAAATGCTGCTTGAGGTCGACCGTGCGGATAAGGGGCTGGTTCATGGAGCGCCTCCCTCCAGTTCACGCCAGCGTTTGCAGCGCAGCCGATGATCGCCCGAAGCCACCTCAAGTTCAGGCGCGCCGACGTCGCACAATCCCGGCTTGTGATGGTCGCAGCGGGGGTGGAAGGCGCAGCCCGGCGGCATCCGCGTCGGGTCGGGGATGAAACCCTCGATCGTG
>JBBDTD010000164.1:0-6487 GCA_040904645.1 Paracoccaceae bacterium
GTCCTCGCCTCCGCGCTGGCCATGGACAAGATGCGCGCGAAGGGTGTCTTCACGGCCGCCGGCGTTCCCGTGGCGGCCGGACGGCTCGTGAGCCGCGAGGAAGTGGCCGCCGGGCACCCGATGACGCCGCCTTACGTGGTGAAGCCCTATAATGAGGGCTCCTCCGTCGGCATCTATATCGTTCACGAAAACGCCAACGGCCCGGCGCGGCTGGAGCCGGAGGCGCCGCCGGTGATGATGGTCGAGGCCTACGCGCCCGGGCGCGAGCTTTCCGTCGCGGTGGTGGGCGACAAGGCGCTGACCGTCACCGATATCATCTCCTCCACCGGCTGGTATGATTACGCCGCGAAATATCAGGACGGCGGATCGCGCCATGTGGTGCCGGCGGAAATGCCGGAAGATGTCTTCGCCGCCTGCCTCGACTATGCGGAGCGCTGCCACGCGGCGCTCGGCTGTCGCGGCGTGACGCGGACCGACCTGCGATGGGACGACAGCAAAGGCGTTGACGGGTTGATCGTATTGGAGACCAACACCCAACCCGGCATGACCCCAACCTCTCTCGCGCCGGAGCAGGCGGCTTATCACGGCATGGATTTCCCCGCGCTTTGCCGCTGGATGGTGGAGGATGCGTCATGCCCCCGCTGACCGGCGGCGGAAAAGCGCGCAAGGATCCCGCGCCCTCGCGGCTCAGCTACAAGATGAAGCGGCTTTGGCGGCGGGCGGCGTTTCGCCGCGCAGTGACCGTTCACGGGCCGATCGTGATCGCGGTCGCCTCCATCGGCTGGGCGGCCGCGCAGCCGCAGATCCGGGCGGATGTGGTCGAGCTGACTGCAATGGTGCGCTCCGCGGTGTCGGAACGGCCGGAATTCGCGGTGCGCCGGATCGACGTGCGCGGAAACAACCTGACCCCTGAGGTGGCGCAGGAAGTGCGCGCGTCGCTTTCCCCGTGGCTCGGCGCGTCGTCGCTCGCGGCGGACGCGGCGGAGATCCGCGCGGCGGTCGGCCAGATCGGCTGGGTCGAAAGCGCCGGAGTCCGTCTTTCCGCGCCTGAGACGCTGATCGTCACGGTGAGGGAGCGCAGGCCGGTGGCCATCTGGCGGCGGGGCGAGGCGCTGACGCTGCTTGGCGCGGCGGGCGAGCATATCGCGCCGCTGGCGGCGCGCGCGGAGCGGCCAAATTTGCCGCTGATCGCTGGCGATGGCGCCGACCGCGCCGTCGCGGACGCGCTGGCGGTCATCGCCGCCGCCGCCGGCGTCGGCCCGCGGCTTCGCGGCCTCGTCCGGGTGGGGGAGCGCCGGTGGAACGCCGTGATTCAGGACGGGCCGCTGGTGATGCTTCCCGCGCTCCGCGCGCCTGACGCGATGGGCTATCTCGCCGCGCTCGACGCGGGCGAGAATGTTCTCTCCCGCGATGTCACCCATGTCGATCTTCGGCTCGCCGATCGTCCCACGCTGCGGCTTAGCGCCGAAGCGATGGAGGCGCTGCAAGCCGCCCGCAAACCCCGAAAGCCTGGCAAGGACGCATGAACCCATATCCCGCCGACATGCGCGCGATGCGCGAACGCCTTCGCGCCGCCCTCCGTCGAGGCCTCATCGCCGTGCTCGACGTCGGCACCTCCCAGACAGTCTGCCTGATCCTTCAGGTTGACGCCGCCGCGCTGGAGCAGGCGGAGGCCAAGGGCTCCGCGCATGACGCGCACGCCGCGCTGCGTGTGGTCGGGGCGGGGATCACGCGCTCACGCGGGGTCCGGTTTGGCGAGATCGCCGATATGGAAGACAGTGAGCGCGCGATCCGCACCGCGCTCGAGCGGGCGGAGAAAAGCGTGGGCGCGCGGGTCGATCAGGTAATCGCCACTGTCTCCGGCGCGCGGCCGCGCAGCATCGGGGCCTTCGGCGAAGTGGAGCTGGAAGGCGAGGAGGCGACCTCGCGCGATATCTCACGCGCCCTCCACGCCAGCGACTGGCCCGACCGCCGCGAAGGGCGGGAGGTTATCCACGCCATGCCGGTGAATTTCACCCTCGACGGGCGCGGCTCGACGCCGGACCCGCGCGGGATGGCGGCGAAATCGCTGGCGGTCGATCTGCATGCGGTTTCGGTGGATCGGACGCCGCTCCGCAATCTCGCGGCGTCGGTGCGCCGCTGCGATCTGGAGCTGGCGGGCGTGGTGGTCGGCTCTTACGCCTCCGGTCTTTCCAGTCTTGTCGAGGATGAGCAGAAGCTCGGCGCGGCCTGCATCGACCTTGGCGCGGGGTCCTCGGATATCGCGATCTTCCTGCGCGGACATCTGATTCACGCCGACAGCGTGCGCATGGGCGGCGATCATCTGACGCAGGACATCTCCGTCGGGCTTTCGATGCCAATGGATGCCGCGGAGCGGATCAAGACCTTTCATGGCGGCGCGGTCGCCACCGGGCTCGATGATCGCGAGTTGATCGAGGCGCCGCATATCGGTGAGACCCACCCTGCGGACCGACGCAAGATCTCCCGCTCCGCGCTGATCGGCGTGATCCGGCCGCGGCTGGAGGAAATACTGGAGGACGTGCGCCGCAGGCTCGACTCCGCCGGGTTTCAGCAGCTTCCGGGCCGGCGGATCGTGCTGACCGGGGGCGCGGCGCAACTGACGGGCATAGAGGAAACCGCGCAGCGCATCCTTGGCCGACAGGTCCGGATCGGGCGGCCGATGCGCATCGCGGGCCTGCCGCAGGCGGTCAGCGGGCCGGATTGCGCGGCTGTCGTCGGCCTCGCCCTGCACGCGGCGCGCCCACAAGATGAGATATGGGATTTCGAGCCGGTGGCGGCTTTCGCCTCCCGGCGCCGAATCGCCGGGGCCGTGCGCTGGTTCCGCGATAATTGGTAAGGTTTTACGGGATTTTACATCGACATGAATCTCTCGTTGCGGTAGAGTTTTTGGATAACGCCTCAAGACTAACAAACGAAGGCGTGGCAGTAGTGGCAATATACAGGCGGAACAAATGGCCCTTAACCTGAAGTCGCCGGAAGCCGATGAGCTCCGGCCGCGCATCACCGTATTCGGCGTCGGCGGCGCTGGCGGCAACGCCGTCAACAACATGATCGAGAAAAACCTCGAAGGCGCGGAATTCGTGGTGGCGAACACCGACGCCCAGGCGCTTCAGCAGACGCGGTCCAGCCGTCGTTTGCAGCTCGGCGTCGGCGTCACGCAAGGGCTTGGCGCTGGCGCGAAGCCCGATGTCGGCGCTTCCGCCGCCGAAGAGAGTCTTGAAGAGATCATCCAGCATCTCGAAGGCAGTCATATGTGCTTCATCACCGCCGGCATGGGCGGGGGCACCGGCACCGGCGCGGCGCCGGTGATCGCCCGCGCGGCGCGCGAGATGGGCATCCTGACTGTCGGCGTCGTCACCAAGCCCTTCCAGTTCGAGGGCACGAAGCGGATGTCGCAGGCTGATGGCGGCATCGAGGCGCTTCAGCAGGTCGTCGACACGCTGATCATCATTCCGAACCAGAACCTCTTTCGCATCGCGAATGAGCGCACGACCTTCGCCGAAGCCTTCATGATGGCGGACGACGTGCTCTATCAGGGCGTCAAGGGCGTGACCGACCTGATGGTCCGGCCCGGCCTGATCAACCTCGACTTCGCCGACGTTCGCTCCGTCATGGACGAAATGGGCAAGGCGATGATGGGCACCGGCGAAGCCGAGGGCGAAACCCGCGCCATCGACGCCGCTGAAAAAGCCATAGCCAACCCGCTGCTCGACGAAGTCAGCCTCAAGGGCGCCCGCGGCGTTCTGATCAACATCACCGGCGGCTACGACCTCACGCTCTTCGAACTGGACGAGGCCGCGAACCGGATCCGCGAAGAGGTGGACGCGGAGGCGAACATCATCGTCGGCTCGACGCTCGATCCCGAAATGGAAGGCCGGATGCGTGTTTCGGTCGTCGCCACCGGCATCGACGCCGCCGCGATGTTGGAAATGACGCCGCGCCCGTCCGAACGGCGCCCGATCACGACCGGCCGCATCGTGCCGGCGACCCCGGAAGCGCCGCGCCGCGCCTCCGCCGCGCCGGCCGTGACAGAGCGTCCGGTCGCGGCGGAAGTCGCGCCCGCGCCGCAGCCCGTGATGCAGGCCGCCGCCCCGCAGCCGGTCTTGCGCCCCGCGGCCATGGCCGCGCCGCAGCGCCATGAGCCGGAGCCGAACCTCTTCGCCGACGCGGAGATGCGCGAGGATACGATCCGCGAGCCGGACTTCATCGCCCCCGAGGCGATCGAGCCTGGCGATCCGCGCGCCGATGCGCCGGAACCGGCGCCGCGCCGCGCCGCGCATGCGGGCGATCCGACGCCGTTCACGGTCGCGGGCATGCGCGAAGCCGCGCAGGCGCAGACTGCTGAAGCCGATCGGGGCCGGTTCGGGCTCAACAGCCTCATTCACCGGATGACCAGCGGCGGCGGGCGGGGGCGTGACGGCGCGCAACCCGGCGGCATGGCGATGGGCCGGGCGGAACCTGCGGCGGGGCACGCGTCGACGCGCGTCGCCACGGCGCTTCGCCGCGATCCGGACGCCGCACCCGGCCGCGCGCCGCGCGAGGAGCGGCGTGAGGATTCGGTCGAAGATGACGAAGACATGCGGATGGAGATCCCCGCGTTCCTTCGCCGGCAGGCCAACTGAACGCGCGACGCACCTCCTCCAACGAAAGGCGGGCGCCTCTGGACCAGTCCGGAGGCGCCCGTTTTCATGACATGAGGCGACTTGCGCGGGGCGCCCGGCGAAGTTACGCCAGAAACTGCGGCGCGAAGGCATGACGCGGTGCGTCGGCCTATGCTATCGATGCGGCGCCGGGGGCGAGGCGAGGGAGTGGAAGATGAATGGCAGGCTGATGATCGGACCGGGCGGACGCCGCGGCGCTGGACGCGCGCTGACGCTTCTGGCGGCGTTGGCGCTTGTCGCCTGCTCATCGGACGATTCGCTTGTGGACGACGCCCGGCCGGCCGCGGACATCTTCGCCGACGCCGACCTTGCCGCAGTGAACAGGGACTTTGTCGAGGCGGCCCAAGGATATGACGAGGTCGAACGGCTCTATCCCTATTCGAGCCTCGCGAAGACGGCGATGATCCGGTCGGCTGAATCCTATTATCGCGGCGGGAAATATGAGGAGGCGCGCCTCGCGGCGCAGCGGTATCTCGATTTCTTCCCGTCGGATTCTGACGCGGCTTACGCTCAGTATATCGTCGCGCTCAGTTATTATGACCAGATTTCGGATGTGGGTCGCGACCAGGGCGACACGATTCGCGCCTCGCAAGCCCTGCGCGAGGTGATCGAGCGTTACCCCGACAGCCCCTATGCGCGCGATGCGGCGCTGAAGCGTGATCTGACGCTCGACAATCTCGCCGGCAAGGAAATGCAGATCGGCCGGTATTATCTGGGCCGGCAGCATTACATCGCCGCGATCAACCGGTTCCGCAAAGTGATCGAGCGCTACAACACCACTTCGCAGACGCCGGAGGCGCTGCATCGGCTGGTTGAAAGCTATCTTGGCCTCGGCGTCACAAACGAAGCTCAGAACGCGGCCGCCGTGCTTGGCTACAACTATCCGGGCTCGGAATGGTATACTGACAGCTACGCGCTGCTGACCGGGCAGCGGCTCGGCCCCGAAATCGACGAAGAAAGCTGGTTGAGCCGTAACTTCCGCAAGGTTTTCTACGGCGACCAGTTCTGAGGCGACGCCCCGTGCGGAACGGCCTGCGATAATGCTGGAGAGTCTGGAGATCAGGAACATCGTCCTGATCGAGCGGTTGACGCTCGACTTCGGCGCCGGCCTGACCGTGCTGACCGGAGAGACGGGCGCCGGAAAATCCATCCTTCTCGACGCGCTTGGCTTCGCCCTCGGCATGGTGGAGGCGACGGGCCTCGTGCGCGCCGGCGCGGACGAAGGCGCGGTGACGGCGACATTGCGGCCGGGCGCGGATCATCCGGCGCGCGCGCTCATGGCGGAGTCCGGCCTGGACTGGTCCGATGACGGGCTTCTGCTGCGGCGCGTCGCTTCCGCCGGCGGGCCGTCGCGCGCGTTCGTCAATGATCAGCGGGTAAGAGCGGAGACATTGCGGCGGCTTGGGGAAATGCTGGTCGAGGTGCATGGCCAACACGATGATCGCGGCCTTTTGAACATGCGCGGGCACCGGGCGCTGCTCGACGCATTCGCCGGCGCCGAGCTGGAGCTTGAGGCCTGCCGCATCGCCTGGCGGCGCGCGCGCGCCGCCGCCGCCGCGCTGGCGGAAGCCGAAAGCCGCCATTCCGAAGCGGCGCGGGACCGTGAATATCTCGAACACAGCGTCGCTGAGTTGCAAGGCTTCGCGCCGGAGCCGGGCGAAGACGCCGCCCTTGATGCGCGCAGGCGTCTGATGCAGGGCGCGGAGCGGGTCCGCGAGGAAGTGGCGCGCGCCGCGGCGCTTATCGGCATGGACGGCGCGGAGGGCGCGGCGATGGGCGCGGCGCGCCATCTCGCCGCCCCCGCC
>JBBDTD010000165.1:0-6430 GCA_040904645.1 Paracoccaceae bacterium
CGCCGCCGACGCCGGGATCGCCGCCGCCCTGCCGGAAATGGAGGCCCGCATCACAGCCGGGGACATCGCCCCCGAAGCTGCGGCCGAGCAATTGCTGGCGCTTTTCCGCCGGGCGAAAAATAGCTGATATCAGGCGCGTGACAAGCGCCGCGCCGCGCGCTACGCAATCGCCCGTGACCGATCAAGATATCCTCGACAGCCGCTATTCATGGGTCCGGCTCGCCATCACGGTGCTGATCGGAACGATCGGCAGCGTCGGCATCTGGTCATATATCGCGGTGCTTCCCGCCGTGCAGGCGGAGTTCGGCGTCAGCCGCGGCGCGTCGGCGATTCCCTATGTGCTTTCGATGCTCGGCTTCGCGCTCGGCAGCGTCGTCGTCGGCCGGGCGGTGGACCGGTTCGGCGTCGTCAAGTCGATCTCGGCCGCGGCGATCCTGCTCGGGGTCAGCTATACGCTCGCCACGATGACGCCCAACCTGCCCCTGCTTTCCGGGGTGCATTTCCTGATCGGCTTCGGCTCTTCCGCCTGTTTCGCGCCGTTGATGGCGGATATCTCGCACTGGTTCATGCGCAGGCGCGGCCTCGCGGTCACCATGGCCGCAAGCGGAAATTACCTGGCGGGGGCGCTCTGGCCCTGGGCGCTTTCCGACCTGCTGGCGGAGGACGGCTGGCGCGCGGTCTATCTCGCGCTCGCCGCGATCGTTCTGGCGACCGTGATTCCGCTGGCGCTGTTGCTGCGCCGCCGTGCGCCCGAAGGCGTGCTGGCGCAGGCGGGGGAGCGGGCTTCGGCGGCGGCGATGACCGCCGGGCTTTCGCCGCGGGCGCTCCAGTTTCTGCTTTGTCTCGCGGGTCTTGGCTGCTGCATCGCGATGTCGATGCCCCAGGTCCATATCGTCGCCTATTGCATGGATCTCGGCTACGGCCCCGCCGTGGGAACCGAGATGCTTTCGCTGATGTTGCTCGGCGGCGTCGTCAGCCGCATCGCCTCCGGCATGCTCGCCGACGCGATCGGCGGGGTGCGCACGCTCCTTATCGGTTCCGTGCTCCAGTGCACCGCGCTCTTTCTCTATATCCCGTTCGACGGGTTGGCGTCGCTCTATGTCGTCAGCCTGATTTTCGGGTTGAGCCAGGGCGGGCTGGTGCCGGCCTACGCCATTATCGTGCGTGAATATTTGCCGCCGAAGGAAGCCGGCGCCCGTGTGGGCTTCGTCATCATGTCGACGATCATCGGCATGGCGCTCGGCGGCTGGGTTTCAGGCTGGATCTACGACCTGACCGGCTCCTATGCGATGGCGTTCCTGAACGGCATCGCCTGGAACCTCCTCAATCTCGCGGTGATCGTGACGCTGATTTTCCGCTCCCGCCCCCGCGCGCCGCGGGTGGCGGCGGCCTGAGTTCAGCCTGACCCGAGGGCGACGATCCGCCCGCCCGCAGCCGCCGCGTCGGCTGCGTCATGGGTTACGAGCAGAACCGGCAGGCTCCGCGCCCGCGCCTCAGCGAAGACCAATTCGCGAATCTGCTCGCGAAGCGCGGCGTCCAGCTTGGAGAATGGTTCATCAAGAAGCAGCGCCTCTGGCTCCGACAGCAGCACCCGCAGGAGCGCGACACGCGCCTTCTGGCCGCCTGACAGCGTGGCCGGATCGCGGTCCGCGAACCCCTCCAACCCGAACGCCGCCAGCGCCGCCCCGATACGCCGCCGCCGCTCCGCCCGCGGACGGATTGCGGGCGAAAGCCCGAAGCCGAGATTACCGCCGACGCTCAGATGCGGAAACAGCATGTCATCCTGAAACAGGATCCCGACGCGGCGCTTCGGCGTCGGCGCCGCGGAGATATCCCGCCCGTTCAGAAGGATGCGCCCCCAAACCGCAAAGCCGGGGGCCGCCGCGCCAATGATCGCGGAGAGCAGGGTCGACTTGCCCGAACCGGACGGTCCCATCACCGTCAGCGCTTCGCCCGGCGCGATCCGCGCGCAAAGGGAAAGGAACGGCGCGCCGCCAAGCGTGATCCGCAGATCATCGAGGATCAATCCCGGCGCGCTCATGTCCGCATGCCCCGGCGATTCCGCCACAGGGCGCGCGGCGCCGTCAGCGCGATGGCGAAGGGCGCGAAGGCGGCCGCGGTCAGCGCCAGCGCATAGACCCCGATCAGCCGCCGGTCGCCGCCGGCGGCCAGCGCCACCGCTTCCGTCGTCAACGTGCCGACCCGCCCACCCCCCAGCAGCAGCGTAGGAAGGTATTGCCCGACCGAAACCGCGAACCCAACCGCCGCCGCGGCCAGAATCGGCGGCAGCAAGAGCGGTAGCCGCACGAGAAGAAATACCCGGCCCGGCCCTGCGCCAAGGGCGCCCGCGCCAAGGGCGAAGCGCGGATCGAGCGCGCGCCAAGGGTCCGCCAGAGAAAGGAACACATAAGGCAGCACGAAAACCAGATGGCCGAGCATCACGGCCCCGGTTCCGCCATTCAGCCCGGCGGCGAGCGCCAGCATCTGAAGCCCCGGCAGGAACGCGATCTGCGGCGCGATCAGCGGCAGGTAAAGGAGCCAGACCGCCCGGCTGGGCCGCCGCCCGCGCCGGGTTTCCGTCTCAAGGCAGGCCAGGGTCAGGACCATCGCCGCCGCCATCGCGGCAAGGCCGATCAGCGCCGTCGCCGCCGCTGGCGCGGCGAGGGTGGGGAGGCTCCGCGCCCATGTCCGCAGGCTCAGCGCGTCCGGCGTGAAGTCCGGGAAACTCCAGTACCCGGCGAAGGACCAGAGCCCAAGCCCGAGCAGCCCGGCCCCGACCGCCGCCGCCGAAGCGACGGCTACGAAAAGCCCCAGCCCGCGTAACGCAGGCTCACACATTCCACGCCCGCCGCCAGCGACCCAGCGCCGGCCAAGAACGGCGATCAGCAACTCCCCCACCCGCCAGAGGCCGAGCGCCGCGACGACCAGCCCAAGCTGCGCCATCGCCGCCGCCGCGCCGCGAAAGCGCAAGGCGACATCAGGGTCGTTCATCCATTGCAGCACCAGCACCGAAAGCGGCGCCGGCGTCGTCGGGCCGAGGATCAGCGCGACATCGACCGCAGACATCGAAAAAGCCAGCACAGCATAGACCGGTAGCCGGATCTGCGGATAGACGCGGGGAAAGACGGTCTTGATCCAGCCCGAAACCCGGCCATGCCCCAGCGTAGCGGCGACCATGCGGCTTTGCTCCGCCTGCACCTGGTCGAGCGCGGCCAGCGCCATCAAAAAAAGAAACGGCGCCTCCTTCGCGACCAGCCCGGCGATCAGCGCCAGCCCGTTCGGGTCATTCACGATCAAAAGATCGGGCGCCTGTTCCCACCCGGTCGCCCAGGGAGAAAAGGCCCGCGCGACCCAGCCTGACGGCGCAATCAGAAACGCCAGCCCGAAGGCCGCAGCGGCATGCGGCGCGGCCAGGAGCGGCGAAAGCGCGCGCTCGATCACGCGAAAGGCGCATGTTCCCTGCCAGCCCGCCATGATCAGCGCAACGATAGCCAGCGAGATCAGCGTCGCCGCCATTCCGGTGGAAAAGCTGAGCCACGCCGCCTGCGTGAAATTTGGCAGGCGGCTGAGCGCGCGAAACTGCGCCAGCCCGAACTCGTCTCCGCCGAGCGCCGGAAACCAGCCGAAGGCCGGCGCCGCCACGCCCGCCATCCCGGCGAGCACCGGGCCGAGCATCGCCGCGATCGTGAGCGCGGGCGCGGCGCGCAAGAACGCCCCGGCGGCGCTCATCCGCAGGCTGCGCGGGCGCTCATCGGGCGCCGCCGAACCGCACCGTCCATTCGGCTTCGATCGCTGGCGTCCATGCGGCTTGCGGCTCCGCCAGCGCCGGGCCGAGCGCGCCGGGCGTCAGCGTGGCGGGGCCAAGGTTGATCGCATCGAAGCGGGCGCGGTCTGCGGCGGAAAGCTTGTCCATTTCCAGCACCGTGGCGTCGCCCCAGATAACAGGGTCGAGCTTGCGCGCCTGCGCCTCCGGCGTCAGCAGGAAATCCGCGAGCAGCATCGCGCCCGCCTTGGCGCTGGCGTTGTAGGGAATGGCGAGGAAATGCGCGTTTCCGATCGTTCCCCCGTTCAACGTATAGCTCCGGGCCGTTTCCGGCAGTTCGAAACTGGCGATGGCGGCGGAAATCGGCCCGGAGCCGAAATTCGCCGCGAGATCGATCTCGCCATCGGCCATCAGCTGCATCTGCCGAGGTTCCGATTGCGGGTAGGCGCGCCCGGCGCGCCAGAGTGCGGGGGTCAGCTCCTCCAGATATCGCCAGAGCGGCGCTGTCGCCGCGTCGAAACCAGCCTTGTCGGGGGGCGCCTGTAAAAGCGCGGGGTCCGGCGTCAGATCGTGAAGCGCCTGCTTGAGGAAGGTGACGCCAAGAAAATCAGGAGGTTGCGGAAAGGTGAAGCGGCCGGGATTGGCCTTGGCCCAGTCCAGCAGCGCGGCGATGGTGCGGGGCGGGTCTGGCAGCCGTGCGGCGTCATGGTAGAAGATCAGGCGCGCCGCGCCCCAGGGCGCCTCCAGTCCGTCGGTCGGCAGCGCGAAATCGCTGGTTAGCGCCGGGTTCGTCTCCGTCGCCAGCAGCGCCCAGTTGGGCATGTCCTCCGCCCACGGCCCGAAGAGCAGGCCGGCCGCCTTCATCGACGCGAAATTCTCGCCGTTGATCCAGATGAGATCGACTGCGCCGCCTTCATCCCGCCCGGCGGTTTTTTCAGCAATCACGCGGCTCACCGCGTCAGCGGTGTCGGAAAGCTTCACATGGCGCACGGTCACGCCATAACGCGCGGCCATTTCCTGGCCCGCCCATGCGATGTAGGCGTTGATCCTTGGCGAGCCGCCCCAAGCGTGCCAATAGACCGTCTCGCCCCGCGCTTCAGCCACTATGGCCGCGCGGTCCGCCGGGATGGGCGCGGCCGTTGCAAGCGGCGCGGCGAGGGCGAAGAGCGCGACGACGAGCGATTTGAACATTGCGCTCTCTCCTGTTGGCGGTAATCCGCGCGAGATTGACCGCGCATGTCGCTGCGGGCAAGGGCGCAGCGATGTTTCCCGGCTCACGGCGCTTGACGCTTTCGCGACTCGCGCCTAAAAGGCCCACTCTGATTTCGGGCGCGCTCCCAGGGGCCGCGCCTTTCATGTCGAACGCCGAGGAAAAACTGATGTCACGTCGTTGCGAACTCTCCGGAAAAGGCGTGCTGACCGGCAACCGCGTCAGCCACTCGAACATCAAGACCCGCCGGCGCTATCTGCCGAACCTGAATCCGGTGACGCTGGAGAGCGAGACGCTCGGCCGGCATTTCCGGTTCCGCATCGCGGTCTCGACGCTGCGCTCCGTCGATCACCGCGGCGGGCTCGACGCCTATCTCGCCAAGGCCAGGGATGAGGATCTTTCCCCCGGCGCGCTGAAGGTGAAGAAGGAAATCGCGAAGGCTCAGGCCACGGTCTGAACCTGACGCGGGCTTCATGTCGCGGCGGTCGGTGCTTGATGGCGACGGCCGCCGTTGTCATTCTCACGCCATGAGCGGCGCATTTCTCCTTCGTCTCCTGCTTGCCGTAGCTCTGGCGCTTTTCGCCGGGCCGCGCATGGGCCTGGCCTCGTCGGGCGAGATGATCTGCGGCATGGCGCAGCCGGTCGCTTTCGATTTCGAGACCGGCAAGCCCAAGCCGCCAGCGCCTGCCGCCTGCGATCACTGCGCATTGGCGAAGTCTTTCCTCGGCTCCGCGCCGGTTCCAGCGCCGCGAAGCGCCGCAATGGCTCGCGCGCAGCAGCCCGCGCCGCCGACGCACATGGCCGCAGCCGCCCCGCCGCCCGCCCGTGCGCGCGCGCCGCCTTTTGGGTTTCTGATCTGACCGTTGAAGACCAGAATCCAAAAGGACCTATCCGATGAGAACAATTTTCCCCGCCGCGATCGCGGCTCTTCTCCTCCTGTCCGGCGCCGCCCAGGCCGACCATATGATGGCGAAAGCGCCATTCGCCTACGCCACCGCCGCCAGCGCCAGGGCGGGCGGCGCCTATGTCAGCGTCATGAACCACGGCCCCGCCGACCGGCTGATCGGCGCGCGGTCCGACGCCGCGAAACGGGTCGAGATCCACGAAAACGTGATGACCGGCGGCGTGATGAAAATGAGAAAGGTCGACGCCATCGTCCTGCCCGAGGACGGCGTGATCGAGATGAAGCCCGGCGGCTATCACATCATGTTCATGGGGCTGACCCAGCCTTTTGAGGCTGGCGCGACCGTCCCGGTCACGCTCATCTTCGAAAGCGGCGCTGAACTGGTGGTTGAAACCCCGGTGATCGAACGCGGCGAAAGCGCGCCGGCGGGCGATTCGGACCATTCCGGCCACGGCTCTCACTCCGACTGAGATTTGAGCGCCTCCTCCACCCATTGGGGGACGAGGCGCGTCGCCGGCCCGGCGCGCGGCCCCGTCAAAGCCGGTGCCGGCCG
>JBBDTD010000166.1:0-2414 GCA_040904645.1 Paracoccaceae bacterium
AGCGCCGCCATCCGCTCCACCGGGCTGGCGGGGGGCGCCATCTCCGGCGGGCGCGGCGTCGCCTTCGCCAGCGCCGCGGCGAGGGCGGCGGCGGCGCCGGCGGCGCCGGTCAGCTTCACGCGCGCCTGCGTCGCCAGTTTTTCCAGCGCCAGCGCGGGGGAAGGCGCGCGCGAAAGGGCATCCTCCGCTGCGCCGGTCGGGGCAGGGCGCCGGCGCGTCTCCGCCGCATCGTCGAAATAGGCCGCCAGCCCGCCGCCAGTGATCGCGAGTCGCGAGGATTGCTCATACATGATCGTCTCGAACCGGCGCCGCTGCGGGGCTGAAATCTCCCGCCCCTCCGCCATGATTTCCGCCGTGGAGCGGAGCGCGGTGATCTCCGTCAGCATGGCGTGGACCGCCGCGCCCAGCGCCGGGTCATGCGCCAGCCGGTCGGCCATCGCCTCCGCCTCCGCCGCCGCCGCCCGCCAGCGCCGGTGCGCCAGCGTCGCCGCGCGCGCCCAGTCCGGATGGCGGGCGATGAATTCGTCCGGCGCGCCGGGCCTCGCCTCGCCGCCCAGTTCCGGCTCCGCCGCCAGATCCTCCAGATCCTCGCGCAGGCGCCGCTCCGCCGACCCGTCGAGCTGATCCAGCGTCAGATGCAATTCCCGCCCGATGCGCGCCAGCAGCGCGCCTCCGATCGCCCGGCGGTTGCGCTCTATCAGGTTGAGGTAAGAGGCGGAGACTCCGACCCGCGCCGCAAGCTCCACCTGCTTCACCCCAAGCTCCCGCCGCCGCTCCCGTATCCGCAGCCCGGTGATGGTCCGTGTGATGGCGCGCGTCGCCGCCCGCCCCTCATTTCGCTGCATTGCGGGAACCCCTGATATCGCCGCGACATTTTTGCGAACTTGTTAATAATTTACAAATCAACAGATACCATGGTTATGAAATTTACAGAATTATCAAACACAATCAATCCATTATTGAGAAATTATCAAAATCAGGCAATCCTACCCCATCAACAAGGCCGGCCCCAAAAGCCAGCCAAGGGAGGAGACGCGAATGTCACATTTCAACTTCAGTCGCCGTGGTCTTTTGAAAGGCGGCGCTGCGCTTGGCGCCGGCCTCGCGATGCCGACGATCTTCACCAGCCAGGCGCGCGCCGCTTACCTGAACGAGCCGACCAACGGCACGGTCACCCTTGGATTCAACGTGCCGCAGACCGGCCCCTACGCCGACGAAGGGCTTGACGAATTGCGCGCTTTCCAGCTTGCGGTCGAGCATCTGAACGGCGAAGGCGATGGCGGCATGCTCTCGACCTTCTCCTCTCGGGAACTGAAGGGCGATGGCGTCCTCGGCAACAAGGTCGCCTTTGTCTCCGGCGACACCCAGACCAAATCTGACGCGGCGCGCGCGTCCGCCAAATCGATGATCGAGAAGGATGGCGCGATCATGATCTCGGGCGGCTCGTCCTCCGGTGTCGCGGTCGCCGTGCAGGGGCTCTGCCAGGAAGCCGGGATCATCTTCATGGCCGGGCTCACCCATTCCAACGACACCACGGGAAAAGACAAGAAGGCGAACGGGTTCAGGCATTTCTTCAATGCCTACATGTCCGGAAACGCGCTCGCGCCGGTGCTGCTGAACAACTATGGCGCCGAACGCAAGGCCTATCACCTGACGGCGGATTACACCTGGGGCTGGACGCAGCAGGAATCGATTCAGGCCGCGACCGAAGCGATCGGCTGGGAGACCGTCAACAACGTGCTGACGCCGCTCGCCTCCACTGACTTCTCGTCCTATATCGCCCCGGTGCTGAATTCAGGCGCAGATGTGCTGATCCTGAATCACTACGGCGGCAACATGGTCAATTCGCTGACCCAGGCCGTGCAGTTTGGCCTGCGCGACAAGCAGGTGAACGGCAAGCAGTTCGAAATCGTCGTGCCGCTCTACTCCGAGCTGATGGCGAAGGGCGCCGGCGAGAACATCAAGGGCGTCTTCGGCTCCGCCAACTGGGCCTGGACGCTGCAGGACGAGGGCACCAAGGCCTTCGTGAAGTCCTTCGGCACCAAATACGGCTTCCCGCCGTCCCAGGCGGCGCAGACCTGCTATGCGCAGACCCTGATCTACGCGGACGCCGCCGCACGGGCCGGAACCTTCAATCCCTGCGGGATCGCCGAAGCTCTGGAAGGGTTTGAGTTCGACGGCCTCGGCAACGGGCCGACGCTCTATCGGGCCGCCGATCACCAGTGCTTCAAGGATGTGCTGGTCATGAAGGGCAAGGAGAACCCGGAGAACGAGTACGACACGCTCGAGATCGTGGAGGTCACGCCGCGCGCGCAGGTCGAGTATGCGGCGGATCACCCGATGTTCGCGGGCGGCGAACTTGGCAAGTGCAACCCGGGCGCCTGATCGCCCGGACCACCGGGAAACCGACCGCG
>JBBDTD010000166.1:2424-6410 GCA_040904645.1 Paracoccaceae bacterium
CTGAGGGCTGGCGCGGTCTTCGGCGCCCGGTTTGCGCACCCTGAACTTACGGCAGGACCCCGATGGACGCGATCCTCCTCCAGATTCTCAACGGCCTCGACAAGGGCAGCGCTTATGCGCTGATCGCCCTTGGACTGACGCTGATCTTCGGCACGCTCGGCGTGGTGAACTTCGCGCATGGCGCGCTCTTCATGGTCGGCGCCTTCTGCGCGGTTTCGCTGCAGAAGATTCTCTCGACCGCGAGCGTCGCCATCGACCCGGTGAAGAAGGATTTTCTCGGCAATCCGATGAAGATCGAGACGCCATATGTCGATCAGTGGTTCGGGGAAGCGGTCGGAAGCGCCATTATCGACTGGTCGGTTCCGCTCGCGATCCTCTTTGCGATTCCGATCATGCTGCTGATCGGCTACGTGATGGAGCGCGGCCTGATCCGACATTTCTACAAGCGCCCGCACGCCGATCAGATCCTTGTCACTTTCGGCCTCGCCATCGTGCTGCAGGAAGTCATCAAGGCGATGTATGGCGCGAACCCGATCCCGACGCCGGCGCCCGACGCCTTCGTCGGATCGCTGGATTTCGGGGTGCTGGTCGGGTTTGAGCCGAACGCCGTCATCTATCCTTACTGGCGGCTGATCTATTTCCTGTTTTCGGCCGTGGTTATTGGCGCCGTTTTCAGCTTTCTGCGCTTCACCACTTTCGGCATGGTCGTCCGCGCCGGCATGGCGGACCGGGAGACGGTCGGCCTCCTTGGCATAGATATCGACAAGCGCTTCACCTTGATGTTCGGGGTCGCGGCCGCCGTCGCCGGGCTCGCCGGGGTGATGTACACGCCGATCAACTCGCCGAATTATCACATGGGCATGGATTTCCTGGTGCTGAGCTTCGTCGTCGTGGTCGTTGGCGGCATGGGCTCGCTGCCGGGCGCGGTGATCGCGGGGTTCATGCTGGGCATTCTCGAAAGTTTCGCTTCGATGAACGAAGTGAAATCGATCCTGCCCGGAATCGACCAGATCATCATCTATCTCGTCGCCATAATCATCCTGCTCGCGAGGCCGCGCGGCCTGATGGGGCGCAAAGGCGTGATGGAGGAATAGGACATGTTCGGCCTCGACAGAAAAGACCTTCAGCTTCTGGGGCTGGTCGCGCTGCTCTCGCTGTTCGCGCCCTTCATCCTGAACCCGTTTCCGGGGGACAGTCCGCTCGCGCTGTTCAACGCCGGGTATCCGGACCTGATGCAGCGTTTCGCGATCTACGGGATTTTCGCGATCGGCTTCAACATTCTCTTCGGCCTGACCGGGTATCTCTCGTTCGGCCACGCCGCGTTTCTGGGCGTCGGGTCCTATTCCGCGGTCTGGATGTTCAAGCTGCTCAGCATGAACATTCTGCCCGGTCTCATCCTCGCGGTGCTCGTCTCGGGTCTTTTCGCGCTGGCGATCGGGTTCATTTCGCTCCGCCGCTCAGGGATCTATTTCTCGATCCTGACGCTGGCCTTCGCGCAGATGAGCTTCAACCTCGCCTATTCGGTGCTGACGCCAATCACCAATGGTGAAACCGGCTTGCAGCTTTCGCTCAGCGATCCGCGGGTGCTCGACGCGACGAACATCAGCGGCTCGCTGCCGGTGACGAACATCTTCGGCCTCAACATGAATTCGACTTCGGTGCTGGAACTCGGCGGCTGGAGCTTCCAGTTCAATGTCGGATACTATTTCTGCGCCCTGGTGCTGATCGCGGCTTTCTATTTCGCGATGAGGATCTTCCGCTCGCCCTTCGGCTTGATGCTGCGGGCGGTCAAGACCAATCAGAACCGGCTGAACTACACCGGTGTGAACACGCGGCCCTACACGCTGGCCGCCTTCGTGATCTCCGGGATGTACGCCGGCCTCGCCGGCGGGCTCATGGCCTCGACGGATCCGCTGGCGGGGGCGGAGCGCATGCAGTGGACCGCGTCAGGCGAAGTGGTGCTGATGACCATTCTCGGCGGCGCCGGCACATTGCTCGGCCCGGTGCTGGGCGCGGGGGTTATCAAGTATTTCGAGAACATCTTCTCCAAGATCAACGATAACGTCCTTGACGGGTGGTTCAGCTTTCTGCCGGCCGACCTGGCGGAGGCGGTTACGTGGGTTCTGCATTTCTTCGTCGGCAAGGGCTGGCAGTTGACGCTCGGCATGATCTTCATGCTGGTGGTCATCTTCCTGCCCGGCGGGCTGATGGAGGGGTTCAGGCGGATCAGGAACTACCGGCGAAAAGATAGCGACGGCGCGCGCCGCCGCGCCGCGACGCCTGCTGAGTGAGGGGAAAAGACATGGGCATCCTGTCAGTTCAGAACGTAAACAAGCGCTTCGGCGGCTTGCAGGCTCTCAACGACGTCAATCTTGAGGTGCGTCAGGGCACGGTCCACGCGATCATCGGCCCGAACGGCGCCGGCAAGTCGACCTTGCTCAACTGTTTTGTCGGGCGCCTGATACCCGACACCGGCTCGGTCGTTTTCGACGGCGTGTCGCTGATCGGCCTGAAGCCGCACGAGATCAATCAGAGCGGTGTGACACGGGTGTTTCAGACGCCGGAGATTTTTGGCGAACTGACGCTGCTCGAAAATGTGATGATCCCTGCCTTCGCCAAGCGGGACGGGGCCTTTCGCCCCTCACTCTGGTCGCCCCTGATAGGGGAGGAGGAAATCCGCTCTCAGGCGGCGGGCGCGCTGGCCTCTGTCGGAATGGGCGCGAAGCCGCAGGTGATCGCCAACAGCCTCAGCCGCGGCGACAAGCGGCGTCTGGAGTTGGCCATGGCGCTGGTGCAAAAGCCGAAGCTTCTGCTGCTTGACGAGCCGACAGCCGGCATGGCGCGGGCGGACACCAACGCCACCATCGACCTGCTGAAAGAGATCAGCGCCACCGGCATCACCATGGTGGTGATCGAGCACGACATGCATGTCGTCTTCAGTCTGGCGCAGCGCATCACGGTTCTGGCGCAGGGCGCGCCGATTGTCGAAGACACGCCCGAGAACGTCAGAGGCCACCCGAAAGTGCAGGAAGCCTATCTTGGCGGCGCCCATCTCTGACGCCGACGGCGAAGCAGACGAAAGGATGAACGCCATGAGCCCGCTGGACATCGGAAGCGTGAATCGAACGGGGGATCAGGTGAACAAAGCGGTGAACGTCGGCTCCGCGCCGGCCTATTTTTCGGCCCACGACATTCACGCCTATTATGGCGAGAGCTACATCGTTCAGGGCGTCAGCTTCGACATTCACGAAGGCGAGATCGTCGCGCTTCTGGGGCGGAACGGCGCTGGCAAGACTTCGACCCTGCGCGCCATCGCGCGGGTCGACGCGCCGCAGGTGCAATCGGGTGAGATCTGGCTTGATCACAAGCCCCTCCATGAGATGAAAGCCTATCAGGCTGCGCAGCTCGGCGTCGGACTGGTGCCAGAGGACAGGCGCGTCATTCAGGGCCTGACGGTCGAGGAGAATCTCCAGCTGGCGCAGATCGCGCCGCCAAAGGGCTGGTCGATCGAGCGGATCTACGAGCTGTTCCCCCGGCTGGGCGAGCGGCGCAAGCAGGACGGCGTGACGCTTTCGGGCGGTGAGCAACAGATGCTCGCCATCGGCAGGACGCTGGCGCGCGATGTGAAGCTGCTTCTGCTTGACGAGCCCTATGAAGGTCTGGCGCCCGTCATCGTGCAAGAGATCGAGAGAACGCTGGAGCATATCAAGACGCTGGGCATGACGACGATCATCGTCGAGCAGAACGCCATCGCGGCCTTGCATCTGGCGGATCGGGCGATCATCCTCGACATGGGCACCGTCGTTTTTGACGGGGCCGCGCAGGAAGTGCTTGATAACGCCGAACTGCGGCAGGAATATCTGGCGCTCTGACGCCAAGAAAAACACGAGCATTCGGGGGACCGGCCATGACCGAAGGGATTCACACGCCCACAACGGAAACCATCGCGCGCGCGCATGTCGACGCTGCGAAATACGATGAGATGT
>JBBDTD010000167.1:0-6214 GCA_040904645.1 Paracoccaceae bacterium
CGAAGCGGAGCGCGTCGGCGTGCAGCAGCCGCCCGCCCCGGCGCACCCGCCAGATATCGGCGAGGGCGCCGCTCCGCACCCGCTCGCCCATCGCGGCGCGGCCGAGGATCAATGGCTCCACCGCAAGCAGGGTCGCGTCGGGCGCCATCTCGACTATGAGCCTGCGCTCCAGCGCGCCGCCATCGAAAAGGATCGTCTCCTGCGGCAGCCAGTCGATACGGGCGCCGGGCCCGATGGTGAGCCGGTTCAGAACCCGCGCCGCGCCGCCGAGCGTCCGGTAGATGCGCTCCGCCGTCTGGCTGGCGGCGGTGACCCGGCACCCGGCCGGGGCGGCGATCTCCACCGCCATCCGGTCCCCGCCGGTCAGGCCGCCGGCGGTGTTGAGCAGAACCGCCTCGAACCCGTCGGCGCGGGGCATGCGCGCCTTGCCGCAGCCCGATTGGTGAAGCCGGTCCAGCACGGTTTGCCCGGCCCGCAGCTTCACCGCGATCCGCACCACGCCTTCGGCGCGCTGCATGGCGGCGGCTTCGGCTGGCGGCGGGGCGTGGAACATGGGCGGGTCCGGTTGCGGCTCAGCGGGCATTGAAACCCCGTCCGCCGCCGCCACGCAATTGAATTCCGGGCGGCGTGCAGGCGCCGATGGCGTCGGCGCCCGGTTTTTAGGCGCCGGCGCTCAAAGTCGCCCGGTTCATGGGCGGCGAACGGGTCAGAGCGCCGCCAGCACCGCTGCGCGATGCGGGATCGGCGCGGTCGCGCCATAACCCGAAACCGTGCCGGCGGCGACGATGGCGGCGCGGCGGGCGGCTTCGAACGCGTCGCCCGTCTCCAGCCGCCAGGCGTGGAACGCGCCGGAAAAGCTGTCTCCCGCGCCGGTGCTGTCCACTGGCGTGGAGGGGGCGGCGGCGATGCTGCGCCGTTCCTCCCCCACGATAAGCCGGCAGCCGCGCTCCCCCATCGTCACGATCACTGTCCCCGGCCCGGTTTCGCGCCACATGTCGATGATCGCGTCCGCGTCGGAAAGGCCAAAAAGCGCTTCGCTGTCGTCGATGGAGGTCACCAGCACATCGGTGCGTTCGGCGGCGGCGCGCAGGACCGCGCGCGCCTTCTCCCGCGGCCAGAGCGCGAGGCGCAGATTCGTGTCGAGCGAGACCTGCGTCCCGGCCGCCTGCGCCGTCTCCATCGCCGCCAGCCCGGCGGCGCGAAGCGGGGCGGAAACGGCGAGCGTGATGCCGGAAAGATGCAGCACGCGCGCCCGGCGCACCGCGTCATGGTCAAGATGCTCCGGCCCGTAAAGCGAGGCGGCGGAGTTTTTCCGCACATAGGTGAAGCGCCGCGCGGCGGGGTCCGGCTCGACGAAATTCAGCCCCGTTGGCGCGTTCGGATCGCGGCGCACCGCAGCGGCGTCGACACCCTCGACCGCCCAGTGATCGACAACGCCGTCGCCGAAGAGATCTGCGCCGAGCGCGCCGAGATAGCCGACCCGCGCGCCTTGCCGCGCCGCGGAGATGGCGGCGTTCGAGGTGTCGCCGCCATAACCCATGCGCCAGCGCCCGTCCGGCTCACGCACGAATTCCACCAGCGGCTCGCCAAGGCAGAGGATGTCCGGGCCGCTCACAGGGAGCCCGTGACGCCGCCGTCGACAAAGAGCGTGATCCCGTTGACGAAGCTGGCCGAGGGCGAGGTGAGGAAGACGCAGGCCCCGACCAGTTCCTCCACCCGGCCCCAACGCCCTTGCGGCGTGCGCTTGGCGAGCCAGGCGGTGAATTCCGGGTCGCTGACCAGCGCCGCATTCAACGGCGTCTCGAAATAGCCGGGGGCGAGGGCGTTGATGTTCAGCCCGTGGCGCGCCCAATCGGTCGCCATGCCCTTGGTCAGGTTGGAGACGGCGCCCTTGGAGGCGGTGTAGGGCGCGATGCCGGGCCGCGCCAGCGCGCTTTGGACCGAGGCGATGTTGACGATCTTGCCGCGCCCGCGCGGGATCATGTGCCGCGCGCAGGCCTGCCCGACATTGAAGACGGAGCTGACATTGGTGCGCATCAGCCGCTCGAAATCCTCGGGCGCGAACTCCTCCAGCGGGCCGCGATGCTGCATCCCGGCGTTATTGATCAGGATTTCGATCGGCCCATGGACGGATTCGTAGCCGTCCACCGCCGACCGCGCCGCCGCGTGATCGGTCACGTCGAAGGCGAGAAGGTCGACGGCGGCGCCGGCCGCGCGCAGTGCTTTCGCGGCTTCCTCCAGCTTGGCCCCGTCGCGGCCGTTGAGGATGATGCGCGCCCCGGCCCCGGCCAGCCCTTCGGCCAGCGCCAGTCCGATGCCCTGCGAGGAGCCGGTGATGAGCGCGGCGCGCCCTTTCAGCGAGAAAAGTTGATCTAGCGATGACAAGGCGGTCCTCCTCCGGATTTTTCGCATCATCCGCGAGAGCGCGGGGCGCCGCAAGGGAGGCTGGCGCGCGCGCGCGCTTTCCGTCATCTTCGCGGGAAAAGAACAGGAGGAGCCGCCATGCGCGCCATCGTCATCCACGCCCCGAAGGATCTGCGCGTCGAAGAGCGTGAGGCGCGCACGCCGGGGCCGGGGGAGATTTCGATTCGTCTCGCGGTTGGCGGGGTTTGCGGCTCCGACCTGCATTATTACAATCACGGCGGCTTCGGCGCGGTCCGGATCAGGGAGCCGATGATCCTCGGGCATGAGGTCTCCGGCCATGTCGAGGCGCTGGGAGCCGGGGTGAGCGGCCTCGCGCCCGGCGATCTGGTGGCGATCTCGCCCTCGCGGCCCTGCGGGCGCTGCCGCTATTGCGCCGAAGGGCTGCGCAATCATTGCCTCGACATGCGGTTCTACGGCTCGGCGATGCCCTTCCCGCATATTCAGGGCGCGTTCCGCGAGCATCTGGTGGCCGCCGCCGCGCAATGCGTGAAGGCGGACGGACTCACCCCCGGTGTCGCAGCGATGGCGGAGCCGCTTTCGGTCTGCCTGCACGCGGCGCGGCGGGCGGGGGAACTGATCGGGAAAAAAGTGCTGGTGACCGGCTGCGGCCCGATCGGCGCGCTCTGCATCCTCGCCGCCCGGCGCGCGGGCGCGGCGGAGATCGTCGTCACCGATCTGGCGCCGGCGGCGCTGGCGCATGGGCTGAAAGCCGGCGCCGACAGAGCCGTAGATGTCGGCGCGGAGCCTGACGCGCTGGCGGCCTACGGCGCCGACAAGGGCTATTTCGACGTGCTTTTCGAGTGCACGGGCGCGCCCTCCGCGCTCGCAGGCGGCATCGCGGCGCTGCGCCCGCGCGGCGTGATCGTTCAGGTCGGCCTTGGCGGCGACATGATGGTTCCGGTGCAGGCGATCACTGCGAAGGAGATCGACTTGCGGGGCGCGTTCCGCTTCCATGAGGAATTCCCGATGGCGGTGCGGCTGATGCAGGCGGGGCTGATCGACCCCGCGCCGCTCATCACCCATACGATGGCGCTGGACGAGGCGGAGGCGGCGTTCCTCACGGCCTGCGATCGCAATATGGCGATGAAAACCCAGATCGCCTTCAGCTGAATTTCTTGCCGGCGGCGGGATTTTGCGCCAGCCTGGCACGGCTGAGTTGAATAGGGGGCGGTGATGGAGATTCTTGAAGGCGCCGCGGCGTTCGCGGTCGTGATGATCGTCCTTTCGACCATCGTCACCGGCATCGCCGAAGCGTTGCTGCGGCTTCTGGCGGTGCGCCAGGCGGTGCTCGCCGACGCGATCGAGCGGCTGATCGTCGATGAGATCGTGCCCTCGATGAAAGACAAGCTGACCGGCGTTCTGGATATGAACGCCGATGGCGATCTTTCCGGGGCCGATGTCGAGATGCTCAAAGGCAAGCTGACCCTCAGCCCGCTGGCGGTGAAGGCGCTGAAGATCCCCTTCGCGAACATGCGCTTCGGGCACGAACGCATCAGCACCTATTCGCTGCTCCAGCGCCTCGCCAAGAGCGAACTCGGCGACGCGCTCGCCAGGGCCGGGCGGGCGGAGTTGCGCGAAAAGCTGACCGACATCGCCCGCACCTATGAGCGCTACGCCGCCGCCGCCGCGGAGCGGTTCCGCTACAAGGCGCACCGCTACACCGCTATCGCGGCTGTGCTTTTCGCCTTCGGCGCCAATGTCGACGCGGGGCGGGTCTTTGTCTACCTGATGGACGACCCTTCGGCGCGCGCGCAGCTTTTCGCGCAGGCGGAGCAGGCGAAGGCCGACAACGACGCTGCGGTCGATCGGTTGCGCGCGGCGCAGACGGATGGGGGCGAAGCCTCGCTTGAGGAGGTCTCGGCTGCGGTAGATGGGCTCGCCAGTTCGCTCACCGCCTATCGCACAGATCTGCGACTGCCGATCGGGCCAAGCTACTACCCCTATTGCGGCTCGGGCCTGTCGAAGCTGACGATTTTCGGGTTCAAGCTGGACGTGGTGTTCACCGCCTCCAACTGCGCTGGCGACCCGGACCGGAGCTATTTCGGCTGGGCGGCCTATACGCTGCTCGCCGGAGTGCTGATCGGGCTTGGCGGGCCGTTCTGGTATCGGATCTACGCCTCGATTTCGCGCGTGATCGGCGTCGCCCGCTCCATCGGCGGCGGCGAGGTGATCGACGAAGCGGCGACCAACCAGCCGGCGAGCCACAAGGCCCTGACCGAGGAAGACATCGTCACCACCTTCCAGATCGCGCGGGCGGGCAAGACCTGAGACGAAAAAGGCCCGCGCCGTTCCCGGCGCAGGCCTTCGGGCGTCAGGCGGGGATCAGAGCGCCTTGTCTGAAATCTCGTGCGTCCAGGCGCCTTCCGGCGCTTTCGTGATCACCGGATCTGAGCCGGCTGAAAGCAAGGTCTTCACCGTCCGCTCATAATCCGCAGGATCAAGCGCGCCGTCGGAGCCGGCGGTCAGCTTGGCGACTTCGGCCATCATCCGCTTCTGGTGCTTTTCGGTCTGGGCGCCGGTGTTGTCGTTCTCCAGCACGATTTCCGCGGCCTCGTCGGAGTTCTCCTCGGCATATTTCCAGCCCTTCATCGAGGCGCGCACGAAGCGGACCATCTTGTCGGCGAAGGCCGGGTCCTTCAGCTGATCTTCCAGCACATAAAGCCCGTCTTCGAGGGTGGAGATGCCTTCCTCTTCGTATTTGAAGACGACGATATCTTCGGGCGTCAGCCCGGCGTCGATGATCTGCCAATACTCGTTATAAGTCATGGCGGTGATGCAATCGGCCTGCTTTTGCAAAAGCGGATCGACATTGAAGCCGATCTTCTGGATCGTCACGCCCTCGGCCGAGCCATCGGTGGCGAGGCCCAGCTTCGACATCCAGCTCAGGAGCGGATATTCGTTGCCATAGAACCAAGTGCCGAGCGTCTTGCCCTTGAAATCCGCCGGGCTGGCGATGCCGGTCTCCTTGCGGCAAACCAGCGTCAGGCCCGAGGATTTGAAAGGCTGCGCGATATTGACGATCGGCACGCCCTTTTCCCGCGCCGCGAGGGCGGATGGCATCCAGTCCACCATCACATCGGCGCCGCCGCCGACCAGAACCTGCACCGGCGCGACGTCAGGCCCGCCCGGCTTGATCTCCACGTCGAGGCCCTCGTCCTCGTAATAGCCCTTCTCGGCGGCGACGTAATAGCCGCCGAACTGCGCTTGCGTGACCCATTTGAGCTGAAGCGTCACCTTGTCGGCCGCCTCCGCGCTGAGGCCGCTCAGCGCAAGCACGCCGGCGACTGCGCCCATCATCAATGTTTTCATCAGACCTCTCCTGTTTTGACTGAGACGCATCCGCCTATCCCCGTTGCGACGGATGCCAGAACGTGGCGGCACGCTCCATGAGCGCCACCATGCCATAGAATGCGGAGCCGGCAAGCGCCGCCACCGCGATCTCGGCCCACACCATGTCGACATTCATGCGGCCGACTTCGGTGGAGATGCGAAAGCCCATGCCGACGATGGGCGTGCCGAAAAATTCGGCCACGATGGCCCCGATCAGCGCCAGCGTGGAGCAGATCTTGAGGCCGTTGAAAATGAAGGGCGCCGCCGCCGGCAGGCGCAGTTTCAGCAGCGTCTGCCGATAGGAGGCGGCGTAGGTGCGCATCAGGTCGCGCTGCATGTGATCGGCGGCGCGCAGGCCTTCGACCGTGTTCACCAGCATCGGAAAGAAGCACATGATGACGACCACCGCCGCCTTTGACTGCCAGTCGAAACCGAACCACATCACCATGATCGGCGCGAC
>JBBDTD010000168.1:0-1055 GCA_040904645.1 Paracoccaceae bacterium
GCTGTATGAGAAGGCCACCGGCCTGCATTTTCGAGAGGTGAGAGCTCGCCGTCTGGGAGGTGATCCCGGCCTCCATTGCCAGCTCGCTCGCCGTCAGCGCCTTGCCCGAGAGCAGCGCCGTCAGCATGTTGGCCCGCGTCGGATCGCCGATAAGCGAGCCGAGATAGGCGATGTCCGGTCCTTCTTTCATAGTTCGATGGTAACCGAAGCATTCTCACCGCGCAAGCGTTATTCTCCGGCCAAACCACGCAAGGAGAGGACCATGATCACCTGCTTTATCCGCTACCATATCGATCCCACGAAACGCGCGCAGTTCGGGCAATATGCGAAAAACTGGGGGAAGGCGATCCCGCGCTCGGGCGCCGATCTGGTCGGTTATTTCGCGCCGCATGAGGGATCGAGCACGCTCGCCTATGGCGTCTATCATATCGAGAGCCTGGCGGCCTATGAGGCCTATCGCGCCCGGCTCGCGGCTGATCCGCTGGGGCGGGAGAATTACGAATTCGCACAGAAGGAGAAGTTTCTGCTGCGCGAGGACCGGACGTTTCTCAAACTCGTCTCGACATAACGGGCAGGGCTACGCGACCCTTTCCTTCGGGAACAGGGCGGGCGGCAGGCCGTTCTTCGCGAGGGTCGGACGGCGGAGGGTGAAGAGGCGCGTCGCCTCCTCCCGCTTGCCGAGGCGGAGGAGGGCATGCAGCAGCGTGAATTCCAGCAGATCGCGCTGCGCCCGGCTGCCGCCGAGCCGTTCATGCGCGCCCATCACGGGCAGCAGGCCGTCAATCACCGCCTGCCAGTTGCCCGCCGCGAAGGCATGGTAGACATCGGCAAGGCGGTTGACGATATCGCTGGCCGTGCCGGAGGCGGTTTCGCGCAACCCCTGCAATGCCGCGTCATTCCCGGCCATGGCATGGGCAATGGCGGCATGGGCGTCAACGAAGCTGACCCCCGGCGCGGCGAAATAAATGGCGGCGTAGTTACTGATTTCCTGCCAGAGATCCCGCCGCCGCAACTCCCCGGCGAGCCCGTGCGAGGCGGCGCTAAGGGGGCGTGCG
>JBBDTD010000169.1:0-6168 GCA_040904645.1 Paracoccaceae bacterium
CCGCCAATCTCGGCCCGGACACCGCGATCGGGCTTGAGCGCGGCCTGAACGCGCAGTGGACCGAGGGCGGCCTCCTCTATTCGCCGCCGTTCCGGTGATCAGGCCGGACAGGCCCGAAATGCCCAGTTGAAAATGGCGGGGGCGCGCTTTCCGGGAGGAGGGCGCGCCCTTGCTGCAAATAAAATATAACACAGACCTGTCAGTGGGTCCTCATGTCCGTATCCGGCACGGCGCCGCCGGCTGCAGGCTTTAGCCTGAGCCAGCTTATTTACGACACCCGTTATCGATCGATGACGATCCAGGTGGTGGCGATGTTCGTTTTCATGCTCGCGGTTGGCTGGCTGGTCAACAACGCGGCGCAGAACCTCGCGGCGCTCGGCAAGACGTTCAGTTTCAGCTTTCTGTGGACTACCGCCGGCTATGACGTGAACCAGCGGCTGCTGGAATACACATCCCAGTCGACGCATGGCCGCGCGGCGGTGCTCGGCATACTGAACACGCTGATTCTCGCTCTCGTCGGCTGCATCACCGCCACCGTTCTCGGCGTGCTGGCCGGTGTGGCGCGGCTCTCGAAGAACTGGATCGTCGCGCGTCTGATGACGATCTATGTCGAGGGGTTCCGCAACGTGCCGGTGCTGCTCTGGATCATCGTGGTCACCGCGGTCGTCAACGAAAGCCTGCCTTCGCCGCGGGATTTCAGAGATGTGGAGACGGGCGCCTTCGTTCTGACGAATCGCGGCTTCTATTTCCCCGAGGCGCTCTTCTCGCGTAGCCTCGGCGCTCTTGATCTCGGGCTCTTCAAGGTCTCGCTCGATCTGATGGCCATCCTGGCCGTACTGGCCGGCGGGATCTACCTCGCGCGGCGCATCGGCAGGGCGGCGGACCTCAAGCAGGCCGAAACCGGCCTCAGGCCCAAGGTTTTCTGGTATCGGGCGTCGGCGATCTTGCTGCCGTCGATCGCGCTCCTCGTCGCGCTCGGCTTTCATCTCGGCCTGCCGGCGCTGAAGGGCTTCAACTTTCAGGGCGGCACCTTCGTGCGCGACAGCTTCATCGGCCTCTGGCTCGCGCTGTCGCTCTACACCGGCGCCTTCATCGCCGAAAACGTGCGCGCCGGCATTCAGGCCGTCTCCCATGGTCAGACCGAAGCCGCCTTCGCGCTGGGCATGCGCCCGTCGCGGACCATGAAGCTCGTCGTCCTGCCGCAGGCGATGCGGGTCATCGTGCCGCCGCTGATCTCGCAATATCTGAACCTGACCAAGAACACCTCGCTCGCCATCGCGGTCGGCTACATGGACGCGACCGGCACGCTTGGCGGCATCACGCTGAACCAGACGGGCCGGGAGATGGAGACGCTGATGTTGCTGATGGCGTTCTACCTCGTCATCTCGCTTTCGATCAGCTTCGTGATGAACCTCTACAACGAACGCATGAAGCTGAGGGAGCGGTGATATGAGCGAGACCCACGCCGAAACCGCCTTCGCCCGCAAGGCGCCCATCGCCTTCGTGGCCAAAGGCGAGATTGCCTCGTCGCCGCCGCCCTCCAGCGCCGTCGGCCCGTTCCGCTGGGTGAAGGATAATCTTTTCCCCGGCCCGGTGAATTCAGTCCTGACCATCCTGTCGTTCGCGTTGATCGCGCTCCTGCTCTACGAGATCCTGCCCTGGTTCATCGACAGCTCCTGGGCGCCGGCGGAAATGTCGCTGAGCGGTTGCCGCGCCGAAGCCTCAGGCGCCTGCTTCGCCGTGATCAACGAACGGTTCAACCAGTTCATCTTCGGGTTTTATCCTTCCGAATTTTACTGGCGGCCGACCCTGGCCTTCATTGTCGTGGTGGTCGCGCTCTGGCCGGTGATGTTCAGTTCAGCGCCGCGGCCGGCCCTGATCGTCACCGCGCTGGCGCCTCTGCTTTGCTACTGGCTGATCTGGGGCGGAACGATCTGGGGGCCGCTCGCGGTGCTCGCGGCGCCAGCGGTAGGCTGGCTGATCGCCACCCGCGCCGAAAGCCCGGTCACCGCCGTGGTGGGGGAGGCGTTCGGCCCGCTGGTGACGATGCTCGCCGCCATGCTGGCGGTGGTCCTCTGGCTGCTGTTCCTCGTCGTGCCGATTGATGTCGCGCTGAGTTCGATCCTCGATATCGGACTGGAGCCGGTGTCGAGCAACAAGCTCGGCGGATTCATGCTTTCGCTCATCATCGGGCTTGTCGGCATCACCGCCTCGCTGCCGCTGGGGATCGCGCTGGCGCTCGGGCGCCAGTCGGACCTCTTCATCATCCGGGGCATCTCGGTTGGTTTCATCGAGGCGATGCGCGGCGTGCCGCTGATCACGCTGCTCTTCGTCGCCTCGACGCTTCTAAACTACTTCCTGCCGCCGGGCTCGAATTTCGACCTGATCCTCCGGGTCTGCATCATGGTGACGCTCTTCGCCTCCGCCTATATGGCGGAAGTGATCCGCGGCGGCATCGCGGCGTTGCCCAAGGGCCAATATGAGGCCGGGGACGCGATGGGCCTGACCTACGCCCAGTCGATGCGGCTGATCATCCTGCCGCAGGCCCTGAAGATCTCGATCCCGAACATCGTCTCCACCTTCATCGGTCTTTTCAAGGACACGACGCTGGTGATCGTTATCGGGCTTCTGGACCCGCTCGGCCTCTCCTCCGCCATCCGCGCCGATTCCGCCTGGAACGGCATCGTGTGGGAGCTTTACGGCTTCATCGCGCTTTTCTTCTTCATCTTCTGCTTCGGCATGTCCCGCTACTCTCAATATCTTGAGCGTAAGCTGCGCACCGACCACCGTTAAGGAGCACATCCATGTCCGAACCCGCGACCGATCCCGGCATCGACCGGAGCAAGCTCACCATCTCCGACGAGGTGGCCATAGAAATTCGCCAGATGAACAAATGGTATGGAGATTTCCATGTCCTGCGCGACATCAACCTGACCGTGAACCGGGGGGAGCGGATCGTGGTCTGCGGCCCGTCCGGCTCCGGCAAGTCGACGCTGATCCGCTGCATCAACCGGCTGGAGGAACACCAGAAGGGCGACATCATCGTCGACGGGACCGAGCTGAACTCCGACCTGAAGAACCTCGACAAGGTGCGGGCCGAAGTCGGCATGTGCTTCCAGCACTTCAACCTCTTCCCGCATCTGACCATCCTGGAGAATTGTACGCTGGCGCCGATCTGGGTCCGCAAGACCCCAAAGAAGGAAGCCGACGAAACCGCGATGCATTTCCTTGAAAAGGTGAAGATCCCGGAACAGGCGGATAAATACCCCGGCCAGCTTTCCGGCGGCCAGCAGCAGCGCGTCGCCATCGCGCGCTCGCTCTGCATGAAGCCGCGGATCATGCTCTTCGACGAGCCGACCTCGGCGCTCGACCCGGAGATGATCAAGGAGGTGCTCGACACCATGATCGAGCTGGCGCATGAGGGGATGACGATGATCTGCGTGACGCATGAGATGGGCTTCGCCCGGCAGGTGGCGAACCGGGTGATCTTCATGGACGTTGGCCAGATCGTCGAACAGAATGAGCCGGAAGAGTTTTTCAACAACCCGAAAAGCCCGCGCACCCAGCTGTTCCTCAGCCAGATCCTCGGGCACTGAAGCCCTCCCGGTCAGTCCCTGACGGGCTGGCCGGAGACCGCCCGATGACGGTTCAGGAGTGGCGCCCAGGCCTGGCGCTCATACGAGCGCCTTCGGGGCCTGCGCGGCGATCAGCCGCCCGGCGCTGAAGCCGACCCCGGCCCAACCGGCCGCGTCGAACCCGATCACCGCCGCTTTCGCCGTCGGATATTCGGCGATCATCTCATCGCTGAGGAGCCGGTTCGCGGCGTCCTGCATCCCCGGCTGATGGCCGAGGATCATCAGCGTCCCTCCGCCGGGCGCGCCGCGAATGACGGAGAGGATGGTCGCGGCGTCGGCCTCGTAAAGCGCGGGCCGCGTCTCCATCGGCGCCTCCAGCCCCATCAGCGCCCATGTCTCCTGCGTGCGCGCCGCCGAAGAGACGAGCGCGAAGTCGGGCGTCAGTCCCGCATCGCGCAGCCACGCCCCCATCAGCGCCGCCGCCAGCCGCCCGCGTTCGTTCAAACGCCGGTCATGGTCGCGGAGCGAGGGGTCGTCCCACGCCGATTTGGCGTGGCGCATCAGGATCAGGCGGAGGCTGGCTTCGGTCTTCATTCGGCTATCCTGAAGGCATTGAGGTGAAAGGCGGCCTGTGCGGCGCTCTGCGCGAAGCGCCGCCCCACCGGGCAGGCGCGCCGGGCAAGGCAGCCGCCCGTCCGGCAGGGCGCGCCCTCGGGCGCGTTGAGATGGGCGCGGCAGGCGGCGGCGTCATAACCGGCCGCGCTGAAGGCGGAAACCGGGCACGCGCAAATGCAGGGCGCAGGGCATCCCTCGCACGGATGCGCGGCCCTGGCTACAGCCGGCGGATCAACCGGCGCGAAGACCGCCAGCGCCCCGCGCCAGCCGCACCAAAGCCCCTTTTCCTCATGCACGGCCATGCCCAGCCTGGATTGGTGCAGCGGCTCCGCCGCGTAGCTCCAGCGGATGAAAGGCTGATAGGGCGGCCGGCCAAAAGGAAACAGCGCCTTCGCGCCCAGTTCCTCCGCCATCGCGCCGATGACGCGCCGCGACCAGCGGTCAAGCGGATGCGCCGCGCCGTCGCCGGCTTCGGGCGCGGCGCGAAACGCGGACCAGAGCGCCGGCCCGCCATACCCGAGGAGGAGGATCGCCTCCGCCCCGTCTGGCGCTCCATCCGCCGCGCCCGGCTTCAACCAGCCGGTGAGCGCGAGCCCGGACTCCTCCGCCATTGCGGCCACCCGCGCCAGAATCATTTGGGCCGCCGGAAGGGCAGGGCGAGCGACCATCCAAGTCGCGCCGACTGCCCGTGACGCCATTCCGAAAGCCCGATCCGCATGCCCTGATGCCCGCCCTCGGGCGCCTCGGTGTAGACGCCGAAGATCCGGTCCCAGAAGGAAAAGAGAAAGCCGAAATTCGTGTCGTGCTCCCGGCGCAGCACCGAATGGTGGCTGCGGTGCATGTCGGGGGTGACGAAGGCGCGGCGGATCAGGCGTTCCGTCCTTGCGGGCAGCCGCAGGTTGGAATGGCTCCACATCGCCGCCGCGTTCAGCGCCACCTCGAAGATCAGCACCGCCAGCGCCGGCGCGCCCAGCGCGTAGACCAGCCCGATCTTGATCGCCATCGAGGCCGCGATCTCCGCTGGATGGAAGCGCAGCCCGGTGGTCACGTCCATCGCCTCGTCGGCGTGATGCACCTTGTGGAACCGCCAGAGGAATGGCGCGTGATGAAAGATCACATGCTGAAGCCAGATCGCGAAATCGAGGATGACGAAGCAGAGCGCGACCTCCACCCATCCCGGCCAGCCCAGGTGATTGAAAAGCCCCCATCCCATCGCCGCCGCGTCCAGCGCCGCGCCGACGGCGGCGGCGGGGAAGATCAGGCGCACGATCAGCGTATCGAGCGCCACCAACCCGAGATTGGCCGCCCAGCGCCGCCCGCGCGCGATATCACGAAGCGGTGCGCGCGCCTCCCAAAGCGCCATGACGGCGAAAACCCCCAGAAAAACGCTGAGCCGAATCGCCGCTTCACCGCCCATGCCCGTTTCCTCCGCAGCCGAGCCCAGCGCGGCGTCCAGCGCGGTGGGGGCGGTTTGACGAGGCGCGCCTCACGCCGCGATCGCGGCCCAGGCAGCCTGAAACGCCGCCGGCTCGAATAGCGGCGCCGGTCCGATGGCGACTGCGCGGGTCCGCGCCGCCGCCGCCGGCGTCACCGACCAGCTCCGCCCGACGAGTTGCGCCTCGACCGCGCCCGCCTCCACCCGCACCAGCCCCTTGAAGCGGTAAAGCCCGGCAGGCGGGTCGGAGAGAAGCGCGCGCAGTCCCGCCTCCTTCACCGCGCCGTCGCTGACCGACCAACTGGCGTAGGCGGCGCCATGATCGTGGCCATGCGCGCCGCTCTCTCCCGGCGCCGTCCCCGCCGGCCGGTCGAGCAGAAGATCGACCGGCGCGCGCCCGTGCGGCGCCTCGACCAGCGGCGCGGAGCTCAGGGGCGCGATCGCCTCGCGCAGCGCGGCGAGGGGCGCGATATCGGTCCGCGTCGCGAGCAGGCGGTCGGCGGCGCGGATCTGCTCGGCGACCTGCGCGCCGATCAGCGGGTC
>JBBDTD010000170.1:0-6150 GCA_040904645.1 Paracoccaceae bacterium
CAGCGCGGTCAGCGCCGCAGGACCCTGAAGATCGCGGAGCCGCTCGGTGTTCGGGGAGGACACATTGATGGTCATCGCGCCGACCAGACCATGAAGCCCGCGCATCACCGTCACATAGTCGCCGGCGCGGTCGTCGCTGTCCTTGTTGGCGCCGAGATTGGCCCAGATCCGGGCTCGGTCGCCGCGAAAAGCCCGGAGATTGGCGGCGATCGCCTCCAACCCCTGATTATTGAATCCGAAACGATTGATGGCGGCGCGGTCTTCGGTCAGCCGGAACAGCCTGGGGCGCGGGTTGCCGATCTGCGGGCGCGGCGTGACTGCGCCGATTTCGACGAAGCCGAACCCGGCGCGAAGCATGGCGCCCGGCGCCTCGGCGTTCTTGTCGAAGCCGGCGGCGACCCCAATCGGGGAAGGAAGATCGAGCCCGAGCAGAGTTGTCCTCAGCATCGGATCGGGGGTCGCGGCGGGTCCAAGCCCGGCCTTGAGCGCCCGAAGCGCCAGCCCATGCGCGGTTTCCGGATCGAACGCGCGCAGCGCGCGCAGACCAGCCCGCTCGATCAGTCTCATGTCAGCGTCGGAAAGAGATGCGCGCCCGTGGGGCCGAGCGGTAGCGGCGCCGACCATACCACCGCCGCATGGCTCAACGGCGCGTAAAGATGGGGAAAGAGCGCGCCGCCGCGCGAAGGCTCCCATTTCAGCGCATCGCCGAGGGCGTCCGCCTCAACCGCCGCCAGCATCAGGCCCTCTTGCCCCTTGAAATGCTTGAAAGCCGTTTCTGGCGCTTGTCCGGCGGTTGAAAAATGGATGAAACCGTCGCCAAGGTCGACTGGCGCGCCAAGGGTTTCCCCCTCCGCTTCGAGCGCGGCCCATTCGGAGCCGGTGAAAATCTTGTAGATCAGCATCCGGGCTGAATCGGCGGCGGAGCGGCGAAGGTCAAGCAATTTCGCCTCAACGCCGCGCAAGCGGGCGCAGCATTTCTTTCAGCGCTGCCGCCTGATCGGCTGGCAACACGCGGGCTTCATGGGCGCGAGCCTCAGCGCTCAGGCTGGCGGCGCGGGCGCGGCCGGATTCGGTAAGCCGCACCGTGACGCGCCTGCGGTCGTCCGGGTCGGTGGCGCGCCTGATCAGCCCTTCCCTGGTGAGCCGATCCACCATGCGCGTCATCGTCGGTTGCTTGGCGAGGCAACTGGCGCATAGCTCACCGATGGTCAGCGCGGCGTCCGGGTGGAGCGAGGCGAGAATTCGCCATGTCGCGACAGGTACGCCTTCGGCGGCCAGCCAGCGATGAAATTCGCCGCTGATAGCGGCTGAGGCCTGCGCCATCAGGAAAAGCAGATAATCGTCGGTGAACCGCGCGCCCATGAACGCAAGCATAGACCGGAGCGCGGGGTTCGGTATATGATTTTTCATATAAATGGACGCCGGAAAGGATCTCATGCTCACCGACCGGATCGAAGCTTCCTGGATCGACGCCTTTGCGGAGGTGTTCACCCTCTGCAAGATCAAACCGGCGGAAAGCGTCGTCATCCTTTCCGAGACCCAGTCTCGCCCGCTTTCGGTGCAGCTTGCGGAACTGGCGCTCGCGCGGATGAAGCTCGGCTGGTTTCACCTTGCTGTTCCGACTCCGCGCCCGCCCGCCGGGCCAGTAATTCGCTCGTCCGGCGCCTCGATGGCGCTGATCGGGCAGACGCTGGCGGTCAGGACGCTCGCCGCTGCCGACGTGGTCATCGACCTTACCGTTGAAGGACTGATGCATGCGAAGGAGACAGCGGACATCCTGAAAGGCGGCGCGCGTATCATGAATATCTCCAACGAACACCCCGACGCGCTGGCCCGCACTGTGCCGACGCCCGACCTCCGCGAGCAGGCCAGGGAGGCCACCGCCCGTTGCCGCGCGGCGAAGCTGATGACGGTGCGCTCCGCCGCCGGTACCGATCTTTCCGTCGTGATGGAGGGCGCCGCCACTGTCGCGGTCTGGGGCTGGACCGACCGGCCCGGCACGCTGGCGCATTGGCCGGGCGGGATCGTCGTCAGCTTTCCAAAGGCTGGTGCGGTTAATGGCCGGCTCGCCTATCGGCCCGGCGACATCAACCTGACCTTCAAACGCTATTTTGAAAGCGCGGTCGATCTGACCCTTTCGGACGATTACGTCACACGGATCGACGGCGATGGCGCCGACGCGGCGCTGATGCGCGATTATTACGCCGGGTTCGGGGAGCGGGAGGCCTACGCGGTCAGCCATGTCGGCTGGGGCTTCAATCGCGGCGCGCGCTATGAGGCGCTGACCATGTATGACCGCCGGGAGACGAACGGCGCCGAACTGCGCGCCGTGCCGGGGAATTTCCTGTTCTCCACCGGCGCCAACGAATTCGCCGGGCGTTTCACGCGGGGGCATTTCGATTTGCCGATGATGGGGTGCGACATCGCGCTGGACGGCGCGTCAGTCGTGGAAGGGGGAAGGTTGGTCTGATGCCGATGCTCGCAGGAATGGATTTCGAGGAAGCCGGCGCCGGCGCGCCGGCGATTTGCCTTCATGGCATCGGCGGCGACGCGACCAGCTTCGCGCCGCAGCTTGGCGCGCTGCCTGTCCGGACAATTTCCTGGTCAATGCCAGGATATCGGCATTCTCTCCGTGGTGAATTGACCTTCGCCGGGCTTTCCGCGGCGCTGGAGGGGTTTATGGACGCGCTGGGGCTCGCTGACGCGCATCTGATTGGTCATTCGATCGGCGGTATGGTGGCGCTGGAATTTGCGGCCCGTCATCCCGGCCGCGTCAGATCACTGGCGCTGATCGGCGCGACGCCCTCTTTCGGCGGCCGCGATCCGAGCTTCAAGGACGCGTTCCTCAAGGCGCGGCTGGCGCCGCTGGATGCGGGCCAGAGCATGGTGGAAATGGCCGAAGCTTCCGCCCCGGAGGTTTGCGGGCCCAACGCCTCGCCTGAGGTGCTGGCGGCGATCGCCCGGCCGATGGCGGCCGTGCCGGAGCCGGTGTGGCGCGGCATCCTCGAATGCCTCACGACCTTCAATCGCCGCGACGATATCGCGGCGATGTCCATGCCCGCCTGCCTGATCGCCGGAACCGAAGACCGGAACGCCCCGGCGCGCACGATGGAGAAGATGGCGGCCGTGATGCCGGACGCCGAATATCACCTGATCGATGGCGCCGGGCACATGATCAACCAGGAAGCGCCGGAGGAAGTGAACGCTATCTTGAGCGCATTCTATCGGCGGCTGCCATGACAACGGCTGACGCCCCGATCTTCGATCGCGAAGCCTGGGGCCTGACCGAAAAGCAGGCCGGCCTCACTACTCTCGCCCGCGAACTCGCAGCGGAGAAATTCGCGCCCCGCGCCGCCGAATATGATCGGGAGGCGAAATTCCCGACCGAAAACTACCGCGATCTGGCCGTCGCCGGCCTCCTCGGAATTTGCGTGCCGGAGACGGAGGGCGGGTTCGGCGCCGATCTCAAGACTTACATGCTGACGGCGGCGGAAATCGGCCGGTATTGCGGGGCGACGGCGCTGACGTTCAACATGCATGTCTCCTCTTGCCTCTGGACCGGTGCGCTCCTCGACGGGCTGGAGATGCCGGATGCGCTGCGGGTGGAGCATCACGCCAGGCGCAAGCTCCATTACGATCGCATCCTGCGGCAGGGGAAAATCTACGCGCAGCCCTTTTCCGAAGGCGGCGCGGCGGCGGCGGGCTTCAAGGCGTTCGGGACGACGGCGTTGAAGGTGGACGGCGGCTGGCGGATCAACGGCAAGAAGATCTTCGCCTCCCTTTCCGGCCACGCGGATTATTACGGCGCGCTTTGCACGGCGCTCAGCCACCCGGATCAAGACCATTCGCGCCGCAACACCATGTATCTCGCCGTACCGGCCGGCGCGGAGGGTGTCGAGGTGGTGGGGGAATGGGACCCGCTTGGCATGCGGGGCACGGTCTCGCGCACGCTTCTGTTCAAGGATGTGTTCGTCGCGGAAGAGGCGCAGCTGATGCCGCTCGGCGTTTATCCCGAAGCAGCGAGCCGCTGGCCGCACATGTTCATGACCCTGACGCCGACCTATATGGGCATCGCGCAGGCAGCTTACGATTTCACCGTCAGCTATCTTCGCGGCGAGGCGCCGGGAACGCCGCCGGTCAAGCGGCGGATGTATCCGACGAAGCAGATCGCCGTCGCTGAAATGCGGGTGATGCTGGAGCAGACAAAGGCTCTCTGGTTCGCGGCGATATCCGAGGCGCGGCCGAACCCGTCGAAAGACAGTCTGATGCGAGCCTGGGCGGCGCAGCGCACCGTGATGGAGAACGCCAACGAACTGGCGCAAGTCGCGATCCGCACCTGCGGCGGCCAGTCGATGCTCCGCTCCCTGCCGCTGGAGCGCCTCTATCGCGACAGCCGCTGCGGCTCCCTGATGCTGCCATGGACGGCTGAGCTATGCCTCGACATGCTCGGCAAGGCTGCGCTTTACGAGCGCGGCGAGACGGATGACGATTGACGCCTGGATCGCGGCTCATGCGGCCCGCGCGCCTGGAAGCGCCGCGGTCTTCTTCGAGGGGGAGGTCTGGAGCTATGGCGAGCTCGCCGACCGGATCGACGCGCGCGCCGCTGCGCTTCTCGCCGCCGGGATGCGCCGCGGCGACCGCGTGGCCTGGCTGGGTCTGAACCATCCAGAGGTTTTCACCCTCCTTTTCGCCTGCGCGCGCATCGGCGCCGTCCTCGCGCCGCTCAACTGGCGGCTCGCCGCGGCCGAGATGACGCGCATTGTGGAGGACAGCGCCCCCCGGCTTATCCTTCATGACGACGAACTCGCGCATCGCGCCGCCGGTCTGGCGGCGCCGGGTCGCGCTATCGCCCATCACGGCGGCGCCATCCCCCCGCTTGCCGAAACGTCGGAAGGGAGCGGTGCGCCGGAGGGCGCTCTGCTTCTCGTCTACACTTCCGGCGCCACCGGACGCCCGAAAGGCGTCGTACTCTCGCAAACCGCGATTGCGGCGAACGCGGAGATGAGCGTCGCCGCCCACGGCATGACCGGGGCGGATCGGGCGCTGGTGGTCTTGCCGCTCTTTCATGTCGGCGGGTTGAACATCCTGCCGACACCGGCGTTTTCCATCGGCGCAGCGGTGGAGCTTCATCGCCGGTTCGATCCGCTCGCCGCCCTTACGGCGCTAGGCGGAGGCGCGACGCTGGCGATCATGGTGCCCACTGTTCTTCAGGCGATCATGGCGACAGAAGGCTGGGCGGAAACGCGCCTCGGCGCGGTGCGCGCAATTTCAATCGGTTCCACTGATGTGCCGCGCGAACTGATCGACATGGTCCATGCGCGCGGCGTGCCGATGATGCAGATCTATGGCGCGACGGAAACCGGGCCCTTCGCGGTTTATCAAGGCGTGCATGACGCGATGGCGACAGCGGGCTCCATCGGCCGGGAGGGCGCGCTCTGCCGGGTGCGGCTGATGCGGCCGGATGGCGGCGAGGCGCAGGCTGGTGAGCCGGGCGAAATCTGGGTGAAGGGGCCGAACATCCTGTCCGCCTATTGGCGGAACGCGGAAGAGACCGCCCACGCGATCACCGATGGCTGGTTTCACACCGGCGATATCGCGCTGCGGGACGAAGCCGGGCTCTACTGGTTCAAGGACCGAATCAAGCATGTGGTGATTTCCGGCGGTGAAAACATCTATCCGGCCGAGCTGGAGCGCGTGCTGCGCTCGCATCCGAAAGTCGCCGAGGCGGCGGTCGTCGGTCGGCCCGATCCAGGATGGGGGGAGATCCCGGTCGCCGTAGTGGTGCGAAAGGGCGATCTCACTGAAACCGAGGTGCTTTTAGCCTTCAACGGGGTTCTCGCCCGTTACAAACACCCCCGCGCCGTCGTCTTTGTCGAGGCGCTGCCGCGAAACGCCATGGGCAAGGTCGTGGCGGCCGATGTGCGCAAGATGATCGGCGCATGACCTGAAACGCGGAACGCCGGCGCCGCCAAGCGGCCCTACTATTACTTCGATTTGGCGAAGCACAAGAAGGGCGGCGAAAAAGGCGAGACCCCTTGGACGCCCGCCACGTCGTTGCTGTTGGGGCTGGCCGAAACGTTGCGCTATGTGCGCGAAGTCGGCCGCGAGAACCTGATCGAGAACGCGCAACTGCTGGCGCGGGCGACACGC
>JBBDTD010000171.1:0-18811 GCA_040904645.1 Paracoccaceae bacterium
CGGCCCCAGCGCCGGCGGCGCGCCCGCCGCGCCCGCCGGGGAGGAGAGTTGAGCCATGGCGATTGATTCCGAAATCGCGCGCCGCTGGTCGGCTGGCCGCCATCTCTGGTTCGGCGTCCTGACGCTGGTCCTCCTCGTCGCCGGCCTTGGCGGCTGGTCCGCATTCGCGTCCATTTCCGGCGCGATCGTCGCGCAGGCGAAGCTGAAGGTCGAATCGGAACGCCAGGTCGTTCAGCACGCCGAAGGCGGCGTGGTGATGAAGATCCTGGTCAAGGAAGGCGACGTGGTCCAGGCGGGCGACACAATGATCCTGCTCGACGACAAGCTTCTGGCGGGCGAACTCGCGATCGCCGAAGGTCAACTCTATGAGCTTATGGCCCGGCGTGGCCGCCTCGTCGCCGAGCAACTCGCCAATGAGGCGCCGGAATTCGACGAAGAATTGTTGAAAGCCGGCGCCGAAAACCCGAAGATCGCCTCGCTGATCGAAGGCCAGCGCCAGCTCTTCACCGCCCGCGCCGTCACTGTGGACAGCCAGACCGAACAGCTCCGCGAACGCCAGATGCAGATTCGCGAGGAAATCACGGGCGCGGAGGCGCAGCAGATCGCACTGGTCAGTCAGCTCGACTTCGTCGGGCAGGAACTCCGCGATTTGAAAGTGCTGCAGGCGAAGGGGTTGGCGCAAGCCAGCCGCGTTCTGGCGCTGGAGCGCGAAAACGCCCGGCTGCTCGGGCAGCGCGGTGAGCTGATCGCCAGTATCGCCCGGCTCCGGGGGCAGATTTCAGAGATCGAGATACAGCTACTCGGCCTCGGCTCCACCCGGCGGGAGGAGGCGATCACCCAGCTTCGCGACAATGAGTATAGAGAGAATGAGCTGCGCGAGCAGCGCAATTCCCTGCTCGAGCGGCTCGACCGCCTCGACATCCGCGCGCCGCGTCCCGGCCGGGTGATCGGCATGACCATTTTCGCGCTCCGCAGCGTGGTGAGCGCGGCGGAGCCGATCCTCTATATCGTGCCTTCGGATGTCGGCCTGGTGGTCGAAGCGGAGATCGAAACCAGGAATGTCGATCAGGTCTTTCCCGGCCAGCCGGCGCGTCTGCGGTTTGCGGCGTTTTCCGCGCGCACCACGCCCGACATCGCCGGCAAGGTTCTGCGCGTCTCTCCTGACGCCTTCACCAACGATCAGACCGGGCGCTCCTATTACCTCACCCAGCTTTCGATCAATCCAGGCGAACTGGAGAAACTCGGCGATGTGGAGCTGGTCGCCGGCATGCCCGTCGAGGCGTATATCACGACCGGCGACCGCTCCCCGTTCAGCTATTTCACCAAGCCGATGGCCGACTATTTCAGCAAGGCGTTCCGGGAGGAATAGACCCCGGCTCAGCCGCCAATCACATTGAGCGGCACCTTGAGATAGGTCACGCCGTTATCCTCCGCCGGCGGCATCCTGCCGGCGCGCATGTTCACCTGAATCGACGGAATCAGGAGCCGCGGCGCGCCGAGCGTGGCGTCCTTCGCCTCTCTCATCGCGACGAATTCGTCCTCGGTCACGCCGTCGCGCACATGCGGGTTGACGTCGCGCTGCGCCCCGACAGTGGTTCGCCAGGCGAACTCTTCGCGCCCCGGCGCCTTGTAGTCGTGGCAGATCCAGAGCGTCGTCTGCGGGTGATGGTCGAGAATGCGGCGGATCGAACGATAGAGGGTTCGCGCGTCGCCACCCGGAAAATCGCAGCGCGCGGTGCCGAAATCGGGCATGAACAGCGTGTCGCCGACAAAGATGTTGTCTTCGATCCGATATGAGCCGCAGGCCGGGGTATGACCTGGCGTGGAAAGATAGGCGCAGTTCAGCTCACCGATGCGAAACACCTCGCCATCCGAGAAGAGATGATCGAATTGCGAGCCGTCGCGCGCGAATCCCTGCTCGGCGTTATAGATCTCGCCGAATGTGTGCTGAACCTCGGTGATCCGCGCGCCAATCGCCACCTGGCCGCCGACCCGATCGCGAAGATAGGGCGCGGCGGAGAGATGGTCGGCGTGGACATGCGTTTCAAGAATCCAGTCCACGACAAAGCCGCGCGCGGCGACATGCGCGATAATCCCGTCGGCATGCGCCGAGGTCGTGCGTCCGGCGGCGGCGTCGTAATCCAGCACGCTGTCGATCACCGCCGCCTTTCCGCTTGCAGGACAGGCGACGACATATGCGACAGTGTTCGTTTCTTCGTGAAAGAAGGCGTCGATTTCCGGCTGCATGGTGCGTTCTCCAGTTTCACGTCAATGTAATGTTAAATCTGGCGCGACGCCATTCACACTTTCCCCCGCGCGGCCCGCATTGCATGTTCAGGGTGACGAATCCCTCGGCAGAAACAGGAGCCTGAAATGACTGGCAAGATCGACGCACGCCTCGCGGAGCTTGGCATCGACATCCCCGAAGCCTCCGCTCCGGCGGCGAACTATGTGCCGTTTGTGCGCTCCGGCGACCTCGTCTTCATCTCGGGCCAGGTCTCCGGCCGTCCGGGCGCATTCATCACCGGCAAGCTTGGCGCCACCATGGAAGCCGAGGGCGGCGCAGAGGCGGCGCGGTCCTGCGCCATCAACCTGATCGCGCAGATGAAGGCGGCGACCGGCGGCGACCTCGATCGCGTCGTGCGTGTCGTGAAGCTGACCGGCTTCGTGAACTCGACCCCGGATTTCCCCGATCATCCGAAAGTCGTCAACGGTTGCTCCGACCTCATGGTTGAGGTCTTCGGCGACAAGGGCCGCCATGCGCGCTCCGCCGTCGGACTGGCCAACCTGCCCTTCGGCGTCGCGGTCGAAGTCGAGGCGATCATCGAGATCGCATGAGCGCGCCAACGCTCCCCGCCGCGTTCCTCGATGCGCCGCTCGCGCATCGGGGATTGCATGACCGCGCCGGCGGGGTGATCGAAAACAGCCGCGCGGCGGTGAAAGCCGCTGTCACGGCCGGGTACGGGATCGAAATCGACCTCCAGCTTTCGGCGGATGGCGAGGCGATGGTCTTTCACGATGATGACCTGCCCCGCCTGACCGGAGAGAGTGGCCCGCTCAGCGCGAAAACCGCCGCTGAGCTGGCGCGCGCGCCGCTTCTCGGCTCGGATGAAACGATTCCAACGCTGGCGGAGATTCTCTCCCTTGTCGGCGGGCGCGCGCCGCTTCTGATCGAAATCAAGGATCAGAGCCGCGCCATGTCCGCCATCGACGGCGCGCTGGAGCGGCGCGCAGCCGCGCTTCTCGCCTCCTATGCCGGCCCCGTCGCGCTGATGTCTTTCAACCCGGCCTCGGTCGCGGCCTGCCGCGACGCCGCGCCGGCGATCCCCCGCGGTCGCACCACCTGCGCGTTCGAAGAGGGCGAATGGGCTGGCCTTCCCGCCGTGCGCCGCGCCGCGCTGGCGCGGATCGACGACCTTGACGCGCTCGGCTGCAGGTTCATCTCCCACCAGCATGACCAGCTTGAAAGCGAACCGGTGCGGCGCGTGAAGGCCGCTGGCGCCCATGTGCTCTGCTGGACGATCCGCAACGCCGACCAGGAGACGGCGGCGCGGCGCATCGCCGCCAACATCACCTTCGAAGGCTATCGCGCTTGAGCGAAGAAACACTCTTTTCAATCGACGTCGCCACCGCAATCGGCTCCATCGACGGGGCGGACTGGAACCAGTGCGCGGCGCCTGAGATGGCGGATGGCGGCCGCCCGAGGGACCCTTTCACGACGCATCGCTTCCTCTCGGCGCTGGAGGAAAGCGGCAGCGTCGGCGGGCGTTCCGGCTGGTTTCCACGGCACCTCATCTCCCGCACGGAGGGGGGGCGGCTCGCCGGGGTCATGCCGCTTTATGGCAAGACGCATTCACAGGGCGAATATGTCTTCGACCACAACTGGGCGCACGCGTTCGAACATGCCGGCGGCGATTATTACCCGAAACTTCAGGGCGCGGTTCCGTTCACGCCGGCCACCGGCCGCAGGCTTCTGACGCCGCCGGGCGCGCCGTCAGGGGCCGATATGGCGTTGATTCAGGGCGCGATCCGGCTGGCCGAGGGAAACGGGCTTTCCTCCCTCCACATCACCTTCTGCACCGAGGAAGAATGGCGCCGCGGCGGCGAATACGGGCTTTTGCAGCGTCAGGACCAGCAATTCCACTGGGAACGGCGCGGCGCCGCGAGCTTCGAGGAGTTCCTCGAAAGCCTCGCCAGCCGCAAGCGCAAGACCCTCCGCAAGGAACGCGCGGCGGCGGTGGAGAATGGAGTCGCCATCCATCGCCTTACCGGAGACGACATCCGCCCCGAACATTGGGACGCATTCTGGCGTTTCTATCAGGACACCGGCGCGCGCAAATGGGGCAACCCGTATCTGAGCCGAAAATTCTTCCACGTCGCGCAAGAGACCCTGCGCAACGATATCCTCCTCGTCCTCTGCGAGCGTGACGGGGAGTGGATCGCGGGCGCGCTGAACTTCATTGGCCGCGAGACGCTTTTCGGCCGCTACTGGGGATGCGTCGAACACCACCCGTTCCTGCACTTCGAAACCTGCTATTATCAGGCCATCGACGCGGCGCTGGAGCTTGGGTTGTCGCGGGTCGAAGCCGGGGCCCAGGGAGCGCACAAGCTGGCGCGCGGCTACATGCCGACTGCGACCTATTCGCTGCACCACATCACGGAGCCGCGCCTTCGTCGCGCGGTCGGCGATTATCTGGAGCGTGAACGCGCGGCGGTGGACGACGAGATCGAGTTCCTGCAAAGCAGGGGTCCCTACAGGAAAGGCGGCGACAATGGCTGAAAAACTCTCCGACGCGGAACGTGAGGCCGCGCTTCCCGCGCTCAGCGCCGCGTCATGGGCCTATGAGCCGGAGCGCAGCGCGCTGAAGAAAACATTTCGCTTCAAGAACTTCGTGCGCGCCTGGGGCTGGATGAGCGCGGTGGCGCTGGAGGCGGAAAAGCTGAATCACCATCCCGAATGGTCCAATGTTTACGGCACAGTGGAGGTGACGCTGACTACGCATGACGTCAGCGGCCTGACCGCGCTCGACCTCACCCTCGCACGGAAGATGGACGCGCTGGCGCGGGGCTGAGGACAAAGCGCGCGCCGGTCGCGCGCCGCCTCCCTGCCCTCGCGTGCATCCACCGGGCCATTCCGCCAGATGTTGGCGAGGCTCATCAGCCAGGGCCGGCCGCCGAAATGACATGGGCGCGCCTCCAGCCGGGTTCTCGCGAAGGCGGCGCCTCCCCGTGGAGCGGTGAGCGCGCGGAACGCCGCCTTCCGGCCCAGCCAGGGCGAAAGCGCGACGCCATTGCCGCAATAACCATAGGCGAAATGCGCGCCATCCTTTTCGCCGACATGCGGTAGCCCGTGAAGCTGAAGCCCGAGTAGCCGCTCCAGCTATGGCTGAGCCGCCATTCCGCCGCTTCTGGCCAGGTTTCCGCCATCGCGCCCTGCAAAATCTTCGCCGCGCGGCGCGGATCTGCTCAGCCTTCCAGGCCGCGCCGTATCATGTTGAGGCCCGCGAGGAGGAAAAACACAAGCACCGCCTTCTGGAATCGGGTCGAACCCATGCGCCGCCTGATCCGCTCTCCGATTGCGAACCCCAGATAGGTCGGCACGCACATCGCCACCGACCAGAGGAATATCTCCCGCGTAATCAACCCGTTCACTGTGTATCCGGCGAACATCGGCAACCCGCCGAGAAATAGCAAAAGCCCCGTGGCCCGCACGAAATCGGCCTTGCTCAGGCGCAGTGAAAGCAAAAGGATCACCAGGGGCGGCGCCCAGAGCCCCGTGAAGCCACCCATGACGCCGCCCGCGGCGCCGGCGCAGATCTGCGCGGCGATCTCCCACCGGGACGGCAGCTCCGGGGGGTGGCGGATCAGGCTTGCGCCCGCGAACGCCACCACGCCTAGGCCGGTCACCAGAATGATCGTCTCCGCCGGCGCGTCGGCCGCGAGGTTGCTGCTAAAGAAAAGGACAATGGCGAGCGTCACCGAGAATGGCCAGAATCGGACCAGCGTGCGCTTCCATTCGCCTTCGCGGTAAACCTGCCAGAAATTGGCGAAGATGATCGGCACCAGCCCGACCGCGACCGCCAGCCGCGGATCGACGAACTGGCTCAGCACGGCGATCACCATCGTCGGCAAGCCGAGGCCGATCGCCCCCTTCACCCCACCCGCGAAGAAAAAGGCGACTGGCGCCAGATAAAAGATCGCTTCCATGCATCGCCCCTTATGCGCCCAGCGCCTCCGCGTTTCGATATCACCGCCTCGCCACTGGCGCGAGACGCGCGCCGCGGCTATTCAGCGCCGGCCATGACCGCCCCGCCGCCGCTCATCTATCGTCCACCGACACGCGCTGCGCTTTCAATCGCGCATCTCGATGAGGACGTGATCGTCATCGACAAGCCGGCCGGGCTGCTCTCGGTGCCTGGCAAGACTGGCGACCTCTCCGATTGCGCCGAGGCGCGGGTGCGCGCCGCGTTTCCCGAGGCGCTGCTGGTGCATCGGCTCGACATGAGCACGTCGGGCCTTCTGCTTTTCGCGCGCAACCGGCGCGCGCAGCGGATCATTTCCGGGCAATTCGAAAAGCGCATCATCGAGAAGGAATATCTGGCCGAAATCTGGGGCGCGCCGGCCGAGGGGTCGGGGCTCATCTCGCTGCCGCTCCGGGCGGACTGGCCCAATCGCCCGCGCCAGATGGTCTGTCATGAGCACGGACGCGCCGCGCTCACCGAATGGGAGGTGGTGGCGCGGCGCGGCGCGGCGACGACGCTGCGCCTTCGCCCTCGCACCGGTCGCAGCCATCAGCTACGGGTGCATATGGCCGCGATGGGCTGGCCGATACTCGGCGATCCGCTCTACGCGGCGGAAGAGGCGCTGGCGGCGGCGCCCGCCCTCGCCCTCAAGGCGGTCGGCCTTGCATGGAGGAGCCCGGCCGATGGCGAATGGGTCCGCGTCGCGCTTGAGGGCGCTCAGGGATTGTAGGGAGAGATCTTCGAGCCTTCGATTCCCAATCCCGCCATCAGTCCGGACTGGTCGAATATCACCGCATAGATATCCTCCGTGACCGTCGAGGAGGTTATCTTTTTGCCCACCCCCTTCTCCAGCACGACGACGCTCGGCCCGACGCCCACCTCCCAGCCGTCGGACCTGGCCAGATAGTCCGTCGCGGCCTCGTTCATGAAGAAGAGCGCGTAGCCAAAGGTCTGCGCCCCGGCCTGCAAACCATACGACGCGGCGAGCGATGAATAGTAACCGACAGCTTCCTCACCCCGAAGCATCGTTCCCGTGCCGCCGGCGCCTCCGACAATAAATCCGGCCTTCAATATCCTCGGGAAGACCAACACCGCGACAGCCTTGTCGCCGAGTGCGGCGGCGCCTGAATCATTGGCGTAAAGCTTGTGCAGCGCCTTGATGGAATCCTCACGAAGCTCCGCCGCGTCCGCCTCTCCTGCTGCGGCGGGCGATGCGGCGGCGCTTGCCAGCGCCATCGCGACGGCGGCCGCGCACAGTCCTCGCCCCAGGCCGCGGAGGAATTTCTCGAGCATTGCTGATTTCTCACTTATACGTCCTGCCGCCTGACGGCCACGCGGCGCGGGTCTGATATTGAGGGACGTGTTTATCGCAGGGACGCATCATCCCAAAGAAGAATTTGCGTAAATTCGTCAACTATATGCGTGGGCATGACAGGGGCCGCGGCGATCACTCGCCGCGGCCCCTTCATTCATCCGGCTCGCCGGGTCAATCGACGATCAGATCATCCTCGGAATCGCCCGACGGCCCCTCGATCACCGCGAACGCTTCCGCGTTCTGCGCCGCCGTGGCGGCGGCGGCGGCGGCTTCCTTTTCGCGCTCGACGATGACTTTCCGGTCCCGCTCCGCGGCGATGGCCTTGATCCGCATCGCGGCGCCGCCGGTGCCGGCTGGAATCAGCCGCCCGACGATGACGTTTTCCTTCAGGCCGATCAGCTTGTCGCGCTTGCCCTGGACCGAAGCCTCCGTGAGCACCCGCGTCGTCTCCTGGAAGGAGGCGGCGGAGATGAAGGAGCGGGTCTGCAGACTCGCCTTGGTGATGCCGAGGAGGACCGGCCCGCCCGAAGCGACGCGGCGGTTTTCACGCAGCGCCTTTTCATTCGCCTCGTCGAACTCGAGCCGATCAACCTGCTCGCCCTTCAGCAGCGTGGTGTCGCCGCCATCGGAGATCTCGACCTTCTGCAACATCTGCCGGACGATCACTTCGATATGCTTGTCGTTGATCTTCACGCCCTGCAGTCGGTAGACGTCCTGCACCTCGTTGACGAGGTAATCGGCCAGCGCCTCGATCCCCAGAATGGCGAGGATATCGTGCGGCGCCGGATTGCCTTCAACCAGATACTCACCCTTCTGGATGAAGTCGCCTTCCTGGACGGCGACGCGCTTGCCTTTCGGCACCAGATATTCGACTGGATCGAGGCTCTCATCGACCGGAACGATCGCGATGCGTTGCTTGTTCTTGAAGTCGCGGCCGAACTGCACATGACCGTCGATTTCGACAATGATCGCATGGTCTTTCGGGCGCCGCGCTTCGAAAAGCTCGGCGACGCGGGGCAGACCGCCGGTGATGTCCTTCGTCCGCGCGCCTTCACGCGGGATTCGGGCGATCACGTCGCCCGGCCTGATCGCCTGACCGTCTTCGATCGAAAGGATCGCGTCGACGGAAAGGAAATAATGCGCCGGGTTGCCGTTATCGAGCTTCATCGACTCGCCGTCCGGGTCGAGCAGGCTGATCGCCGGCTTCAGGTCGGCGCCCTTCGGCGCGGACCGCCAGTCGGAGATGATGCGCTGGCTGATGCCGGTCGCGTCGTCCATCTCTTCCCGGACCGAAATGCCGGGGACGAGATCGACCAGCTTCGCCGTGCCGCCCTTCTCCGCGATGACGGGCAGGGTATAAGGGTCCCACTCCGCCAGCCGCTGGCCGCGCTCGATCCGATCGCCCTCGGCGACAAGCAGACGCGAGCCATAGGCCAGCTTGTGCGTCGCCCGCTCACGGCCGTTGTCGTCGATGATGACGAGCTGGACATTGCGGGACGTGGCGATGATGCCGCCGTCGGAGTTGGTGATGAGCGCGGGGTTACGGATTTCAAGCCGCCCCTCCTGCGCCGCCTCGACGAAGGACTGGTCGTTCACGCTGGCGGCGCCGCCGATGTGGAAGGTCCGCATCGTCAGCTGCGTGCCCGGCTCGCCGATCGACTGGGCGGCGATGATGCCCACCGCCTCGCCGATATTCACCCGCGTGCCGCGGGCGAGATCGCGCCCGTAGCAGTTGGCGCAGATGCCGTCCTCGGCCTCGCAGGTCAGCGGCGAGCGGATCTTGATCGACGGAACCTGAAGCTCGTCGATGCGGATCGAGGTCTTCTCGTCGATCATCTCACCGCGGGCGACCAGCACGCTTTCATCCATCGGGTTGAGCACATCCTCGGCCGGAATCCGGCCCAGAACCCGCTCAGACAACGGCGAGACGACCTCGCCGCCGCTCACCACGGCTTCGAGCGTGATGCCGTTCTCGGTTCCGCATTCCTCCAGCTTGATGATGCAGTCCTGCGCCACGTCGACCAGTCGACGGGTGAGGTAGCCGGAGTTCGCGGTCTTGAGCGCCGTATCCGCAAGCCCCTTGCGCGCGCCGTGAGTGGAGTTGAAATACTCCAGCACGGTCAGGCCTTCCTTGAAGTTGGAGACGATCGGCGTCTCGATGATCTCTCCCGAGGGCTTGGCCATCAGGCCGCGCATGGCGGCGAGCTGGCGCATCTGCGTCGGCGAGCCGCGCGCCCCGGAATGGGACATCATGTAGACAGAGTTCGGCTCTTTCGTGCGGCCGTTCTCGTCAACCTTTACGGAGGAAATTTCCACCATCATCGCTTCGGCGACCTTGTCGGTGCATTTCGACCAGGCGTCGACGACCTTGTTGTACTTCTCACCCTGCGTGATGAGGCCGTCGAGATATTGCTGCTCGAAATCCTTCACCGCGTCGCGGGTTTCGTTGACGATGGCCCACTTCGTGTCGGGGATGACCATGTCGTCCTTGCCGAAGGAGATGCCGGCCTTGAACGCCTCGGTGAAGCCGAGGGTCATGATCTGGTCGCAGAAGATCACCGAGTCCTTCTGCCCGCAGTGGCGGTAGACCTCGTCAATGACCTCGCCGACCTCTTTCTTGCGGAGGATGCGGTTGATGACGGAGAACGGCACGGCGGCGTTCTTCGGCAACAGCGCGCCGATCTTCATCCGGCCCGCGGTCGTCTCAAGCCGCTCACGCACCGGATCCCCGTCGACGTCAACGGTGTCGCGGCGGGTGGTTATCTTGGAATGCAGCGTGATGATACCCTGATAGAGCGCGTGCTCGATCTCGGCCATGTCCGCGAACATCATGCCTTCGCCCGGCTCATTCGCCTTTTCGAGGCTGAGATAATAGAGGCCGAGGACCATGTCCTGCGACGGCACGATGATCGGCTTGCCATTCGCCGGGCTGAGGACGTTGTTCGTCGACATCATCAGAACGCGCGCCTCGAGCTGGGCCTCAAGGCTCAGCGGGACGTGCACGGCCATCTGGTCGCCGTCGAAATCGGCGTTGAACGCAGAGCAGACCAGCGGATGCAGCTGGATCGCCTTGCCCTCGATCAGCACCGGCTCGAACGCCTGGATGCCAAGGCGGTGAAGCGTCGGCGCGCGGTTCAGAAGCACCGGATGCTCGCGGATCACCTCATCGAGGATATCCCAGACCTCCGGGCGCTCTTTCTCGACCAGCTTTTTCGACTGCTTGACGGTCGAGGAATAACCCTGCGCGTCGAGCTTGGCGTAGATGAAGGGCTTGAAGAGTTCCAGCGCCATCTTCTTCGGCAAGCCGCACTGATGCAGCTTCAGTTCCGGCCCCGTCACGATGACCGAACGGCCGGAGAAATCGACCCGCTTGCCGAGGAGGTTCTGCCGGAAGCGGCCCTGCTTGCCCTTCAGCATGTCCGAGAGCGATTTCAGCGGCCGCTTGTTGGCGCCGGTGATGACCCGGCCGCGGCGGCCGTTATCAAAGAGCGCGTCGACCGATTCCTGCAACATACGTTTTTCGTTACGGATGATGATGTCCGGCGCGCGCAGCTCGATCAGCCGCTTCAGCCGGTTGTTCCGGTTGATGACCCGGCGATAGAGATCGTTGAGGTCGGAGGTCGCGAAACGGCCGCCGTCCAACGGCACCAGCGGGCGCAGCTCGGGCGGGATGACCGGAACCACGGTCAGCACCATCCATTCCGGGCGGTTGCCGGAATCGAGGAAGCTCTCCACCAGTTTCAGCCGCTTGATGATCTTCTTCGGCTTCAGCTCGCCCGTGGCTTCCGAGAGATCCTCACGGAGCTGGTCGCGAAGCTGCTGAAGGTCGATCGCCGCCAGCATCTCGCGCACGGCTTCCGCGCCGATGCCGCAGGTGAAGCTGTCCTCGCCGAAGCTGTCCTGCGCGTCGAGGAATTCTTCCTCCGTCAGCAGCTGGCCGGCGGTCAGGTCGGTCAGGCCCGGCTCCATCACGACATACTGTTCGAAATAGAGCACTCGCTCCAGATCGCGCAGCGTCATGTCCAGCATCAGGCCGATGCGGGACGGGAGCGATTTCAGGAACCAGATATGCGCGACGGGCGAGGCCAGTTCGATATGGCCCATCCGCTCGCGGCGGACCTTCTGCAAGGTCACCTCGACGCCGCATTTCTCGCAGGTGACGCCGCGGTACTTCATCCGCTTGTACTTGCCGCAGAGGCACTCGTAATCCTTGATCGGCCCGAAGATGCGGGCGCAGAAAAGCCCGTCCCGCTCGGGCTTGAAGGTCCGGTAGTTGATCGTTTCCGGCTTCTTGATCTCGCCATAGGACCAGGAGAGAATCCGCTCCGGGCTGGCGAGCCCGATGCGGATCTCGTCGAATGTCGCGGCAGGGGTATGACCCTGAGTGAAGATGTTACTGATCTCGTTCATCTGGTTCACTCCGCTTCCGAATTCAGCAGCTCGACATTAAGGCCGAGCGACCGGATTTCCTTGACGAGGACGTTGAACGATTCCGGCACGCCGGCTTCGAAATTGTCCTCGCCCTTGACGATGCTTTCATAGACCTTGGTGCGGCCCGCGACGTCGTCCGACTTCACCGTCAGGATTTCCTGCAAGGTGTAGGCGGCGCCGTAGGCTTCCAGCGCCCAGACCTCCATTTCGCCGAAGCGCTGGCCGCCAAACTGCGCCTTGCCGCCCAGCGGCTGCTGGGTCACGAGGCTGTAGGGGCCAGTGGAGCGGGCGTGGATCTTGTCGTCCACGAGATGGTGCAGCTTCAGGATATACTTGTAGCCGACCGTCACCTGACGGGAGAAAGCGTCGCCCGTCCGTCCGTCATAGAGCGTCGACTGGCCCGACTGATCGAAGCCGGCGGCGATGAGATGCTCGTTCACATCCGCCTCCTTCGCGCCGTCGAAGACCGGGGTGGCGATCGGCACGCCGCGGCGCACGTTTTCCGCCGCCTCGAGGAACTCCGATTCGGTCATGTCGGCGGTGGCTTCGGCCAGGATGTCGGCGCCGTAGGCGACGGTCATGGCCTGCTTCACCGGCGCGATGTCGCCATCCCGCTTGAACCCGTCGAGCGCGGAGCCGATGGCCCGGCCGAGGCCGGAGGCCGCCCAGCCCATATGGGTCTCGAGGATCTGCCCGACATTCATCCGGCTCGGCACGCCGAGCGGATTGAGCACGATATCGACCGGAGTGCCGTCGGCGAGGAACGGCATGTCCTCTTCCGGCACCACCTTGGAGATGACGCCCTTGTTGCCGTGGCGGCCGGCCATCTTGTCGCCCGGCTGAAGCTTGCGCTTCACTGCGACGAAGACCTTGACCATCTTCATCACGCCCGGCGGCAGATCGTCGCCGCGGCGCACCTTCTCCACCTTGTCCTCGAAGCGCGCTTCGAGGGCGCGGCGTTGCGCGTCATACTGCTGGTTGAGCGACTCGAGCACCTTCTGATCAGCCTCTTCCGGCAACACGAGCTGCCACCAGAGCCCGCGGGAGAGTGCGCCGTCCAGCATCTCTTCGGTGATGAGATCGCCGGCGCGCACGCCCTTCGGCCCCTTCACGCATTTCTTGCCGAGCAGCATGTCGCGAAGCCGCGCGTAGGTGTTGCGGTCAAGAATCGTGACCTCGTCGTCACGGTCGCGGGCGAGGCGTTCGATCTCCTCCCCCTCGATCTGCATGGCGCGTTCGTCCTTGTCCACGCCGTGCCGGTTGAATACCCGGACCTCGACGATGGTGCCGAAATCACCCGGAGGCATCTTCAGCGAGGTGTCGCGCACATCGGAGGCCTTCTCGCCGAAAATGGCGCGGAGGAGCTTTTCCTCCGGCGTCATCGGGCTTTCGCCCTTCGGCGTGATCTTGCCGACGAGAATGTCGCTCGGCCCGACTTCAGCGCCGATATAGACGATGCCCGCCTCGTCGAGATTGCGGAGCTGTTCCTCGCCGACGTTCGGGATGTCGCGCGTGATCTCCTCCGGCCCGAGCTTGGTGTCGCGGGCCATCACCTCGTATTCTTCGATATGGATCGAAGTGAATACGTCGTCCTTCACGATCCGCTCGGAGATGAGGATGGAGTCCTCGTAGTTGTAGCCGTTCCAGGGCATGAACGCGACGAGCACGTTCTTGCCGAGCGCCAGCTCGCCGAGATCGGTGGACGGGCCGTCCGCGATCACGTCGCCGGCCTTGACCCGATCGCCCACCTTCACCAGCGGACGCTGGTTGATGCAGGTGTTCTGGTTCGAGCGCTGGAACTTGCGCAGCCGGTAGAGATCGACGCCGGGATCGCCCGCATCGATATCGTCGGTGACGCGCACGACGATGCGCATCGCGTCGACCTGGTCGATCACGCCGCCGCGCCGCGCGGTGATCGCGGCGCCGGAATCGCGGGCCACGACCTCTTCCATGCCGGTGCCGATGAAGGGCGCCTCGGCCCGCAGGAGCGGCACCGCCTGGCGCTGCATGTTCGAGCCCATCAGCGCGCGGTTCGCGTCGTCGTTCTCAAGGAACGGGATCAGCGAGGCCGCGACGGAGACGAGCTGTTTCGGGCTGACATCGATCAGATCGACGCTTTCACGCGGGCTCAGCTGATAGTCGCCGCTCTTGCGGGTGGAGACGAGCTCGTTCACGAACTCGCCGTTCTCGGTAAGCTGCGCGTTGGCCTGCGCCACAGTGTAGCGCATCTCCTCGGTGGCGGAGATGTAGTTGACCTCATCCGTCACCTTGCCGTCGCGCACCGTGCGATAAGGCGTCTCGATGAAGCCGTACTTGTTCACCCGCGCGAAGGAGGCGAGTGAGTTGATGAGGCCGATATTCGGCCCCTCCGGCGTCTCGATCGGGCACATGCGGCCGTAATGCGTCGGGTGAACGTCACGAACCTCGAAACCCGCCCGCTCGCGCGTCAGGCCGCCCGGCCCGAGCGCGGAAAGGCGGCGCTTATGCGTCACCTCGGAAAGCGGGTTGGTCTGGTCCATGAACTGCGAAAGCTGCGAGGAGCCGAAGAACTCCTTCACCGCCGCCGCCGCCGGCTTGGCGTTGATCAGGTCCTGCGGCATCACGGTGTCGATTTCGACCGAGCTCATGCGCTCCTTGATCGCCCGCTCCATGCGCAGAAGGCCGACGCGGTACTGGTTTTCCATCAGCTCGCCGACGGAACGCACGCGGCGGTTGCCGAGATGGTCGATATCGTCCACCTCGCCTCTGCCGTCGCGCAGATCGACCAGCGCCTTGATCACCTCGACCATGTCTTCGGGACGGAGCGTGCGGACCGTGTCCTCGACATCAAGTTGCAGGCGCATGTTCATCTTGACGCGGCCGACGGCCGACAGATCGTAACGCTCGGAATCGTAGAACAGCGACGAGAAGAGCGAATCCGCCGCTTCCAGCGTCGGCGGCTCACCCGGCCGCATCACGCGATAGATATCCAGAAGCGCGGTCTCACGGCTGAGATTCTTGTCGAGCGCCATCGTGTTGCGGATATACGGGCCGACGTTGACGTTATCGATATCCAGCGTCGGGATCGTCTCGATGCCGTTGTCGAGCAGGGTCTTCAGCGTGCCTCCCGAAGGCTCGCCGTCCTTGTCGAGTTCCCAGGTCAGCTCGTCGCCCGCCTCGACCCAGATCTCGCCGGTGCTTTCGTTGATCATGTCCTCGGCGGCGAAGCGCCCGAGGATCGCCTCGAAAGGCGCGAGGTAGCTGGTGACGCCATCTTCGGCCAGCTTGTTCAGCTTGCGCGGCGTCAGCTTGACGCCGGCCTCGGCGATGACTTCGCCGGTCTTTGCGTCGATCAGATCAAAGGCCGGCTTGGCGCCGCGCAGACGATCGGCGTCCAGCGGCGCGGCCCAGCCGTCGCCAACCTTCGCATAATCGACTCTGGCGTAGAACGTGTCGCAGATTGTCTGCTGATCCATGCCCAGCGAATAGAGCAGGGTCGTGACCGGCAGCTTCCGGCGACGGTCGATGCGGACGAAGACATTGTCCTTCGCGTCGAACTCGAAATCGAGCCAGGAGCCGCGATAGGGAATGACGCGCGAGGCGAAGAGCAGCTTGCCCGACGAATGGGTCTTGCCCTTGTCATGATCGAAGAAAACGCCGGGCGAGCGGTGCATCTGGCTGACGATCACCCGCTCGGTGCCGTTCACGACAAAAGTGCCGTTCTCGGTCATCAGCGGCAGGTCGCCCATGAAGACGTCCTGCTCCTTGATGTCCTTGATCGACTTCGCGCCGGTGTCCTCGTCAACTTCGAACACGATCAGGCGCAGCGTCACCTTCAGCGGCGCGGCGTAGGTCATGTCGCGCTGCTGGCATTCCTCGACATCGTATTTCGGCGCTTCAAGCTCGTATTTCACGAACTCCAGCACGGCCGTTTCATTAAAATCCCTGATCGGAAAAACCGACTGGAAAACGCCCTGAATCCCGTCGCCATCGGTCGGTTGCGGCGCGTCGCCGGATTTCAGGAACAGATCGTAAGAGCTTTTCTGCACCTCGATCAGATTCGGCATCTTCGCGACTTCGCGGATCTTGCCAAAAAATTTGCGGATACGCTTACGTCCGGAATGCGTCTGAGCCATTTCAGTCCTCGGTCTTTCGCCCGCTTCTCGCCGGTGGGAAAACGGCGAGGCAGCGTCCCGTAAGTCGGGGTGGTCCCATACAAGCCGACTACCCAAGCCGGCGTCCCGGATCACCGCGTCTTCCGAGGCCCTCCTCCCGTTTCCAGGCGGGAGGGCCTGAGACGACGCGGGCTGGACCCGGATATCTCCGGGTCCAGCCGCTTCGCATATGACCGCCGGGCGCCGGGATGGCGCCAGCGGTCAGCAGATCACTTGAGCTCGACTTCGGCGCCAGCCTCTTCGAGCTTCTTCTTGATCTCTTCGGCTTCGGACTTGGACGCGCCTTCCTTGACGGCCTTGCCGCCGGCTTCGACCAGATCCTTGGCTTCCTTGAGGCCGAGCCCGGTGATGGCGCGGACTTCCTTGATCACGTTGATCTTCTTGTCGCCAGCCGACTTCAGGATGACGTCAAATTCAGTCTGCTCCTCGACAGCCTCGGCAGGGCCCGCAGCGGGACCGGCCATCATCATGGCGCCGCCGGCGGCCGGCTCGATGCCGTACTCATCCTTGAGGATATTCTTCAGCTCGACCGCCTCGATGAGGGTGAGGCCAACGAGCTCTTCAGCAAGTTTCTTAAGATCAGCCATTGCTCTCTTCCATTCGCTTGATTTCGTGGGTCCAACGACGGCGCATTCGCGCCGCGTCTCCCGATTGCTGCAAGGTCAGGCGGCCTCTCGTTCGCTCAGCGTCGTCAGAATGCTGGCGATGTTCGAGGCCGGCGCGCCAATGGCGCCTGCGAGGTTTGCGGCCGGCGAGATGAGACATCCCACGATCGACGACAGCACTTCCTCGCGCGAAGGCATGGCGGAAAGCGCTTTCACGCCGGCCGCATCCAGAATGGTCGATCCCATCGCGCCGCCGAGGACAACGAGTTTGGCGTTGTCCTTGGCGAAAGCTTCGGTGACTTTCGCCGCCGAAACGGGATCTTCGGCATAGCCGAACACCGTCTGGCCCGTGAGAAGGTCTTTCATACCTTCGCACGGCGTGCCCTCCAGGGCGATCTTGGCGAGCCTGTTCTTGGCGACGCGGACCGACGCACCGGCGGCGCGCATGCGCGCCCGGTAGTCCGACATCTCAGCGACCGAGAGCCCGACGTAGTGAGACACCACGACGGCGCCAGAGTCAGTGAAGATCTGGCCGAGTTCCTCGACCACCGCTTCTTTCTGGGCTCTATCCACAGTCAACTCCAAGGTTCAGGCGGTCCGGGTCGCCCCTTTCCGCCGGCTCAGGTTCAGATGGACGTATCACCGCCCACCCGCGTCCTTTCCCGTCCCGGGTCAGCCAAAATCGCCGCTTTTGGGCGGCTGATCCTGCGTTTCCCGTCTATGGCGGGCCTTAACGGGTTTTACCCCCGCCCACCGTCTCGGACCGGAGGAACGCCGCCTGGGCGACGCCCCCTTTCCCGCCGGGCGAACCCGGCGGAAACCTTTACTGGGCGTTGGCGTCAGCCACGTCCACCGTCACGCCCGGCCCCATGGAGGAGCTGAGCGAGATCTGCTTCATATAGGTGCCCTTGGCGCCGGTCGGCTTGGCGCGGGTCACGGCCTCGACGAAAGCCTTGGCGTTGGCCAACAGGCTGTCCTGATCGAAGCTGGCCTTGCCGATGCCGGCCTGGATCACGCCGGCCTTCTCGACCTTGAACTGCACCTGACCGCCCTTGGCGGCTTTCACCGCTTCGGCGACATCCATCGTCACCGTGCCGACCTTCGGGTTCGGCATCAGGTTGCGGGGGCCGAGCACCTTGCCGAGCCGTCCGACGACCGGCATCATGTCCGGCGTGGCGATGCAGCGATCGAACTCGATCTTGCCGCCCTGAATCGTCTCCATCAGGTCTTCCGCGCCGACGATGTCGGCCCCGGCGGCCAGCGCCTCATCAGCCTTCGCGCCGCGTGCGAACACCGCGACGCGGACGTTCTTGCCGGTGCCGGCGGGCAGCGTGACCGTGCCGCGGACCATCTGGTCCGCATGGCGGGGGTCGACGCCGAGATTGAGCGCGATCTCGACCGTTTCGTCGAATTTCGCGGTCGCATTCGCCTTGACCAGCGCCACGGCCTGCGCAAGCGGCAGATTGGCCTTGCCCTCAAAGGCGGCGCGTGCGGCTTTTACACGTTTTCCCATCTTCGCCATGATCTTACCCCTTAACCTCGATACCCATCGAGCGGGCGGACCCGACAACGATCTTCATCGCCTGCTCAACGTCGTTCGCGTTCAGGTCGACCATCTTCGCTTCGGCGATCTCACGAACCTGCTTGACCGTCACGGTGCCGGAAACGGAGCGGCCGGGAAGCTTGGATCCGGATTTCAGCTTCGCGGCTTTTTTCAGGAGAAACGACGCGGGCGGCGTCTTGATCTCCATCGTGAAGGACTTGTCCTGATAGTAGGTGATGATCGTCGGGCACGGAGAGCCCTGCTCCATCTCCTGCGTCTTGGCGTTGAACGCCTTGCAGAATTCCATGATGTTGATGCCGCGCTGACCGAGCGCCGGGCCGATGGGCGGCGAAGGATTCGCCTTGCCCGCCGGCACCTGGAGCTTGATCACGCCCATTTTCTTCTTGGCCATTCAGGCCTCCTGTTCCTTGCCGCGCGAGGTCGCGACCCCGGCGTCTTCGGTTATGTGGTCCGGTCCGGAGGGCGCGCCCCCCCTCGCCTCCCACGACGTGCGCTCAGAG
>JBBDTD010000171.1:18821-34312 GCA_040904645.1 Paracoccaceae bacterium
GAGCTGCTTGGTGACCTGAGCGTATTCCAGTTCGACCGGCGTCGGCCGGCCGAAGATCGAAACCATGACCTTGAGCCGGGCGCTGATCTCGTCGACCTGCTCGACCATGCCGGTGAAGCTCTCGAAGGGGCCATCGGTGACGCGGACCTGCTCGCCGACCTCGAAGGAGATCTTGGGCCGCGGCCGCTCCGCGCCTTCTTCCACCACGTTCAGAAGCTGGTTGACCTCGGAATCACGCATCGGGCTCGGTTTGCCTTGCGGGCCGAGAAAACCAGTAACGCGATTGGTGTCGATAATATGAAGATAGGCGCGATCAGTCATTTCCATCTTCACAAGAACGTAACCCGGCATTAACCGGCGCTCTGATTTCATTTTCTTGCCGCGACGAACCTCCATGACCTCTTCGGTCGGGACGAAAATCTCCTCGATTTCCTCCTGGAGCCCCTGTTGGGGCACAGATTCGCGCAGCGTCTCAGCCACACGTTTTTCGAAATTCGAAAATACGTGTACGGCATACCAGCGTTTGGCCATTCTCTTCGCCGCCTCTCCGCTTCGCCTTATCCGCGCCATCGGCCCGTTGGCGATGTCGCGCTGCTGTTAAACTGAAACGGCGCGCGTTTTCGAATCGACGCGCGCCTCACTCTGCCGGAACGAGGCGGACTAGCCCCCGACCACAGTCAAGTCAAGCGCCGAGCCGCAGCACCTGGTCGATGCCGAGGGCGATCACCTGATCCACCATGAAAAAAAACACCGCCGCCAGCGCCGCCATGATGAACACCATGACCGTCGTGAGACCGGTTTCCTTGCGGGTCGGCCAGACGACCTTAGCCGCCTCGGCGCGGACCTGCTGAATGAACTGCGCGGGATTCGTGCGCGCCATATCTTCGCCTTTCTTTCTCGCCTGCGCTGGCAGGGGCGGGGGGACTCGAACCCACGACCCTCGGTTTTGGAGACCGATGCTCTACCAACTGAGCTACACCCCTAGCGCGGGCGAGAGCGATCTAAGTTGAATCGGCGCAGGATGCAAGCGTCGCTACCCGCCCGCGCCGGCGTAGCGGGCGACAATCTCAGCCCCGCGCGCCGGCGAGATGATCGGCGGGATCAGCGTCAGCAGACGCCCCTCCGCGTCCATCAGGTAGATGAATGAGCCATGGGCGAAAACTTCGCCATATTCGCTATCCTCGAAAACCACCTTCCGCTCGACGCGAAAAAGCCGGCGCACGGCGGATAGTTCCTCTTCCGAGCCGGTCAGGCCGACCATATCGGGGTGAAGACCGGCGAGCGGCGCGCGCATCGCTTCCGGCGTGTCGCGGGCTGGGTCGACGGTGATCAGCACCGGGCGCACCTTCAGTCCGGCCTCCGCGGCGATTTCAGCTATCTCGGCCATGCGGGGCAAGGCGACGGTGCAGATCGCCTGGCATTCGGCGTAGCCGAAGAAGAAAAGCTGGAGCCAACCCTCCGGATCCGCCTCCCCGCGGGGCGCGCCCCACTGATCGGTCAGGGTGAAAGCCCCGCCGAGCTCGATTGAAAAGGGCGACGCGTCCCCCTCGAGCGGCGCTTCCGAAAGATGGCGCAGCGCTTCCGCCTGCCCCCCGTGCGTCTCCCCGTCATGCGCCATCGCCGGCCCGGCGAGCAGAACCGCGCACAGGGCGACCGCAGGCCTCATTGGAAATAGTACTCGATAAAGGTTGCGTCCATCTCGGCGCCGAGGCCGAGATAACCGTCCGCCGCGATCTTCGCGCCGACTCGCGGGTCCTTTCTGAACCACGGGCCCTCCTGCGTCGCGGCCTCGGGATTTCGCTCGGCCCAGACCTTGGTCCAGCGATCCGCCTTCGACCATTTCCCCGCGCCGGCCTCGCGAATGAACTGCACCATGTAGAACTTAACCGGGGTCTGCTCCTCGTCGCCGACCAGCACTCCGTCGACCTCCACATCCTTGCCACACCAGGGCTGAAGGTCGTCCGCCGCGCCGTTGAAAAGCGGCTGGCCGTTCTTCATCGGCACGATCAGCGCGCCGTCGGGGCTGCGCAAAAGCCCGAGCTGGCGCGCGCCGGCGCCGCAATCGGGCGGGCAGTCGCCGCCCACTTCACAGAGGAGATCGACGACCTTCGCCTCGAATCGGGCCTTCTCCTCCCCCAAAAGGCCCCATTCCTTCGCCGCCGAACCTTCGGAGAAATCGTTCGCCAGCGCCGGCGCGGCGACGAGCGCCAGCGCGGCCGCGATGAATAACCGCATCACTCTCACTCCTTCGGCTTCGGGATCACGAAATCGGGCACGACATCGTAATCCTCATGCGTGAGGTTCACGATTCCCGCATCCGCGACCACTTCGTTGACGATCAGGTAATTGACCCCGTCGCGCAGGTGATGCTCGCCTGTCGCGGTGATCTCGTGGCTGGCGATGGTCATCAGCATGTCGCCGCCGTTCGTCGCATCCTCGGCGCCGATCTTGAGGACCATGTATACGGTTCCGTCCTCCGCCAGCAGGCCGACCGGAATGCCGCCCGCCGCGCACCAGAGCGCGCAGGTGTGATGCGCGCTGCCCTGAACCGCGTCAGAGCCGCCCATGACGCCCGAGAAATAGCACCAGGTGTCGATCGCTTCGCCGGTGACTGTGATCGTCTCGGCCCTGGCCTGACCCGCCATCGCCTGACCCGCCATCGTAAGCGCGGCTATCGCCATCATCGCCCGCATCGCGTTCTCCTCATCTGTCAGGCGAACATGGCACGGTCGGCCCGATCGCTGCGGTAAACTTGCCGCGAACGCCTGCGAGGATATTCTCCACGGAGGAAAAGGGGCCCCGGATGAAAATCCTCTTCGTGCATGACAACTTCCCGGCCCAGTTCGGCGCATTCGGTGCGTGGCTGGAGAATCGTGGCTGGGATGTCCGCTTCGCCACCGCCTGGTCAGGCGGAAAAGCCGACGACCCAAGATTTCTGCGCTACAAGACCCATCGCGCGTTGACCCAGGGCGTTCACCCCTACGCCGCCAATTTCGAAAAGGCGGTCATCACCGGGCAAGCCGCCGCCCGCGCCTTTCTCGATGCGCGCGAAAAGCGATACGCGCCCGACATCGTGATGGCCCATTCCGGCTGGGGGCCCGGCATGTTCGCGCGCGACCTCTGGCCGCAAGCGCGGTTCGTCCCCTATCTCGAATGGTGGTATGAATACCCGCCGCCTGACGACCTTTCCCTCGGGACGCATACGCCTGACCCCCATGCCCAGCTTCGCCAGCGCGCGCGAAACGCGCCGTTTCTGCTGGATATGGAAGGCGCCGCGCTCAATATCTGTCCGACCAGCTATCAGGCCTCGCGCTTTCCTGCCGCGCTGCGCGCGCAGTTGACGGTGATCCATGACGGGATCGACTGCGCCCTCCACGCGCCGGCCGCCGCGCCAGTGGGCGCGGTCGCAGGCCTCGATCTTTCCGCAATGCCCGAGATCGTGACCTTCGTGACCCGTGGGATGGAGCCGCACCGCGGCTTCCCGCAATTCATGCGCGCCCTCGCCGCGCTTCAAAAGGCGCGGCCCGGCCTTCACGCGCTGATCGGCGGCGAGGACCGTGTCTCATACGGCGCCAAACTGCCCGAGGGCGACAGCTGGAAAGCCCGGCTCCTGAACGAGTTGCAAGGCCAGATCGACCTCGGCCGGACGCATTTCATCGGCCTCCAGCCGCGCGATGAATACGTCAAGGCGCTTCAGGCCTCGAATGCGCATGTGTATCTCACCGCGGATTTCGTTCTCTCCTGGTCGATGCTGGAGGCGATGGCGGTCGGCTGCCCGCTCATCGTGTCCGATTGCGCGCCAGTGCGTGAGTTCATGACCGAGGAGACGGGGCTTTTCTGCGGCCTTCACGACGAGGCGGCGCTGACGCGGCGCATCGCGGAGGCGCTGGACGATCGCAGCGCGATGCGCCGCAGGGGCGCGGCCGCCCGCGCCACGATCATCGAGCGCTGCGACCGGGAGCATCTCTGGCCCAGGAAGGAAGCGCTCTTGCGCGCTCTCCTCTGAGCTCCGGCGGGCTGGAACAGGGCTTCTCGCTCGACTTGCGCGACAAGCTGGCCGCATATCGGCCGATGACCGACGCCCTCGACGATGGACCTGAGCCGGCAAAGTGCTAGCTTCGTGCGGCGCACGCCACGCTCAGGTGAAGACATGAAGATCCTCGTCGCCGAAGACGATGACAACTCGGCCGAATTCATCCGCAAAAGCCTGGCCGAGGCCGGGCACAATGTCGAACGCTTCGCAGACGGGCGCGACGCGCTCTCCTTCTGCCTCTACAATGATTGCGATCTGGTGATCCTTGACCGGATGATGCCGGGCATGGACGGGCTCTCGGTCCTGAAAGCGCTGCGCGCCGCGGGGAAAAAGACGCCGGTCCTGTTTCTGACCGCGATGGGCGATATAGACGACCGGGTGGAGGGGCTGACGGCGGGCGCCGACGATTATCTCGTGAAACCGTTCCATGCGTCCGAACTTCTGGCGCGCGCCGCCGCGCTCGGCCGGCGCCCGCAAACCAGCGCCGAGACGACCCGGCTGGTCGTCCACGATCTGGAGCTGGACCTTCTGGCGCGCAAGGCGGCGCGCGCCGGCGCCCCGATCGAGCTTCAGGCGAAGGAATTCGCGCTCCTTGAGGCGCTGATGCGCAACGCCGGGCGCATCGTCACCCGCACCATGCTGCTGGAGCAGGTCTGGGATTTCAATTTCGACCCCAAGACCTCGGTCGTGGAGACGCATATGAGCCGACTGCGCGCCAAGGTCGACAAACCCTTCGCCATTCCCCTGATCCATACGACCCGCAATGCGGGCTACTCCATCCATGCGCCACGGTAACATCCTCTCCGGCGCCGCGTTCCAGACCGCGGCGCTTTCGCTCGCCGCGTTCGTGGTCGTGCTTGGCGTCGCGGGGGCCGCGATCATCAGTACGGTGCGCGCCTCGATGACGCAGGACCTCCGCGCCCAGATCGCGGAAGAGGTCATTCTTTTTCAGGAGATTTTCCACAACCAGGGGCCGGAGGAGCTGCTGAGGGTGATGGAAAGCCTCGCCCGCGCCAATATTCCCGAACAGCAGGTTGTCGGCCTCTTTTCAAAAGGCGGCGACCGGCTCGCTGGCGACCTGCCCCTGGCGCCGGATTTCGTCGGCTGGGGCACGTTGAACCGGGGGCAGGCGCTCAGGACAGGCCCGCAAGCCTATCAGGCGGAGGTCGTTCTGCTCGAAGGGCGGACCATCGTCGTCGGCAGAAGCCTCGCGCCGGTCAGGGCGACGACGGCGACGCTGATCCGGGCCCTCGCGCTCGCCGGGCTGGCGGTGACCGTCGTTTCGCTGCTCATCGGTTACCTGCTCAGCCGCAACGTCTTCGGCAAGCTGGACCGCATGGCGCTGACGCTGGACGCGGTATCGCGCGGCGACAGCCGCATACGGCTGCCGGTCGGCGCCAGCAACGATCAGATCGACCGGGTTTCCGTCAGGATCAACCGGCATCTCGACAGGCTTTCCGACCTGACCGAAAGCACGAAGAACACCATCATCGCCATCGCGCACGACCTGCGCACGCCGCTGACCCGCGCCTATAATCTCGTGCAATCCGCTGGCGGCGAGGCGGGCGACCCCCCCGAGCGGGCGCGGGCGCTCGCCGGGGCGGAGGCGGAACTGGAGGCGATCGGCGGCGCATTCGACGCCATATTGCGCATCTCGCGCATCTCCGCCGCCAATGGCGACGAGGGCTTCGCGATAATCGGCGCGGCGGCGCTGACCGCCGAGATCGCGGAGACCTATGAGCCGGTGCTCGAAGCAGCCGGCCAGACGCTTGTGCTTCGCACGCCGCCTGAGGGCGACGCAATGATCCTCGGTGATCAAAAGATGCTCTGGCAGATGCTGGTCAACCTGGTCGAGAACGCCAGCCGCCATTGCCCGGCGGGAACGCGCGTCACCATCAGCGCCAGCTCGGCTGCGGGCCCGGCTGTCATCGAAGTCAGCGATGACGGCCCCGGGGTGCCCGTCGCGATGATGGACAAGATCGTCGCGCCCTTCACCCGGATCGAGGAGCGCGCCGAAAGCGGCGCGGGTTTCGGCCTCGCGCTCGTGCGCGCCATCGCAGAGCGCCACCGGGCGACGCTTGAGGTCGCTGACAACGCGCCGGGCCTTCGCGTCACCGTCAGGTTTCCGCCGGCCCCGGCCCCGGCGGCAGCGCCCTGAGCCCGCGCTCCCGCCTTACAAAAAAGTAAGATGGCGGAAAGCCGCCTGTGAGCTTGCGGCTCCATCTTGCGGCGAGGCTCCGCTTCGCTTGAAGGGCGGGCTACAAGATACAGGAACCGACATGACCTACCATGCAAGAACACCATGCCGCCACGCGCTGGGCCGCGGCACCTGCGCCGGGCTGACGGCGGCGACGCTGCTCTGGGCGCCGATCGCCGGCGCCTCCGAACTCGCCGATCTGGTCGAAAGGGTCAGCCCCTCGGTCGTGACCGTGTTGGCGACGCAGGACGCGCAAACTGTCGCCGGGCGCGAGTTCGCCCCCGGCGCCAACCCCTTCCCCCCCGGCTCGCCCTTCGGCGAATTCTTCAAACGCTTCGGCCCGCCCAAGGGCGCGCCCGACCCTGAGGGCGACGCGCCCGCCCGAGCGCTCGGCTCCGGTTTCGTGGTCGAAGGCGACGGCTATATCGTCACCAACAATCATGTCGTGAAGGACGCGAGCAAGGTGCGCGTGCGGATGTCGGATGAGCGTGAATTCGACGCCACCGTCGTCGGCGCCGATGAACAGACCGACCTCGCGCTCCTGAAGATCGCCGCGAAAGACCTGCCGCTCCTTGCGCTCGGGGACAGCGACGCGATGCGCGTCGGCGACGACGTGGTCGCGGTCGGCAACCCGTTCGGCCTTGGCGGCACCGTCACCCGCGGGATCATCTCCGCGAAGGGCCGCGACATTCAGGCCGGGCCTTACGTTGATTTCATCCAGACCGACGCCGCGATCAACCACGGCAATTCCGGCGGCCCGCTTTTCAACCTCGACGGTGAGGTGATCGGCGTGAACGCGGCGATTTACTCGCCTTCAGGCGGCTCGGTCGGGGTCGGCTTCGCAATCCCCTCCAACACAGTCAAACTGGTGGTCGCCGACCTCAAGGCGGACGGCAAGGTCGATCGCGGCTGGCTCGGCGTCTCGATCCAGAACGTGACGCGCGAAATCGGCGCCGCGCTCGGCATGGATGAGCCACATGGCGCCCTCGTCGCGCAGGTGATGGACGGGGCCCCGGCGCAAGGCGTTCTGGCGGAGGGCGATGTCATCCTCAGCTTCAACGGCCATGCTGTCGAGACCAGCCATGACCTGCCGCGCCTCGTCGCGGCGGTGCAGGCGGACCGCACTGTGGCGGTCGAGATCCTGCGCGGTGGCTCGAAGAAGAGCCTTGAGGTCAAGATCGGCACCCTCGCCAATGCGAAGCAGGCCGCCGCGGACAACATCGCCCCAGCCTCCGGAGTGGCTTCGGAACGCCTTGGCGCGACCTTCACCGCGCTGACTCCGGAGACCCGTGATCGCCTCGGTCTCGCCTCCGACAGCGCCGGCGCTCTTGTCTCTGATCTGAAGGCCGATGGCCCGGCCGCGGAAGCCGGGCTCCGGGTCGGCGACCTGATCGAGAAGGTCGGAGACCGCAGCGTCGCCTCGCCGGGCGATCTGGACGCGGCGGTCAAGGACACCGAGACCAGCGCCGCGCTTCTCCTCGTGCAACGGCAGGGAGCCCGGGTCTTCGTCGGCGTGTCTCTGAAAGCCTGAACCCAGCCTCTCCGCCTCACTCGACCCGGCCGGGCGGCGCGCCCCGGCCGGTTTTTTTTGCGCCTGACGGCTTGCCCCCTCCCGCCGGATGAAGGAAACCGCCGCAAACGCGGCTTGCGCCGGTCGAATTCAAACACATACTGCGTCGATAGTCCGGGGCGCAAAACGAATCCTGGGGCATGCGTCGACGCGACGAAACGACAAGCCGGGCGCACAAACAACAGGGTTGGAGGAAATGACCATGCATTCATCTCTAAAGACTGCGGCGGCGGCGGCGATCCTGTCGCTGCTCGGCGCCGGCGCGGCGGCGGCCGAGGATTATACGTTCAAGCTGCACCACTTCCTGAGCGCGAAGGCCCCGGCGCAGACCAACATGCTTGAGCCATGGGCGAAACAGGTTGAGGAAAACTCGGGCGGCAGGGTCAAGATAGAAATCTATCCCGCCATGACGCTCGGCGGACGCCCGCCGGAGCTGATCAACCAGGTCCGCGACGGCGTCGTCGATCTGGTCTGGACCGTCAACGGCTATACGCCCGGCCTCTTCCCGCGCACCGAAGTGATGGAACTGCCGCTGGTCTATACGAACGACCCGGTGGCGACGAACCTCGCCATGTACGACATGTTCGAAAGCGAGCTTCGCCAGGAATATGGCGGCGTCGAGGTGATGTTCCTGCATGTCCACGCCGGCCAGGCGATCCACATGCGCGATACGCCCGTCCACACGCCGGCCGATCTCGCGGACAAGAAGTTGCGCATCCCCGGGCGCACCGGCGCCTGGGTGATCGAGGCGCTGGGCGCGATCCCGGTCGGCATGCCGGTGCCGGAGCTGCCGCAGGCGCTGCAGAAGGGCGTCGTGGACGGCGCGCTGATCCCATGGGAGATCATCGCGCCTCTGAAGATCCAGGAGCAGACCAAGTATCAGATCGAGGGGTTCGAGAAGACCCGCTTCGGCAACACAACCTTCCAGGTGTCGATGAACAAGGCGCGCTGGGACGCGTTGCCTGACGACATCAAGAAGGCGTTCAAGGACGCTTCCGGCGCCGACTGGTGGGGCAAGGTCGGCGAATACTGGCGCGATTCAGACGACAGCGGCATCAAGGTCGCGACCGATGCCGGTAATGAGCATATCACCCTGACCGCCGAAGAAACCGCGGCCTTCGATGAGATGCTCGCGCCGGTGGTGGACCGCTGGATCGAGGAAGTCTCCGCCTCCGGCATCGATGGGGCCGGCCTTGTCGCACAGGCGAACGAGCTGATCGCGAAGCACGCTTCGAAGTGAACGAAGACACGCGCCCTCGCCGCGCCGGTCTCGGCGGCGTGGCGGAACGGGCCATTCACGCATGGGCGCTCCTTGGTGGGGCGCTCCTGCTTCTGGTCGTCCTGATGAATGTCGGCTCGGTTGTCGGGGCCGTCGTCTGGGTTCCGTTTCCGGGCGATTTCGAGATGACGGAGATCGGCGTCGCTGTCGCCGCCTTCGCATTTCTGCCCTATTGCCAGCTCACGGATTCGAACGTGACGGCGGACATCTTCACTGCGGGCGCGTCGCGCCGCTGGATCGCGATCTTCAAACTGGCGGCGTCTCTCGTCGCGTTCCTGTTCGCGGCGCTCCTCCTCTGGACGATGTGGGGCGGGATGGAGAGCCAGCGCGAATACGGCTATGTCACCACCATCCTGCAATTTCCGGTCTGGACCGCCTTCGTCCCGATCCTGATTTCGCTGGCGCTCTTGCTGGTCGCGGCGGCGATATCCATCGCCGAAGCCGGCCGCGAGACGGCTGAAGGCGGGGGGGTCGGGGCGTGATGGAGTCGCTTCCCCTCGGCGTCGGGGCGCTGGTCGTCCTTGTCGGCCTGATCGTGGTCAGGATGCCGATCGCCTATGCGATGATCCTTGTCGGCGGGATCGGCGTCGCGCTGATCAACGGGCCGGCGCTGATGCTGAGCCAGCTCAAGACGCTCGCCTATGGCCAGTTCTCGATCTACGACCTTTCGGTCGTGCCGATGTTCGTGCTGATGGGCGCGCTGGCGTCGAAAGCAGGGCTGAGCCAGGCGCTGTTCCGGGCGGCGAACGCCTGGCTCGGCTGGATGCGGGGCGGCACCGCGATGGCGGCGATCGCGGGCTGCGCGGGGTTCGGCGCGGTCTGCGGATCGTCGCTCGCCACCGCCTCCACCATGGGCAAGGTCGCGCTGCCGGAACTGAAGCGCTACAATTATTCAGGCGCGCTCGCCACCGGCTCGCTGGCGGCGGGGGGCGTTCTGGGCATTCTCATTCCGCCTTCGGTCGTCCTCGTGATCTACGCCATCATTGTCGAAGCGAATATCGTCACGATGTTCGCGGCCGCGCTTTTGCCGGGCCTTTTGGCTGTGCTGCTCTTCATGCTGACCATCGCGATCTATGTCGCCATCCGCCCGGAAGCGGGACCCAAGGGCGGCGCGGCCGACCGGGCGGAATTCGTGGCGGCGACCTATGGCGTGCTGCCGGTCGTCGTTATTTTCGGGATCGTGCTCGGCGGCATTTATGGCGGGTTCTACAACCCGACCCCGGCGGCGGCGATCGGGGTGTTTCTCGTCTGGATCTACGGGATCGCGCGGCGGGAGATCGGGCTGGCGGCGCTCCGCGACGCACTGAAGGAGACGGCCGGCACGACCGGCATGATCTATCTCATCCTGCTAGGCGCGGAGCTGATGAAGATATTCATGTCGCGCATCGGGCTGCCTCAGGCGACCGCGGAGTGGATCCTGAATTCGGGCATGACGCCGATGACGGTGATGATCCTGCTTCTGGTCGCGCTCATCCTGCTCGGCTGCCTCATGGACAGCCTTTCGATGATCCTCCTGATCATTCCGTTCTTCTGGCCGGTGCTGATGGAGATCAATGGCGGCGCCTATCAGGGGGCGGAGGGCGCCGGCTTCGGCATGAGCACGGAGGAGCTGAAGGTCTGGTTCGGCATTCTCGCCCTTGTGGTGGTGGAGCTGGGATTGATCACGCCGCCGGTCGGCATGAATGTTTTTGTTATTTCGGCGATGGCGAAAGACATTCCGATGATCGAGACGTTCAAGGGCGTCGCGCCGTTCTTCGGCGCGGAACTCATCCGCGTTGCGATCCTCATCGCCTTTCCGGCGCTCGCGCTCTGGCTGCCGCGTGTCTTGAGCGGCTAGCCGCGCACCTCATACATCGCCAGAACCGTATGCTGGAGCAGAAAGAAATTGTCGTCCGACGCGATCAGAAGATAGGTGCGGTCGTCCCGCCGCCAGATCGTCACCGCTTCGATATTGTCGATATAACTCTCGACGCCGAAACTCAGCACTTCCTCCTCCGCCACCGGCGCCGCGCCGTCTCCCCAGCGAAACCGCCGGAGCCGGAAACGAAACCCGCCTATGAACGAAAACGCCCGCTCTGACACATAGAGCCAGCCATCGGGCCCGAAATCAGCATCTGTGGGGCGGAACGGGCCGCGCCGGGGCAGGTGTTTGCGGCTCCACCCCGCAGCGCCGCCGACCCAGATGGGAAACTCATCGCCCGCCGCCGCCTCGCGTATCGCCCAGAGCGCGCCGTCCGGCGCCAGCGCAAGCGCCTCCAGACCGCCATTCTCTGAAAAACCTGCCCATTCCGGCGCCTCCAGAATCGCCGCCGATGGCCCGCCCGGCGCGTCATAGGCCTGCAATCGGTGCCAGCCCTCAAACGAAACCCAAAGCCGGCCGGACGCTTCGTCCCGCGCCACTCCTTCAGCGTCGCGGCCACCGCTCGGCCACGGCCGGCCGGAAAGATCGAGCAGCGGCGCCTCCGACGCCTCCTCGACACCGCGGAGACGCCCGCCCTCGATTCTCAGCTTCAGGCGAAGCCAGCGTCCCTTGTCGGAAACCCCGATCGCGGTATCCGGCGTCTCCATGGCCAATCCGGAAAGACCGCCGAACGCGGCGAAGGGCGGGCGCACCGAAACCGCGCCGCGAAACGCCAGCGGCCCGCCCGGCGGCGCCTCGAAACGCATCGGGCGCGTCGCGGCCGGCAGAGGGGAGGAGAACCCGTCTTCGGCTGCCGACCCAGTCAGGGAAACGGCGCAAAGCACCCCGGCCAGCAGGAGTCGGATCATTCAGCCGCCAGCACGGCGGCGCAGGCGGCGGGCAGATCAGCCAGCGCGAGCTCGCGCCTGGGCTTGGGCGGCGGCGCATTCGGGTCCGGTTTGGGGTGGAGCGCCTCGTCCGAGAACCACCAGTCGAGGCTGGCGTCGCAGCCATCTCCCGCCGCAGGCGGCGCCTGGTTTTCACAGCCCTCCGCGCCTGGCGGGCAAGAAAGCCGGACATGGAAATGCGAATCATGACCCCACCAGGGGCGAATCTTCGCAAGCCAGTCCCGCTCCACCCCGGCGTCGCGGCACAGCCGCGCCTTGATCGCGGCGTTGACGAATATCCGCGCCACCGCCGGATCCTCCGCCGCCGCGCGCAACAGTTGCGCATGGCCGGCGGTCCAGCTGTCGTTAAGGTTCCGCCGGTCAGCTGCGACCACGGAAAACGTGCCGATGCTCTGGCGCTCCGCGCGGCTCAGCTCACGCGCATATCCCGGCCGCATCCAGATATCGGCGTCGAGGCCGATCTGGTGTGAAGCGTGCCCCGAGGTCATCGGCCCGCCGCGCGGCTGGCTGAGATCCCCCACGAGAACACCATTCCAGCCGATGGCCTTCGCCGCGCCGCCAAGCCGCCCAACGAAAGAGACCAGCGCCGGGTGCCCCCAGTTCCGGTTGCGGTCCAGCCGCATCGCCTGCCACGAAGGCCCGGTTTCGGCCAACTTCACCCCGCCGGCGAGACAGCCCTTGGCGTAGGAGCCGAGCGGGGCCGGCGGCAGGGCGGATGCAGGCGCCGGACGCGCGCCGAAAAGCTGCTTGGCCGTTTCGGCCTTGGCGCCCGCCGCATTCAGGCCGATGGCGAGCGTCATCGCCGCGATCCGGATCACCCGCCCAGAGATACGCATGCTTGTCTCCCTTTTGCGCCCAGCCTATCCGAGCGCCGCCCGTCGTTCCATCGCGGACGCCACGTCATATCGCGAAAACCCTTTCGGCGCGCCGTGGCTATGGCGTAGCTTCGCGGAAAAATGAGGATCCCGCCTGGCCGCCCCGCCGATCGCCGACAGGGCGCCCGCCGCACAAGACTGAAACCAAGGAACAATCATGGCATTGCCGAAACAGCTTCAAGGCCTCCGCATACCCGTCGTAGGCGCGCCACTTTTCATCATTTCGCATCCGAAACTGGTGATCGCCCAGTGCAAGGCCGGGATCGTCGGCTCGATGCCGGCCCTGAACGCCCGCCCGGCGGAGCAACTTGAGGAATGGCTGAAAGAGATCACAGAGGAGCTGGACCGACACAATCAGGCCAATCCCGACAACCCGGCCGCGCCCTTCGCGGTGAACCAGATCGTGCATCGGTCGAACGACCGGCTGATGCACGATGTGGAGATGTGCGTGAAGTACAAGGCGCCGATCACCATCACTTCGCTCGGCGCGCGCGAGGAGATCAACCAGGCGATGCATTCCTGTGGCGGCCTGACGCTCCATGACGTGATCAACGACAAGTTCGCGCGCAAGGCGATCGAGAAAGGCGCGGACGGGCTGATCGCCGTCGCCTGGGGCGCCGGCGGCCACGCAGGCCGGCTTTCGCCCTTCGCGCTGATCTCCTCGATCCGGAAATGGTTCGATGGCCCGCTCCTGCTGTCGGGTTCCATCGCCACCGGCGGCGCCGTGCTCGCGGCGCAGGCGATGGGCGCCGACCTCGCCTATATCGGCTCTCCCTTCATCGCCACGGACGAGGCCCGCGCGACGGAGGGATACAAGCAGGCCATCGTCGATTCGACCGGAGAGGACATCATCTATTCCAACCTCTTCACCGGCGTGCACGGCAACTACCTGCGCCGCTCGATCGAGGAAGCAGGGCTCGACCCCGACAATCTGCCGGAGAGCGACGCGACGAAGATGGATTTCGGCACCACCAGAACGAAAGCCTGGAAGGACATCTGGGGCTGCGGGCAGGGCATCGACGCGGTCGAGAAGATCGAGCCGGTCGCCGCGCTCGTCGCGCGGCTCGAAGCCGAATACGCCGCCGCGAAGGCGCGGCTCGCGGCATGAGCGCCATCCGCCGCCTGTCGCCCGCGCGCCTTGCACAGCTCGACGCACGGCTCTCGGCGCGGGTGGCGTCGGGCGATTACGAGCGGCTCGAATGGGCGCTAGGCGATTCGAGCGGCGTTCTCCACCGGGGCGCCACCGGCCCGGCGTCGCTCTATCGCATCTATTCGATGACCAAGCCCCTCGTCTCGGTCGCGGCCCTGCAACTGATCGAGGAAGGGCGGCTTCAGCTTTTCCACCCGGTCGCGCGCTACCTGCCGGAATTCGCCGAGCCGATGGTCTTCACCGCCGAAGGCCCGCGACCGGCGGCGCGGCCGATGCTGGTTCACCACCTGATGACGCATATGTCGGGGCTTTCCTATGGATTCATGCCCGACGAATCCGGGCGGATGATGAACGCCGCAAATGTGCATGACGACGCCGGCGTCCCCCTCAGGGACGATGTGCGAAAGATCGCCGCGATCCCGCTTCAGTTCGAACCCGGCGCGCGCTGGCTCTACTCCGTCGCGACGGACGTTCTGGCGGCGCTGATCGAAGTGATCGAGGGCGCGCCGCTCGGCGAGATACTGCGCGCCCGCGTGACCGGCCCGCTTGGAATGGAGGCGACGAGCTTTCATCCCGGCGCACGCGCCGCCGCGCGGATCCCGCCGATTCTCGGCGGCGCGAATGGCGGCCTGATTTCGTCCGCCGAGCTGGCCCGGGCCTACCCGCTTGACGATCCCGGCTTCGCGCGCGGCGGGCATGGGCTTTTCTCCACGTTGGAGGATTACGCGATATTCGCACGCGCCCTGCTTTGCGGCGCGCGGGGGAAGGGCGAGCCGGCGCTGCTTTCTCCTGCGACGCTCGGCCACGCCACCGCCAATCACGCCGCCGGGGTGATGCCGCTTCACATCGAACTGCCGCCCGGATCGGTCAATCCGGGCATGGACGGGCAGGGATTCGGGCTGGGTTTCGCTGTCAGCCGGCCCGGCGGGCCGCTCACCTCCCGGCCCGGCGCATTTGGCTGGTCGGGCGCGGCGGAGACGTGGTTTACGGTGGATCCGAAATCCGACCTTTTCGTCGTTCAGATGGCGCAGAACTTCGACTGGCCGGGCGCCTGTTTCGATCTTCAGAACATGGCTTACGGCGCGTTGATGGACTGACGCTCCGCAGCCGGCTCCTGACTCGGGGCGGGGAGGCTCCGCGATCCCGGAAAAGCGACGGTCACCACCGTCCCTTGCCCGGTTTCGCTGCGGATCTCGAACTCGGCGCCATGCGCCCGCGCGATTTCCTGCGCCAGGGTCAACCCGACTCCAGCGCCGTTCGCAGCGTTCTCCACACCGCCGAGCCGCCCGAAAAGTTCGAGCGCGATCAATATCTCACCCTCGCTCATGCCCGCGCCGTCGTCGCTGATCGTGAAGACGGCGCCGCCATCTTCCATCCCCCGCAGGTGAAGAGAGGCCGCGCCGTCCTTCGCCGCGTATTTCACCGCATTGCCGAGCAGGTGCAGCAGCATCTTGGTCAGCCGCGCCGTGTCGGCGAACACGGCGTCCGGCGCCTCCCCGAGCCGGAGCACGAAAAGCCGCACGCCGCGCGCCGACGCCTCCGGCGTCATCCGCGTCTCGAGCTCACGCAAAAGTCCGTC
>JBBDTD010000172.1:0-6033 GCA_040904645.1 Paracoccaceae bacterium
GGGGTTTGGGGGGGGGGCTGGGGGGCGCTGGGGCGGGGGGGGCGGCGGAGGCTGACATCATCGCGCCCGCGCCGCTGCATTGGCGCCGGCTGGTTCGCCGCCGTTACAACCAGGCGGGCGAGTTGGCGCGGGAGATCGCGCGCGCAGCGGCGCGTGAAGGCGCGCTGGTGCTCGACCTGTTGGAGCGCACCCGCGCGACGCCGAGCCAGGACGGCAAAAACCGCGCACAGCGCCATGAGAACGTCTCCGGCGTTTTTACGGTTTCGGCGCGTCGGCGGGGCGGCGTGGCCGGCAAGCGCGTCCTGCTGATCGACGATGTGCTCACCACCGGCGCGACGCTTTCGGGGTGCGCGGAGGCTTGCCGCGCCGCCGGCGCAGCGGATGTGAACGTGCTGGTCTTCGCGCGGGTTGCCCGCGGCGATTGGCCGGCATAGATCAAGAACTCCAGCCCATGGAGCGGCGAAGATGAAAACCATCGAAATCTACACCACCCCGATTTGCGGGTATTGCCGAATGGCCAAGCGGTTGCTGGAAGACAAGGGCGCGGCCTATGTCGAGATCGACGTGATGTCGGACCAGTCGAAGCGCGCCGAGATGACGCGCCGCGCGACCGGTGGGCGCACGGTTCCGCAGATTTTCATCGACGGAATCCATGTCGGCGGCTGCGATGACCTCTACGCGCTGGAGCGCAGGGGTGAGCTGGACCGGATGTTGGCCGCTTGAAGCGCGCCCAGGTCCGCGCCATGATCCGGCGATGATGCTTCGCGCGGCGCTTGTCCAGCTTTCCTCGACCGATAATCCGACGGCCAACCTCGCCGTGACCGAAGGCCTGATTCGTGAGGCCGCAGGGCAGGGCGCGACCCTGATCGCGACGCCCGAGGTCACCAACATCGTCTCCATGAGCCGCGTGCGGCAGCGCGCGATGCTGCGCCCGGAAGCCGGGGACGAAACCTTGGCGCGCCTGCGTGTGGTCGCGGCGGAGCTTGGCGTTTGGCTCCTTGTCGGCTCGCTCGCGCTTTCAGGCGAAAGCCCTGACGGGCGTTTCGTGAACCGCTCGTTTCTCATCGGGCCGGACGGCGGGATCGCCGCTCGTTACGACAAGATCCACATGTTCGACGCCGCGCCGGGCGTCGGCGACACTTACCGTGAAAGCGCGGGTTATCGGCCCGGGGACCGCGCCGTGACGGCGATGACGCCTTGGGGGCGGCTCGGCCTGACGATCTGCTATGACATGCGGTTTCCGGAGCTTTTTCTCAGGCTTGCGCGCGCGGGCGCGCGGCTGATCACCGTGCCCTCCGCCTTCACCCGCCCAACCGGCGCCGCGCATTGGGAGGTTCTTTTGCGCGCCCGCGCCATCGAGGCCGGCTGTTTCATCCTTGCGCCGGCGCAATGTGGGCGTCACAGCGCCTCCGATGGGGCGGAGCGGTCGACCTGGGGCCATTCGCTGATCGTCGCGCCCTGGGGCGAGGTGCTGGCCGATGGCGGCGAGGCGCCGGGCGTCATGCTCGCCGATCTCGACATGGCGGCGGTGGAAAAGGCGCGCGCGCGGGTGCCGTCGCTTTCTGGCGCGCGGGTGTTCTTCGGCCCGTGATACGGCCATGGGCGGGCTTGACGCAGGGCGCAGGCGCCCTTTGACTGGCGCGCCGCGTTCAGGCGACGAGCGGAGGCGGCATGCGGCCGATTGACGACCCGATCACCTTCACGGTCCTGACGGAGATCAGGGCGATTGAGCAACTGGCCGGGCAACGTCTTCAACGATCGTTGCCGGATGGGCTGGAGCTTTCGCAATTTGCGGTGCTGAATCATTTCTCACATCTGGGCGGCGAGAAAAGCCCGGCCCAACTGGCGAAGGTGTTTCAACTCACCAAGGGGGCGATGACCAACACCATCAAGCGGCTGGAGGCGGCGGGATATGTGCGGGTGCGGGGCGACACGCGCGACAGGCGGCGCAAGCTCGTCACCCTGACGGATGAGGGGCTGGCGATGAGAAACCGCGCCATAAGCGCGCTCGCGCCGGTCTTCGCGGAGATCGCCTCCGGGGTTGGCAAAGAGCGCCTCAGGACCGCGCTGCCAGCGCTGCGAGACCTCAGGATGTTCCTCTCCGCGCCGGCGGAGGGACAACGCGGGGCGCGAAAGCGTCAACCGGAGGGCGGCGGTTAGGCGGGAGGCCGGCCCCGCTCATACCCCAAAAACGGGCGGCGAAACGACGCAGGCCTTGAAATCCACGCCTCGCGCAAAGATTTCAGGCTGCAAGGTTTGTGATGGAAACGCCGAATTGACTTTTAATTTCTGTCACTTCGGGGCAATGTGCTCATTCTGTGAGTATAGAAGCTTATCAAGCGCCTCAAGAGCGCGTGCTGAACGCTCGCCAAATGGGAACGATCGCCGCGAATGTGGCGTTGGGACAGTAACGAGACGCTAATGGCCACTCTGGACTCCGTACAGAATGATATTATCCGCTTGCTTGGCGAAAAGGTCGAGGGGGATCTTACGCTGACGGCGGACACAAATATCGTCGCCGATACGGGTCTGGATTCAGTCAGCGTCATGGATTTCGTCTTCGAGCTCGAAGATGAGTTCGGAATCACGGTTCCTCTGGACCGGATTTCGGATGTCAAAACGGTGAGGCAACTCGCCGAAGCGATCCATGGGCTGATTCTGGAAAGCGCCTGACGCGCAACGTGGGACGCAGGAGTAGGCAGTGAGCATCGAAGATAAAGTCATGGCCGTCGAAAAGGCCTTTGGCGCGCTGAAGGCGTTGGGTCGCGATCCGACGCGTCTGGAGTTCGACGAAGTCATCTCCCCCACCGAAGCGGTGCTGGAGGGGCGTCGGACGATTCTGCTCGGCACCAACAATTACCTTGGCATGACCTTTGACGAGGCGTGCGTGTCCGAGGCCAAGGCCGCGATCGACCAGTTCGGCACCGGCACCACCGGGTCGCGGATCGCGAACGGCACCTATGGCATGCACAAGGCGCTCGAGCGGCGGGTCGCCGATTTTTACGGCAAGAAATGCGCGGTGGTGTTCTCCACGGGGTACGCCGCCAATCTCGGCTCGATTTCGGCGCTGGCGCAGCAGGGCGACTACCTGTTGATCGACGCTGACAGCCACGCGTCGATCTACGACGCCTGCAAGCTTTCGTCGGCCGAAGTCATTCGTTTCCGTCACAACGATCCGGAAGATCTGGCGCGCAAGCTGGCGCGACTTCAGGGCAAGCCCGGCGACAAGCTGATCGTGACCGAAGGCATCTACTCGATGCTCGGCGACACGGCGCCGCTGGCGGAAATCGCTGCGGTCAAGCGCGAATACGGCGCGTATCTGATGGTGGACGAGGCCCATTCTCTCGGCACGCTCGGCGCGCGCGGGCGCGGCCTTTGCGAGCAGGCGGATGTGGAGGCGGATTGCGACTTCATCGTCGGCACGTTCTCCAAATCCATCGGTACAGTCGGCGGCTTCTGCGTCTCGGACCATGAAGGCGTTGAAATCCTTCGCTCGATTTCGCGGCCCTACATGTTTACGGCTTCGCTGCCCCCGGCGGTGATCGCCGCGGCGCGTCAGAGCTTCGACCAGATGGAGGCGAATCCGCAGTTGCGCGAGCAGCTCTGGCGGAACGCGCGCACCTTCTATGACGGGCTTGAGGCTCTCGGTTTCGTGCTCGGGCCTGAGGTTTCCCCCGTGGTGGCGGTGAAGCTGCCCGGCAAGGAACTCGCAGTCAGGTTCTGGAACGCGCTGATCGAGGCGGGTGTTTACACCAATATCGCCATCCCGCCATCGACGCCCGGGGCGCTTTCGCTTTTGCGCTCGTCCATCTCGGCGGCGCATAGCCGCGAGCAAATCGCCGACGCGCTCGACATTTTCGCGCGGGTCGGGGCGGAGATGAACCTGATTCCGGCGAACAAGGCCGACCGGCGCCGCCTCGCGGAGCCGCAGGGCGCGCTTCGCATCGTCACCGGAGGCGGCGCTCCCGCCAAAGCCGATACGCCACGCAAGGCGCAGCAAGCCAGGGCCAGCGGCGCTCCCAGGGGCTGATCTCGACGGGGCGGCCGCTGTGCCGCTCCACCTTCCACAGAGCATAGTCGAGGCCGCCGCGAAACGTGAAGGCGGCCTTGACCAGCCGCGCCGCGTTTCGCACCTTGCCGCGCCGCCGGCGCCGGGCCCATTCGCGGCCCGTATCCACTTCAGGCGCGCCGGCGCGGGCGGTGGCGGTCAGATCCCAGAGCTTTGCGAAACGTTCCTCGTCCATAGCGACGATGGCGTCGGCGCGTCCCTCGGTTTCGGGGCGCAGTTCAGCCCCATAAGTGGCGGCGAAAAGCGTGCGCCACGCGGCCCCGGCGCTCGGTCGCGCCGCCCGGCCGCCGGCCAGGCGCTCCGCCCAGATCGCGCCGGTCTCAACTGCGGACGCCACTGCGCCCACCACGGCTTCGCGCGCGGCCTCGTCGAGCGCGAAGGGCAGGGCGGCGCGCTGGCAGAATCGCGCCCAGATGCTGGTGTCCATGTTCGCGGCGCGCATCCGCGCCGCGAAAGCCGCGATGTCGATCACCGCCACCTTGGCCCGGAGCGTCCCCAGCGTTTCATGATAAACATTCGGCGGCAGGGCGCGCCCGGCCGCCGCCTCCAGCGCTCCTTGTCCGAACGGGCGGCGCGCATCGGTCAGCACGTAGAAGTCCAGAAGCCCGTCGGCCGTCGATTTCTGGAGGCATGAACCATAGAACAACACCGCCGCGACCCCGGGCCGGGCCGCCAGAGCCGCCGCGAACACCGTCGCCGCTTCGATAACGGATGCGGCCAATTCCTCTGCGATGGCCACGCGAAGGGCGGCTTCGGTCAAATCACTCGCTCAGCTTTTCGAGGTTCTCATCCGCGCGGCGCGTCGCCGCCTCGAATCGCGCCTCGAAATCCGCAAGATTCTTCTTCGGTTCCTGATAGAAGGCGGTCAGCTTCATCAGGCGCAGCATGATCTTGTTAAGCATCCGCCCGCGCCAGTTCATCGGCCGGTCGAAATCGAAAAGCAGGATGACCCGCTCATCCGGCGTGTCGTTCCAGACCTCATGCTCGTAAGTGTCGTCGAAAGCGAAGGCTTCGCCCTCCTTCCACGCGCGGACCTGATCGGCGACGCGGATGCGGCATTTTTCCCGGTCCTCGGGAATGATCAGGCCGAGATGCGACCGGACGATACCCTTGGTGACCCCGGTATGGGCCGGAATGTGATAGCCGGGCGCGAGGATCGAAAACCACGCCGTCTGCACGTTCGGCACCCGGCTCAGCACCTCCGCCGTCACCGGCGCCTGCGCGCAGTTCTTCTCCAGCCGGTCGCCGAAGCCATAGAGGATGAAGGTCTTCCATTGCTGCGCCTTGGCGATGCGGTGCTGGTCGGGCGAGATTTGTTCGAAACCGGGGATCGCCTCGCGGTGTTTCAGGATCTGGCGCGCTTCGTCGCGCATCTCCTCCCACCGGGCTTCAAATTCCTTGAGGAAAGGGAAATGCTCATTCCCGATGAAGGGCGTGTCGGGGACGGTGCTCTGGCGGCTCTGATAGCCGGCGACCCAGCGCATCAGGCGTTTGCCGCGCCGCTTCACGAATTTGCGGATCGGGCGGTTCAGTGTTTTGGGCTTGCTGGATTTGGTGTCTTCGGTGGCGGCCATGGGCTTCGCGCTCCGTTCTGGTTCGGTCAGGGGATAGCGTTTTGTTCCCTACCTGTCGACCCGATCAGAAGGAGAGAAATGTCGCGGTCTCCGCTGCGGTGACGGCGATCAGTCCATCGGCGCCGGGCGCGAAATGTTCGCCGTCCAGCACGAAATCGGCGTTGAGCGAAAGCGTAGCCCGCGCCGCGCGCCCGCTCTGGTAATGATCGCTCATCCAGCGGCGGGGGCGGCCGAAGGCGATGAACGGCGCGGCGAGCGCGATGCGCGGGGGCGCGGCTGCGATGTCGAGCCAGCGGATCGGGCCTTCGCCGGCGCCCCAGAACGGCGAAAGCCCGAACAGCAGCGGCCCTTGCAACGAGGTGAGGGCGACAAGCGTGCGGGCGGCGGGCG
>JBBDTD010000173.1:0-6008 GCA_040904645.1 Paracoccaceae bacterium
GCGGAGGCGGCGCCGGGCTCCACGCCGAAGCCGCGGGCCAGCGCCACATCCTTGACGTGGATGAAGCCGATCGGGTCGTCCAGCGTTTCGCGGTAAACCGGCAGGCGCGAATGCGCGCCTGAGCGGAACGCCTCGGTCAACTCCGCGAGCGTCGCGCTCGCCTCCACCGCGACGATATCGGCGCGCGGAATCATGATGTCGTCGACCCGCTGGTCGCGCATGGTGCGAATATTGCTGAGCAGCGCGCGTTCATTCGCGGTCTGGGCCGCATCGTGCGGCTCCTCGTCCGAGGCGCCGTTGCTGCGCCCCCAGAGCCGCGCCAGAAAGCCGCCCCTTCGTCCCGTGTCTTCCTCGGGGGCTTCGGCGGCGGATGGGTCCCGCGTCGCGTCCGCCCCGGCGGCTCGGTCCGCCGCAGCGTCCCCGACGCCGCTTTCCGCCCCTTCGGGGGGGGATTTATCTTCGTTCATCGTCTCCATTCCCGCCGCGAGCATCCGCGGCTGCTTCGCGTTCCGCCGCGTAGGGATCGGAGATCCCCATCGCGCCGAGCGCCCGGCGCTCCAGCCCTTCCATCAGGAGGGCGTCCGCGTCGGTTTCGTGGTCATAGCCTAAAAGATGGAAAACGCCATGCGCGAAGAGATGCGCGAAATGCCGCTCCATGCTGAGCTGTTGCGCCCGCGCCTCAGTCGCGATGGTCTCCCGCGCGAAAGCGATGTCGCCGAGAAACCCCGACGGTGGCGCGGGGGGAGGCTCTCCGGGGGCTGACGGGGCCAGCTGGTGGGCGGGCCAACTCAACACGTTGGTTGACGCCGCCTTGCCGCGAAAGCCGCCGTTCAGCTCCGCGATGCGCTTGTCGTCGCAAAGCAGCACGCTGATCTCCGCCTCCCGCCCCGCCATCCCGGCGACGGCGAGCGCCTGCTCCGCGGCGCGGAGCGCGACTTCCCGGTACCAGGGCGTCGCCACCGCCCAGGTTTCGTCCTCTATGTTGAATTCGATGGCGAGGGTCATCGGGTAGGGGGCGTCGCCCCCTTTTCCCTGTCCGCGTCGTAGGCCTGGACGATTTTCCCGACCAGCGGATGTCGGATTACGTCAAACGCGGTGAACTTCACGAACTCGATGCCGGCGACGCCCGCCAGAACCCGCTCCGCCTCCACCAGACCGGAGCCGACGCCGCGCGGCAGGTCGATCTGGCTCGGATCGCCGGTGATCGCCATGCGCCCGCCCTCGCCGAGCCGGGTGAGGAACATCTTCATCTGCATCTCTGTGGCGTTCTGCGCCTCGTCCAGCACCACGAAGGCGTCGCCGAGCGTACGCCCGCGCATGAAGGCGAGGGGGGCGATTTCGATCACCTTGTCCTCGATGTATTTCTGCACCTGCCGCCCCGGCAGAAGATCGCCGAGCGCATCATAGAGCGGCTGCATGTAGGGGTCGATCTTCTCCTTCATGTCGCCGGGCAGAAAGCCGAGCCGCTCCCCCGCTTCGACGGCCGGGCGGGAGAGGATGATGCGGTCCACCTTGCCTTCCAGGAACATCGAGACGGCCGCCGCGACCGCGAGATAGGTTTTGCCGGTGCCGGCCGGGCCGACGCCAAAGACCAGTTCGGACCGGAAGAGCGATTCGACATAGGCGCGCTGGGTCGCGGTGCGCGGCTCCACGATCTTTTTCTTGGTCCTGATCTCGACCTTGCCGCCGCGGAACATCTCCAGTTGGCCGGGATTGGGCGGCGGCGGCGTCACGCCGCGCATGCGGATCGCCGCGTCCACGTCGCCCTTCTCCACCGGGCGGCCAGATTCCAGCCGCTGATAGAGCGCGCTCAGCGCCGCCGCGGCGCCCGCGACGCCATCGGCGTCGCCATGCAGCGACAGCTGATTGCCGCGCCGCGCGATGACGATGTCGAAACCTTCCTCAAGGGCGGCGATATTGCGGTCGAAGCCGCCGCAAAGATCGATGAGGAGACGATTGTCGGGAAACTCAAGCAGACGATCGGCCTTTACAGCCTCCGTCTTCGCCGGGTCGAATGTCGCGCTCGCCAAGGGCTCTCCCAGAACTGGGTTTCTTTGCTTGATCGTGACGGAGGCCGGGCCGGGCCGCAAGCGGTTTCCATAGCGGATATTGTGTTATTTCTGTGACCGGGCGCGGCGGCGACAGGTCGGGCGACAAGGCATGGACGGCGCCGCGCCGCGCCGGTAAGAGACCCTGCGGCAGAATGGGGAGTTTCGAGATGTCCGGCCACGGCGCACCAAAACCGATGACGGCGCGCCCGGGCGCCCCTCTGCGCGGCGTCGCCGTCATACCGGGCGACAAGTCGGTCTCACACCGGGCGTTGATTTTTGGCGCGCTATGTGTGGGCGAGACCCGCATCGAAGGTCTGCTCGAAGGGCAGGACGTGCTCGACACCGCGAAGGCGATGCGCGCATTTGGCGCCGAGGTTGAGCGTGATGCGAATGGCGTATGGATCGTGCGCGGCGTTGGTGTCGGCGGGTTCGCCGAGCCTGCGGACGTTATCGACTGCGGCAATTCCGGCACCGGCGTGCGGCTGATCATGGGCGCGATGGCGACCTCGCCGATCACCGCGACCTTCACTGGCGACGCTTCGCTCCGCTCGCGTCCGATGGGCCGGGTGACCGACCCGCTGGCTCTCTTCGGGACGCGGTCCTATGGGCGCGCCGGGGGGCGGCTGCCGCTGACGGTGATCGGTGCGGCCGATCCCGGCCCGGTCGAGTATCGCTCCCCCGTGCCTTCGGCGCAGGTCAAGTCGGCGGTCTTGCTGGCCGGGCTGAACGCGCCGGGGATCACCACGCTGATCGAGGCCGAGCCGACCCGCGATCACACCGAGAGGATGCTGCGCGGTTTCGGCGCCGAGGTGGAGGCCGAGATCACCGCGACAGGCCGGGTGATTCGCCTTGTCGGCCAGCCCGAATTGCGCCCGCTTTCGATCATAGTGCCGCGCGATCCGTCCTCCGCCGCTTTCCCGACCGCGGCGGCGCTGATCGTCGAAGGCTCCGATGTGCTTGTCCCCGGCATCGGGCTGAACCCGACCCGCGCCGGGCTTTACGAGACGCTGCGCGAAATGGGCGCGGACCTGACCTATGAAAACAAACGCGAGGAGGGCGGAGAGCCGGTCGCGGATCTGCGCGCGCGCTTCTCCCCCGCCATGAAGGGGATCGAGACGCCGCCCACGCGCGCCGCCAGCATGATCGACGAGTTCCCGATCCTCGCCGTCGTCGCGTCCTGCGCCGAGGGGCGCACGGTGATGCGCGGCGTGAAGGAACTGCGGGTGAAGGAAAGCGACCGGATCGACGCGATGGCGCGCGGGCTGGAGGCGATGGGGGTGAAGGTCGAGGAGACCGAAGACAGCCTGACCGTGCATGGCATGGGGCCGGGCGGCGTTCCGGGCGGCGGCGTCGCGGCGGCGCGGCTCGACCACCGGATTGCGATGTCGTTCCTTTGTCTCGGGCTGGCGGCGAAGCGCGGCGTCAGCGTCGATGACGCTTCGCCGATCGACACGTCATTTCCGGGTTTCGCGGGGCTGATGGCCGGGCTTGGGGCCAGCTTCGAGGCGGGGCCGGGCGCGTGAGGTTCACCGTCGCGATCGACGGGCCGGCCGCGTCTGGCAAGGGAACAATAGCGCGGGCGCTGGCGAAGCGATTCGGTTTCGCTCATCTCGACACCGGGCTGCTTTACCGCGCCGTAGGAATGAAAGCCGCCGAATCGGGCGCCGACCCGGCCGCTGCCGCCGCCGCGCTCGGCCCCGCCGATCTGGCGCGCGGCGATCTGCGAAGCGGCGAGGCGGGTGAGGCCGCGTCCCGCGTCGCGGCGCTGCCGGAAGTCAGGGCCGCGCTGACGGTCTTTCAGCGCGATTTCGCGGCGCAGGAGGGTGGCGCCGTCCTCGACGGACGCGATATCGGAACGGTTATCTGCCCCGACGCTCAAGTTAAATTGTTCGTCATCGCCTCCGAAGCCGAGCGCGCCCGCCGCCGCCACGCCGAGCTTTCCGCGGCGGGCGACTCCCGCACGCTGGAGGAGGTGCGCGAGGATCTGCGCATCCGGGACGCCCGCGACGCCGGGCGGGAGGCAGCGCCCCTGAAGCCTGGCGACGGCGCGCGCTTGCTAGATACGACAGAAATGTCTATAGACGCGGCCGTCGCCGAGGCGGCGCGCTGGATCAACGAACAACTCCGAAAGGCCTGAGGTTTTCCTGGGCCTTTAGTCGTATTTCCGGAACGTCCCTCTGACCCGTGATTAAGACCGTCGGAGACAACCGGCAGGCCTGTGAAACGAAACCTTGGAGATTTGCCACATGGCGAAAGCCACAATGGAAGAATTCGAAGCCCTCTTGAACGAGAGCTATGAACTTGAGACGCCCGAAGAGGGTGCCGTCGTCCGCGGCACGGTCCTGGCCATCGAGGCCGGACAGGCGATCATCGACATCGGCTACAAGATGGAAGGCCGAGTCGAACTCAAAGAGTTCGCCAAACCCGGACATGACGCTGAAATCAACGTCGGCGACACAGTCGAAGTGTTCCTCGACCGTGTCGAGAACGCGAAGGGTGAAGCGGTCCTGAGCCGCGACAAGGCCCGCCGCGAGGAAGCCTGGGATCGCCTCGAGAAGGCGAACGACAAGCAGGAGCGCGTCGAAGGCGCGATCTTCGGCCGCGTCAAGGGCGGCTTCACTGTCGACCTCGGCGGCGCCGTGGCCTTTCTGCCCGGCTCTCAGGTCGATGTGCGCCCGGTTCGCGATATCGGCCCGCTCATGGGGCAGCCGCAGCCGTTCCAGATTCTCAAGATGGACCGCCGCCGCGGCAATATCGTCGTTTCCCGCCGCGCGGTGCTTGAAGAAAGCCGCGCCGAGCAGCGCGCCGAAATCGTCGGCAAGCTGAAAGAGGGCGACGTCATCGACGGCGTCGTGAAGAACGTCACCGATTACGGCGCTTTCGTCGATCTCGGCGGCGTCGACGGTCTGCTCCATGTCACCGACATGGCCTGGCGCCGGGTCAACCACCCTTCCGAGATCGTCAACATCGGCGAGACCGTGAAGGTTCAGGTCGTCAAGGTGAACAACGAGACGCAGCGCATCAGCCTCGGCATGAAGCAGCTGATGTCCGATCCCTGGGACGGCGTCGAAGCGAAATACCCGCTCGGTTCCAAGTGGACCGGCCGCGTCACCAACATCACCGATTACGGCGCCTTCGTGGAGCTGGAAGCCGGTGTCGAGGGGCTCGTCCACGTCTCCGAGATGTCCTGGACGAAAAAGAACGTCCACCCGGGCAAGATCGTCTCCACCTCGCAGGAGGTTGAGGTTGTCGTGCTCGACGTCGACAGCTCGAAGCGCCGTGTCAGCCTTGGCCTGAAGCAGACCCAGGGCAATCCTTGGGAAGTCTTCGCCGAGCATTTCCCGGCCGGCACCCCGGTCGAGGGCGAAGTGAAGAACATCACCGAATTCGGTCTCTTCATCGGGCTCGAAGGCGATATCGACGGCATGGTCCACCTTTCCGACCTCGATTGGGGCCGGTCGGGCGAAGAAGCGATGGCCGACTACAAGAAGGGCGACATGGTCAAGGCCGTGGTGCTCGACGTCGACATCGAGAAAGAGCGCATCAGCCTTGGCGTCAAGCAGCTGGACGGTGATCCGTTCGTCGACGCGACCCAGGGTGTGAAGCGCGGCGCGGTCATCACCGTCACGATCACCAAGATCGAGGATGGCGGCATCGAGGTGGAGCATGATGGCATGAAGGCCTTCATCCGCCGCTCCGATCTTTCCCGCGACCGGGCCGAACAGCGCCCCGAGCGCTTCGCCGTTGGCGACAAGACTGACGCCCGCGTCACCTCGGTCGACGCCAAGGCCCGCCGCCTCGGCCTCTCGATCAAGGCGCTGCAGATCGCCGAAGAGCGTGAAGCGGTGGAGCAGTTCGGCTCCTCCGATTCGGGCGCTTCGCTGGGCGACATCCTCGGCGCCGCGCTGAAGGAGCGTGGCGAGTAATCGCCAGCGTCTCCGAGCATATGGAAACGGG
>JBBDTD010000174.1:0-1022 GCA_040904645.1 Paracoccaceae bacterium
GGCCATTCATGTTCGCCGAACCGATCAGAGCGGTCTCGGCGTCCGTGATCAGTATCTTGGAGTGGACATAAACCGCGCCCGCCCCATAGGCGACGAAAGTGTCATTCTCGTCCTTTCGCATCGGTTTGGCGGGGCTGAGCACTACGAGCCGGTCTCCAAATCCCTTCGCGATCCGCCGGAGCGCCGAAAGCTGAAGCGCCTCGCCATGGCGCATCGCGGTGTCCCGGCGGCCTTCGAACGCGTAACGTTCGGGCGCGAAGGGCAGGATCAGCACCATTTCCAGCTTCGGGTTCGCGCGGGCCGCATCCGCGAGGGCGCGCGCGATCACGGCGGAGCGCAGGAATTGCGTCTCCATGTAAATCAGCCGCTTCGCCCCCCGGATCAGCGAAAGCGCGGCGCGCTCGGTTCCGTCATCGGTGGTCTCCGGCGCGAATGCGAAGAACCCCGGCTTGGGCGCCGAGCGCGTGAGCGCCACATGCGCTGAGCCGAAATCGCCGTCGGCGCTGGGCTCGCCCGTCTCTTCCCACGGGGTCGGCTGGTCTAAGCCTGCCAGCACCGGCGCGTCGGACCGCGCCGCCCAGTCTGCGGCGCAGTCGGTCCATATCTTGGCGGCGACGCGCGCCACCAGTCCGGCGGGCGCGCCGCGCAACGCAATACTTACATCGCGCCATGTCTCGGGCGCCGGGCGCTCATGCTCGGGCGTGTCCCAGCGGCGTTCATCGAGGTCGAGCCCGCCGATAAGCGCGAAATCATCGTCCACGACCGCAAGCTTCTGGTGGTGCGTCACAGGATAGAGGCGCGGCTGATCGCCCGAAAGGACGGATCGCAAGCCCGGATACTCCTCGGACACATCCACATCGGCGGCGGTTTTCAGGCCGCGCACCTCGCGCCGCGCGCGCCCCGCGAACATGCGCCGCCAGAAAGGGCCAAGCTCAGCCGGATGACGGGCCGCCATGACCTCGATCGACATATTCCCCGCCGCGCCCTCGACGCGGTTGGAGAGATTCTTGAGCGAAGCCCAG
>JBBDTD010000175.1:0-19947 GCA_040904645.1 Paracoccaceae bacterium
TCTCGGGCTGAGGCTCCTTCGTCGAGCGGCAGGTCCAGCAGGTCGGTCACGATCAGAATCTCGACCCGTCGCGCGTCGGACGTGCGCAACAGGATCCGCCGTCGCGCCAGCCAATCGGCGCCGCCATGCCAGCCCCCTCGGCGGCAGAGCCAGGTCGCGATGCGGGCCAGCACGAGGACCGGCGAAAGGAGGAGGTTGAAAGGAGCCCGGAGGAGGTCCCAGCCCAGCGCCGCCCCATGAAGACGAAGCGTTCCAGGCCAGGTGAAATGCCTCGCCACGAAGCCGTCCACCGTTGTCTGGCGGGCTCCGAAGTATTCCAGGCCGATCGAATTGGCGGATTGACCGGCTCTTGCCGCGTGAGTTGATGATGAGACCATGATGGTGACCCGCCATCTCCTTCCTGAAAGCAAATGTAACCGAACGTAGCGCGCGGATTGAGTGGCGGGGCGCGGCAGTTCAAGATCGACACATCGACCTCGTGGTGAAATAGCGCGACTGCAAGGGCGCTGACGAGGATTCTTTCTTGCTTCGCTGTTCACCTATTTAATTCGGGCTGCGCCTTGCAGGTTTCTCAGGGAGCGCACAGGTTTGTGCGAGGGGCGGACCAACTGCCCGTGAGGGCCGCCCGCGTGGATTATCTCTACCTCCTTATCGGGTTGATCGGCCTGTTCTTCGGTGGCGAGGCCCTTGTGCGCGGCAGCGTGGGCATCGCCCGACGCATGGCGATCCCGCCGCTGCTGATCGGCCTGACTGTCGTCGGTTTCGGCACCTCGACGCCCGAGCTTCTGGTGTCGGTCGATGCGGCCTGGCGCGGCGTGCCCGACATCGCGCTTGGCAACATCGTCGGGTCGAATATCGCCAACATCCTGCTGATCGTCGGCCTGTCGGCGCTGGTCTGGCCGATCAAGGTGATGGGCGCGACCCTGCGCCGCGACACGGCCGTGATGATGGCGGCGGCGCTTGTTCTGATCCCGGTCTTCGCCATGGGGCAATTGGGGCGGGCGGCCGGTCTCATCCTCGTCGCCGGTCTTGTGGCCTATCTGGTCTGGGCTTACCGCCAGCCCGGCGAAGTGGAGGCGGATGAGGTCGGCGCGCCCGCACCCGCCTCCACCCTCGTCTCGGTTCTGTGGGTGATCGGCGGTCTGGTCGCATTGATGGTCGGCGCGCGGTTCCTGGTGGATGGCGCGGTGAACATCGCCCGCGGCTATGGCGTTTCCGAGGCGTTCATCGGCCTGACCATCGTTGCTGTCGGCACATCGCTGCCTGAGCTCGCCACCTCGCTGATCGCCGCCTTCCGCCGTCAGTCGGAGATCGCCATCGGCAATATCGTCGGCTCGAACATCTTCAACGTGCTGGGCATTCTGGGCGTGACCGCGCTGATCACGCCGATTCCGGTGGCGTCGCGGTTTCTGACCTTCGATCTGCCGGTGATGATCGCCGTCTCGCTGGCCTTCATCGCGCTGCTGCTGACCCGTCCGGTGATCGGGCGCTGGGTGGGTGTCGCGATGCTGGCAGGCTATGTGGCGTATGTCCTGGCGGCTCAGGGATAACACGCGCGCCATGATACGGTGAGGCGGGACAGGGCGCGGCAAGACCACGCGCGATCCTGTGGCGGCTTCTCGTGCTGTTGGCGCTCGTGCTGTTCGGCGCGCCGCAGCGCCATGTGGACGGGACGCTGGCGCATGCCGGTCCCGTCACTGACGGCACGCTTCGCGTCGATGCTCGGGCCGCGGGACAGACGGTTCTGGTGCGCGCCTGCGCCCAACGGGTCGTCGTTTTATTCGAAGACAAGATCGTTGCCGATCATCCGCGCCAGCTTCGACGAGATCACCGACAAGTGCTTGCAGCGTCGCGACGAACTCTACCCTTTGCTCGCCAGTCTCCTTCGAGCCGGGCATAACCATCGCCAGGCGCGCTCCACCGTGTGCCGGATCGCCAGCGCCAAATTCCCGGTGCTGAAGGATTTCGATGCCTTCCACTTCGCCGATACAGCGATCGACGAAGGCAAGGCGCGCGAGATCGCTACCGGCGCGTTCCTGGAAGGCAAGCTGACGATTCAAAAACCGGAGCTGATCCTCACCAACCGTTCACGGTCAAATCGACGACATGCAATGGGGGGCGACACCGCAAGCGAAATGGGGAGAAACGGCTCGAAGCGATTTGACAGAGGAGGCGCTTGCGCGTCACGGCGCGCCCGAGATCTTCAACACCGATCAGGGCGGTCAGGCCACCTCGGCCGACTTCATCAAGATTCTGGCCGCCCGCCAGATCAAGGTCAGCATGGATGGCAAGGGCGCCTGGCGCGGCAACGTCTCCGTCGAGCGCCTCTGGCGGGCCATCAAATACGAGGAGGTCTACCTGCAGGCCTATGACAGCGTCTCGGAGGCGCGCGCGTCGATCGGCCGTTATCTCGGTTTCTACAACAGCCGCCGCCCACACTCATCGCTTGACGTGAAGACCTCCGAGCAAGCCTGCTTCAACCTGCCGATGCCCGAAGCGGCGGCGGCGTAACCAAGGCGGAAAACCACTTGGAAAACGCCCGGAACCTGTTCATATAAACCGAACCACATCCGTCAGCGGCGCTCATTCCACTGACGGTGCTTTCAAAAGATCAATTGAGCAAGTTTGCGGGAACCGCCAAAAAGTCCGTCATCTGTGAAGCTTGCCCCGCGCTGGGCGTCAAAGCATGAAGAATGGTTTTCTGTTCAATATCATTGACTTACCGGAAAACCGTAGCGTATATTTGGATACTCGCGGATGGGCCTGAATCATTCCCACTCGATGGTGCCCGGCGGCTTTGAAGTGATGTCGTAGGTGACCCGGTTTATCCCTTTGACTTCATTTATGATTCTTGTCGCCGTCTCACCAAGAAACTCATGGCTGAACGGGTAATAATCCGCTGTCATGCCGTCTACGGAGGTGACGGCCCGCAGCGCGCAGGCGTAATCATAGGTTCGCGCGTCGCCCATCACGCCGACCGTGCGCACCGGCAACAGTGCGACGAAAGCCTGCCATATCTCGTCATAAAGCCCATGGCGGCGGATCTGGTCGATAAAGACGGTATCGGCACGGCGCAGAATCGCCAGCTTTTCCGGCGTGATCTCGCCCGGGCAGCGAATGGCGAGGCCGGGGCCGGGGAAGGGGTGGCGGCCGACGAAACTGGCCGGCAGGCCCAGCTCACGGCCAAGCGCGCGCACCTCGTCCTTGAAAAGCTCGCGCAGCGGCTCGACCAGCTTCATGTCCATCCGCTCCGGCAGGCCGCCGACATTGTGATGGCTCTTGATGGTGACGGACGGGCCGCCGGAGAAGCTGACGCTTTCGATCACATCGGGGTATAGGGTGCCCTGCGCCAGAAATTTCGCGCCACCGACGGATTTGGCGTGTTTCTCGAAGACTTCGATGAAAAGCCGGCCGATGGTCTTTCGCTTCACCTCCGGGTCCGAAACCCCGTTGAGCGCGCCGACGAAGAGCGCGCCTTCATCGGCGTGAATCAGCGGAATATTATAGTTGTCGCGGAACATGCCGACGACCTGATCGGCCTCGCCTTCGCGCATCATGCCTGTGTCCACGAAAACGCAGGTGAGCTGATCGCCGATCGCCTCATGGATCAGGACCGCGGCGACCGAGGAATCGACGCCCCCCGAAAGCCCGCAGATCACTTTCGCATCGCCCACCTGATCTCGAATCGCGGCGACGGCCTGTTCGCGATACGCGGCCATGGTCCAGTCGCCATCGAATCCGGCGAGGCGGACAAAGTTCTTGTAAAGCCGGCTGCCGTTCGGAGTGTGATGCACTTCGGGGTGGAACTGCACCGCGTAAAAGCGGCGATCCGGGTCGGCGATGATCGCGAAAGGCGCGTTCGGCGAGGCGCCGAAAACCCTGAAGCCAGGCGCAAGCCGCGCGACATGGTCGCCATGGCTCATCCAGACCTGCTCACGCCCGCCATCGAACCAGCCGCTGAGGATGTCGAGCCGTTCTTCCGTCGGGGAAACATAGGCGCGGCCAAACTCAGCGGTGCTGTCGCCGCGCTCCACCTTGCCGCCGAGCATCTCCATCATCGCTTGCTGGCCGTAGCAGATGCCGAGAACCGGCACGCCGAGCGCAAAAACGCCCTCGGGCGGGCGGGGGCTTCCTCCGTCGATCACACTGGCCGGGCCGCCGGAGAGAATCACGGCGAGGGGCGCGAATTCCTTCAGAAACGCCTCATCGACCTTCTGGAACGGGTGGATTTCACAGTAGACGTTCAATTCCCGAAGTCGGCGCGCGATAAGCTGCGTCACCTGACTGCCGAAATCGATGATGAGGAGGCGCTGATGCAGCGCGGCGGGATCTGGCGTGCTCATCGCCGCTGATTAGGCGGGGCGGTGGATTCGCGCAAGCGTGGACGTCGGACGAAACGTGGCGCGGAGTTCCGACGCTCCGCGCCACGCATGTCGCTCCCGCGCCCTCTTGCGACGAAAACCGGCGTCGGCCAGCGCGCGCATCGCTATATTGAGCGGCGAAGGTTCTGGTTTGCAGGAGATCGTCATGTCGGAAGTCGCGGAAGCGGGCGCGCGGCGCCGGGCGAGGGGCGGCGGCGGGGGCGCCGCCCGCCGGGCGGAGCGCACCGCCGTCCGGATTGAGGCGGCGCCCTATATCCGGCGCGCCATCCCGACGATGGAGATACTCTCCGAAGAGGGGCTCGCGATCATCGAGCGCAACGCGGAAACCGTGCTCGAAGAGGTCGGTGTCGCCTTCACCGACAATCCTGCGGCGCTGGCGCTTTGGCGCGAGGCGGGCGCCGATGTCAGGGACGAGCGGGTCAGAATCCCACGCGGCCTTGCGCGCAAGCTTTGCGCGACCGCGCCGGCGAGCTTCACCCAGCACGCGCGCAACCCGGCGCGAAACGTGGAGATCGGCGGCAAGACCACGATTCTGGCGCCGGTTTACGGCCCCCCCTTCGTGCGCGACGCCGAAGGGGGGCGCCGCTATGCGACGATGGCGGATTTCGAGAGCTTCGTGAAACTCGGCTACATGTCGAAATGGCTCCATCATTCCGGCGGCACGGTCTGTGAGCCGACTGATGTTGCGGTCAACAAGCGCCATCTGGACATGATCCACGCGCATATGCGGCTTTCCGACAAGCCTTTCATGGGGTCTGTCACCGCGCCGGAGCGAGCGGCCGATTCGGTGGCCATGTGCGAGCTGCTTTTCGGCAAGGAGTTCGTCGCCGAGAATACGGTGATGACCTCGCTCATCAACATCAACTCGCCGTTGACGCTGGACGGGGTGATGATGGGCGCGCTCGAAGTTTATGCGCGGGCGAATCAGGCGACGATCATCTCTCCCTTCATCGTCGGGGGCGCGATGGCGCCGGTCTCTGTCGCCGGAACGCTGACGCAGGTGCTGGCCGAGGTGCTGGCCGGCGTCGCCTATTCCCAGCTTGTGCGGCCGGGGGCGCCAGTCATTTTTGGGGCTTTTGTCGCATCGATCGACATGAATTCCGGCGCGCCGACATTCGGCACGCCGGAAGCGACGAAGATTCTCTGGGGTGCGGGGCAGCTTGCGCGGCGGATGAACCTGCCGTTCCGGTCAGGCGGCGCGCTTTGCGGCTCGAAGCTGCCGGATGCGCAGGCGGCCTACGAGACGGCGAACACGCTCAACGCCGCGCTTCTTGGCGGCGTCAACTTCATGTTGCACGCTTGCGGCTGGCTTGAAGGCGGGCTTGTCTCATCGTTCGAGAAATTCGTGATGGACGCTGATCAACTCGGCGCGCTTCATTCGATCGCCGCCGGGATCGACCTGTCCGAGAACGGGCAGGCGATGGATGCGATCCGCGAAGTCGGGCCGGGCGGCCACTTCCTCGGCTGCGCGCATACGCAGGGCAATTTCAAGGATGCGTTCTGGCGCTCGGAACTGTTTGACTACAAGCCGTTCGAGACATGGGCCGAAGAAGGCGCGCGCGATACCGAGGCGCTGGCCGCCGCGCGGGTCAAACGGCTTCTGGGCGATTATCAGCCGCCGCCGCTAGATGAGGGCGTGGCGGAATCGCTGCGCGATTTCGTCGAAGCTCGCAAGGCGGCGGAGCCGGACGCGTTCGTCTGACGCCGCCGTCTGTTTGCGGGTTTCAGGCGCCCACCGTCGCCGATTCGGCGACGAGGGCCGCCAGCAGACCGACATGGCGGCTGACCGAATAACTCGCCGCGCCGGATTTCCGCTCCGCCTCGCAGGCCGCCTCAGCCGCGGCGATGGCGGGAATGACGGTCGCGCCGCATTTGCCGAACAGGCGCGGCAGGATGCGCGCAAGGTCCCTCTCTCGGCGATAGATTGTCGCGCCGGCATGCGCGGCGCGGCTCAGAAGGCGGGGGCGGCTAAGGGGTGCGTTCATGATCGATCCTCATCTCTCCAGGGGTGATGAGGATCGGCTTAACTCAATCAATGGGGGTGTTGCCGAGTTCATGTACTTAGCGCGCTATTGTCGGTAATATATTATAAACGAACGACTAAATTCAAATCTTGTTAAGTCGATGTTCATCAACTGCCAGTAGCAGAGATTCTTCTAAAGGTTGAATCAAATGCGGGGCGATGGGTATGCGGAACACGGAAGACATGCTCGCGAAATGCGAGATTCATGCGCGGCGGGCTTTCCCAGGCGGCTCTGATCAGCGCGTCGGGGACATGGCGCTTTATCTGGCTCATGTAGGGGCCGGCATGACGATGCGCGCGATTGCGAGGGCGCGCAGCCGTCAGCCGTCGACGGTGATGCGTGCGATCCGCCGTGTGGAGGTGCTGCGCGACGATCCGCTGGTGGAGCGCGCGTTGAGCGGCCTTGAGGTGGAGGCCGCGCCATTGATCGCCGCGCGCGACGAAAAGCAGGCGGCGCGTAGCGCCGCGCACTGTGAAATGGCCGGCGCCAGCGGCGCGCTCTCCTGCGCCGATCGCGTCGCGCTGGAGCGGCTGTCGGAGCCGGGCGCATTCCTGCTCGTCGCGTCGGGCGCCGAGAAGGCGGGTGTCTTCTGCGCAAAGAACGGGTTTCGCAAACCTCTTTCGCTGGTGTCGATCGCGGCGGCGACCCGGTTTCTGACGGAGGACTGGGTCAAATGCTCCATCAAGACCGACCTGTCGGCGCGCTACGCGTTGACAGCGACGGGCCGCTCAATGTTGCGCCGTTTGAACGTTTCGATTGCGGATGGCCCGCCCGCCGGCTTCGCCGAAGCGCCGTCGGTCTTCGCCGGGCAGCATCAGATGGCCGCCGGCCGGCGCATCGCCAACCCGGAAACGGGGCGGATCGAAACGATCCGCGTCAACCTGGGCGAGTCGCCGCTCGGGTGGCTGGCGCGCAGGAAGGACGGCAATGGCGAGTGCCTGTTGAAGCCGGAGGAGGTGGAGGCGGGTGAGCGGCTCCGCGAGGATTACGAACTCGCCCAGATCGGGCCCCGCGTCGGTCAGGACTGGGACCGTTTCCTCACGCCGATCGACGCCGTGAACGGGCCGGGGCGAAGCCCGGGGGAGGGGCCGATGTTCGCGCGCGAGCGTTTTGCGAAAGCGGCGGCGGCGCTTGGCCCGGGGCTTTCCGACGCCGCGATCCGCATCTGTTGCTTTCACGAGGGGCTTGAGGCGACGGAGCGGCGGATGGGCTGGTCTTCGCGCTCGGGCAAGGTGGTGCTGAAACTGGCCCTGCAGCGCCTGGTGGATCACTATGGATTGATGCGCCGCGCCGCCTGAGCCGCGATGCCGAGGAAATCCTCGGCTTTGAGACTGGCGCCGCCGATCAACCCGCCATCGACATTGTCGATAGCGAGGATTTCGGCGGCGTTCGTCGGTTTCATTGAGCCGCCATAAAGCACCCGCATCGCCGCGCCCTCATACCCGAACCTGTCGATGAGTTGCGCGCGAATGGCGCCGTGGATCTCGGCGATCTCATTCGCGTTGGGGGTGCGACCGGAGCCGATCGCCCAGATCGGCTCATAGGCGATGACGGTGTTGTCGGCTTTCGCCCCGTTCGGAACCGATCCGTCGATTTGCCGGGCGACGACCGAGGGCGCCTCGCCTGCGTCGCGTTCAGCTTCCGTCTCTCCGACGCAGATGATGGCGAGAAGGCTCGCGCCCCGCGCCGCGAGCGCCTTTTGCGCGATCGCTTCGTCGATCTCCCCATGATCGGCGCGCCGCTCCGAATGACCAAGGATCACAGCGACCGCCCCGGCGTCGCGCAGCATCGGCGCGGCGATGTCGCCGGTATGCGCGCCAGAGGTTTCGGCGTGGCAATCCTGCCCGCCGATGGCGACGCCCCGGCCGGCGAGCCGGTGAATCAGGGTCGCCGGCGGACAGATAAGGAGTTCGGGGCCTTCGGGCGCGCCGGCGGCGATTGCGTCGATCACGGCGACGCTCTCACCCGATCCGTTCATCTTCCAGTTCCCTGCGATCAGGATCTTGACGCTCATGATTGCCTCCGCTGCGACGCCTCGCCGGAGTAGCAATTCAGGATCCGGCGCGCCACCCCGGACCACGGGCCCGGACTACGGGCCGACCGCGACGAAGCTGCGCGGCGGTTGATCGCCACATCCCACGAAGCCCACAAAAACTGGCGTAAAGGTCGAATGCGCGGGGGCGATTTCGCCCCGCCCCCGCTCTCTCCCACTAGCGCCTCTCCCGAGGCGGTGGTGAATCCCATATTGCGTCTACAGCAGCGGGATAACACTATATTCCGGCCGCGCCCGCAGTGGCTTTTGTCATGCCGCCCGGGCGAGGATCGCTGATTCACATCAGAAAATCCGAACTGTCGCCGTTGTTCCAGATCAGCAGGTCCGAACCATCGCCTTCGTCGGCGGCGGGCGTCGCGCTGTTGAAAACCCTTACGTGCGGGCCTCCGCCGGCGCCGGCGGAGGTGATGATGTCTTCGGTTCCGCCGTCGCTCACGTCCCCGACCGCGACGCGCACGCCGCCAATGAAATGCGCGGCGCTGGCGTCGTCGGAATTCTGGCTTCGCGCGGCTTCGCGGGCCGACTGCACGGCGGGGAGGAGGAGCGCCACTTCCTCCACGCCGCCCGTGGAGAAATCGAAGCTTTCCGGCGTCTCGCTGCGCTCGGATTCGGGGGCCGTCTGAACGGCGGGCAGGAGCAGCGCGATCCCGCTCATCTCTTGCGGCGGCGCGGTGAAGTCGAAGCTGTCGTCAGCGCGCTGACCGTTCGAGGTGATCAGTTTGAAATAAACTTCCATCGTACTCGCCTCACTTTGGCATCGGTTGATGGAAAGCAGATGGGAGCATGACCCGCAGACAAGAAGCCCCGCGCGCGCCGGCGGTTAACCTGGATCACATCGGGTGATTTTTCTCACGCGGGCCGGTTCAGGCCGTCTCGCCGACCTTGAAGCTGACCGATTCGCCGCAACCGCAGGAATCGGCGACGTTTGGATTGTTGAAGACGAAGCCGCTTTCGAGCAGCGACGTCTTGTAGTCGATCTCGGTGCCGAAGAGGAACATCTGCGCCATCGGGGCGATGAAGACGCGCGCGGCGCCCTGATCGATCACCTCGTCATGGTTTTCGACCGTTTCCGCGAAATTCATGGTGTATTCCATGCCGGCGCAGCCGCCTTTTTTCACGCCGATGCGAAGCCCCTTGACCCGACCGTCCGAGGTTTCCATGAGCGAACGGATCTGAAATTCCGCCGCTTCTGTAAGCGTCACCGCCTGTTTTCCGGGGATACCGAACATCGTCGTCTCCTTGCGCTTGAAAGGAATGTAAGGCGAAGGGGCTGCTTTCTCAAGCGGCGTCCCTCCGACAGGCGCTTGCGCCGATGTTCGATCCCGGCGTCCGACGAAAAAGGCCGCCCCTTTGCGGAGGCGGCCAGTGAGACCCGGGCGGTGATGAAGCCGCTCAGGCCCAGGGAGAGACTGCTGCGCCCACGAACCGCGCCGCCGCACGGGTCGTGGCAAACTGCTACCGTCGGTTGATCATTTCGCCGCGCGGGCTAATTGTTGATGTGCAAATCTGAAGCTGAGGCCCCGACTTTCGTTCAGAAAGGGGCTGCATGCCTTTAGTCACCGCGGGCCCGGCATCCGTCGCCATCTGACGCAAATATGACACCGGGTCATTTGCCAGTCGCACGACCCACCTCCCTTTGCATTCAGGGCGCCGTTCATATCGCGGCGCGCCCATGCAAAGAGATAACCGGATTTACCGGAGGTTGTATAGAGAGTTTCCGACTATCGCAGGTCAGGCGCTCACATAAAGCCGAGCTCGAGCCGCGCTTCGTCGGAAAGCATGTCCATGCCCCAGGGTGGGTCCCACACCAGCGCGACCTCGGCGGATTTGACGCCGGGCACGGCTTCGACGGCGTCGGCGACCCAGCCCGGCATCTCGCCGGCGACCGGGCAGCCCGGCGCGGTCAGCGTCATGTCGATCTGAACCGCCCCTTCCTCATCCACGATTATGGCGTAGACGAGCCCCAGATCGTAGATGTTCACCGGGATTTCGGGGTCATGCACGGTGCGGCACGCATCGCAGATCGCGTCGTAGAGCGGATTTTCCGTGCTCGAAGGTCTGATGATCGGCTCGCCCTGTCCGTCGGCCATGACGCTCTCCCTTTCCCGTGTCCGTGCCCTGATATATGGCTCGCGCCGGGCAGCGTCTAGGGATTGGCGATGAAGCGGGTTTCATTTGAGGTGACTGCGCGGGACGGCCGCGCCCGGCGCGGAGTGCTGACGACGCCGCGCGGCGAGATTCGGACCCCGGCCTTCATGCCGGTCGGCACGGCGGCCACGGTCAAGGCGATGATGCCGCAAAGCGTGCGCGCCACCGGCGCAGACATCCTGCTGGGCAACACTTATCACCTCATGCTCCGCCCGGGCGCGGAGCGTGTCGCGCGCCTTGGCGGCCTGCACCATTTCATGGGGTGGGAGCGCCCGATCCTCACCGATTCGGGCGGGTTTCAGGTGATGAGCCTCTCTGGCCTGCGTAAACTGGATGAGGAGGGGGTGCGCTTCAAATCCCATATCGACGGCTCCGAGCATCACCTGACGCCGGAACGCTCAATGGAGATTCAAAAGCTGCTCGGCTCCGACATCGTGATGTGTTTTGACGAATGCACCGAGTTTCCCGCGACCGAGGCCAAGGCGGCCGAAAGCATGCGTCTTTCAATGCGTTGGGCGGGGCGAAGCCGGGAAGCCTTCGGCGACCGGCCGGGCCATGCACTGTTCGGTATCCAGCAAGGCAGCGTTTTCAAGGATTTGCGTGAGGAATCTTCGTCTGCGCTGAAAGAGGTGGGTTTTGACGGCTACGCTCTGGGCGGGCTGGCGGTCGGTGAAGGGCAGGCGGCGATGTTCGACGTGCTCGACTATGCGCCAGAATTCCTCCCCGACGATCGCCCACGTTATCTCATGGGCGTCGGCAAGCCCGACGATATCGTCGGCGCCGTGATGCGCGGCGTGGATATGTTCGATTGCGTGTTGCCGTCCCGCTCCGGGCGCACCGGCCAGGCGCTGACGCGGCGGGGCGCGATCAACATCAAGAACGCCCGCCATCAGGACGATCCTCGCCCGCTGGACGAGGCCTGCGCCTGCCCTGCGTGCCGCACTTATTCCCGCGCCTATCTCCACCATGTGTTCAAGGCCGGGGAGATCATCTCCTCCATGCTGCTGACATGGCATAACCTGCACTATTATCAGGAGCTTATGCAGGGATTGCGGAATGCGGCGGCGGCCGGGGAACTCACCGCCTTCGCCGCCGGTTTCGCCGCGTTGCGGGCGCAAGGCGATATCGAGCCGATCTGAGCCCGGCATGCGACCCTACGGGGCTGGACCGGCAGGCGCGCTGTGATAGAACCGATTGAACGAAACCTGATGGGCGAGCGCATGAGCTTTCTGAGCCAGATTTTCACTTGGTGGAACGGGTCGACCATCGGCACCCGCCTCTTCACGTCGCGCTTCGGCGAAAAGGTCGGAGAAGATGAGGCCGGAAATGTTTTCTATCAGAGCGCGGGCGGCGCGCGGCGCTGGGTGATCTATAACGGCGTGGCGGAGGCCAGCCGCGTGCCCCCGGACTGGCACGGCTGGATGCACCATACCTGGGATGAGCCGCCGACTTCGGCGCCGCTGCCGCGCAAGGCCTGGGAAAAGGGCCATCTCGCCAACGCCACCGGCTCCCCCGCCGCTTATGCGCCGCATGGCAGCCTTCGCAATCCGGACCCGCGGCCGCGGGTCGGCGGCGATTACGAAGCCTGGAGCCCCTGACATGGCGAGCAACGCAGCCGAGACGCTGATTGGCGCGGCGGTTCTGGCGATCGCGGGCGGCTTCATCGTTTACGCCGCCCAGTCGGTGGACCTCGGCGGCGTCGGTTCGGGCTATTACGAAGTGAAGGCGGGATTTCGGAAAGCCTCCGGCGTCGCGACCGGCGCTGACGTGCGCGTCTCCGGCGTCAAGGTCGGCACGGTCGCCGGGCTTGAGCTTGATCCGAAAACCTATCGCGCCATTGCTTCGCTCTCGATTCGCGACGGGGTGAAAATCCCCGAGGACAGCGTCGCCACGATCACTTCGGACGGGATTCTCGGCGGCGCCTATGTTGCGATCGATCCCGGCGCCTCTGATTTCTTTGTCGAGAGCGGCGCGGAGATCGAGCACACGCAAGGCTCGGTGGATCTGATCGAATTGCTGAGCAAGGCGGTTGCGGGTAACTGACATGGCGGAAGACCACTGGAACGCCTCCGCCTATGAAGCGCATGCGCGATTCGTAACCGATCTGGCCGGCCCTGTGGTCGCGCTGCTCGACCCGGTTCGGGGTGAGCGCATTCTCGACCTTGGCTGCGGCGATGGCCCTCTGACACGCGCGCTCGCCGATCATGGCTGTGAGATGGTCGGCGTCGACGCTTCGGCGGATATGGTGGCCAGGGCGGTCGCGCGCGGGGTCGACGCACGGGCCATGGATGGCCATGAGCTGAGCTTCGACGCTGAGTTCGACGCCGTATTTTCAAACGCGGCGCTGCATTGGATGACCCGGCCTGATGCGGTGATCGCCGGCGCCGCGCGGGCGTTGAAGCCCGGCGGGCGGTTCGTCGCGGAGCAGGGCGGTCACGGCAATGTCGCTGCGATCCGCACCGCGATGATCGCGGTGCTCACCGCCGAAGGAATTGAAACCGACCTTACTGAAATCTGGTCGTTCCCCTCCGTCCCCGAACAGGCGCGGCGGCTGGAAGCGGCAGGGTTCGTCGTCGAGGAATGCGCAATCCATCCGCGCCCGACGCCGGTGAAGGCGGGCATCGAAGCCTGGCTCACAACGCTGGCTGCGCCGGCCATGGCGCTGCTGCCGGAACCCGGGCGCGCCGCGGCCTGCGCCCGCGTGGCGGCGCTTGTCGCGCCCGCGCTCCGCGATGGCGAAGGCGACTGGACCGCAGATTACACGCGCCTGCGCTTTCGGGCGGTGAAGCGATGAAGCGCGCCTGGCTCGCTCTCATCTGTCTCGGCTCGCCGCTCTTGGCGCAGACTTTGCCGCCGCCGCCCCCCGGGCCGGTCTTCCATCCGGCGCCGCCCGGCGAGCTTCACATCGAAGAGCCTGAAACTTCGCCCGGCTATGTCGAGGAACTGATCGAGGAGGAGCGGCCCGCCTGGCGGTCAGTCCCGCGCCCGGTCGCGGTGCTGCGCGGCCTCGACAAGATCGCCGGCCGCGTGACGGATATTCGCGTCAAGGTCGGAGAGACGGTGAACTACGACCGTCTGACCATAAAGGTCGATGAATGCCGTGCGCCGCCGGAGGGCGAAACGGCGGATGCGTTTGTCTTTCTTGAGATACGCGATTCGAAAGCCGGCGGCGGCCTGGCGTTTTCCGGCTGGATGTTCGCCTCAAGCCCGGCGCTGAGCGCCATGGACCATCAACGCTACGATATATGGGCGCTGAGTTGCGCCACGTCCTGAGCCGGCGTCGCCGGGTCCAGCGCATCGAAATCCGCCGGGGTGGCGACGGCGAGTTCCAGCAAGCTCCTGTAGCGCGCACGGCTGATGGTGCGCGCGCCGAATTGCGTCAGATGCTCGGTTACGAACTGGGTGTCGAGCAGCTGAAACCCGCCGTATTTCAACCGCGCCACCAGATGCACCAGCGCGACTTTTGACGCATCGGGCGCGAGGCTGAACATGCTCTCTCCAAAAAACGCCGCGCCAAGCTTCACGCCGTAGAGCCCACCCAGCAATTTTCCGTCACGCCTGACCTCGATGGAATGGGCGTAGCCCATGCGGTGAAGCCCGACATAGAGGCGCCTGATCTCCTTGTTGATCCAGGTGGTGTCGCGCCGGGCGCAGCCGTCGATCACCGCTTCGAAATCATCGTCCACCGCCACGTCGTACTCGCCGCGCCGGACCTTTTTCAAAAGGCTTCGTGGGGCGTGAAAGCGGTGCAGCGGTATGACGCCGCGAAGCTCTGGATCGATCCAGAGCACTTCGTCCGAGTCCGCCGATTCAGCCATCGGAAACACGCCCGCAGCATAGGCGCGGAGCACGAGGGAAGGGGTCAGCTCTGTTTTCGCGGTCCGGTCGGACATCCAGGGGCCTTCACCCGGCGGTTGCGGAATGCGGGGTCGCCTTAGCGTTCGAGGAATTTTTCGAGCCAGTGGATATTATAGTCGCCCGAGCGGATATCAGGCTCCGCCAGCAGTTGTGTGAAAAGCGGCCCCGTAGTGTCGATGCCGACAACGACCAACTCGCTCAGCGCCCGCTCAAGACGGTTGAGCGCCGTTTCTCGGTCGGCGGCGTGGACGATCAGCTTGCCGATCAGGCTGTCGTAATAAGGGGGGATCGTATAGCCGGCGTAAATCCCGCTATCCATGCGCACGCCGAGCCCGCCCGGCGCATGATAGGCCGTGATCTTGCCGGGGCAGGGCGAGAAATTCGGGAGCTTCTCGGCGTTGATCCGCGCCTCGATTGCGTGGCCGTTCACCTTGAGGTCGGATTGCGCGAAACTGAGCGGCAGCCCGCTGGCGATACGGATCTGCTCACGCACGAGGTCCACGCCGAAGATCGCCTCGGTCACCGGATGTTCGACCTGAAGACGGGTGTTCATCTCGATGAAGAAGAATTCGCCGTCTTCGTAAAGAAATTCGATGGTCCCGGCGCCTCGATAGTCCATCTGCGCGACCGCGTCCGCGCAGACCTTGCCGATCCCGGCGCGGATCTCGGCGGTGATCACGGGGGAGGGGGCCTCCTCCAGAACCTTCTGATGGCGGCGCTGGAGGGAGCAGTCGCGCTCACCGAGATGGACGGCGTTGCCCTTGCCGTCGCCGAAGATCTGCACTTCGATATGGCGCGGGCGGCTGAGGTATTTCTCAAGATAGACCGTATCGTCGCCAAAGGCCGCCTTGGCCTCGGACCGCGCCGCGCCGAAGGCGACGTCGATCTCATCCGCGCTCCGCGCAACTTTCATGCCGCGACCGCCGCCGCCGGATGCGGCTTTGACCAGCACCGGATAGCCCATTTCGCCAGCAATGCGGCGCGCGTCCTCCACTGTCGGCACGCCGCCTTCTGAGCCGGGCACGCAGGGCACGCCGAGCCGGCGCATCGTGTCCTTGGCGGTGATCTTGTCGCCCATCAGCCGGATATGTTCGGCCGTGGGGCCGATGAAGGCGAGGCCATGCGCGGCCACGATCTCGGCGAAGCCGGCGTTCTCGGAGAGAAAACCATACCCAGGATGGATCGCGTCGGCGCCCGAAATCTCGCAGGCGGTTATGAGTGCGGGGATGTTCAGATAACTTTGCGCAGCGGCCGGCGGGCCGATGCAGACGCTCTCATCCGCCAGGCGCACATGCATCGCGTCTGCATCCGCGGTGGAATGGGCGGCGACGGTTTTGATCCCGAGCTCGCGGCAGGCGCGCTGGATGCGAAGCGCAATTTCGCCGCGATTGGCGATCAGGACCTTGGTGACCATCTCGTCCCCCCGGAAATTTTCAACTGATTATTCGATGATGACGAGCGGGGCGCCGTATTCGACCGCCTGACCGTCTTCGACCAGAATCCGCTTGACCGCGCCGGCGCGCGGGGCGGCGATCTGGTTCATCGTCTTCATCGCTTCGACGATAAGCAGTGATTGTCCCTCTCTCACCACGTCGCCGACCTTGACGAAATTGGGCGCGCCCGGCTCCGGCGCCAGATAAATTGTGCCGACCATTGGCGACGGAACAGCGCCCGGATGCTGTGCGGGATCTTCGGGGGGAGGGGGGGCGGCCGCGCTTGGCGCCGCGCCGATTGGCGCCGCTGCGGAGGCAGGCGCGGAATGGAAGACCGGAGCCGGCGCTTGCAGCGCCTGGCGCGAAAGCCGGACTGTCAGTTCCCGCTCGTCGCCTTCTTCGCGTGAAACTTCGATTTCGGTCAGATCATGTTCGCGCAGCAGTCTCGCCAGCGCCTCGATGAACCCGACATCGGCGTCGTGATGCTTGGCCATGCTGAACCTCTCTCTCGCCTGTCGCCTTGTCGGCGTTTTGGGATCGGCTGCGTCGGATGGACGCGCCGAACCATCGCGGCCTTATACGCTCCGTGCGATACGGGTCAATCGTTGGGCCGCTTGCGGGCCTAGCCGTCGCGGCGCGCGATCTCGACTTTTTCGCGGAGGGCCTCATAGGGCACGAACCCGCGCACGATCTCGTCCCCGATAATGAAGCCAGGCGTGCCGTTGATCTCCAGTTCGCGGGCGAGCGCATAAGTCTGGCGTATCTGTTCGGCGATTTCCGGCAAGTCCATATCGGTCTTGAGCCGCGCCATGTCAGCGCCTGCACGCTCCGCCAGCATCATGACGGCCCGCTGATCCAGATCGCCCTTATGCTCCAGCATCGCGTCGCTGTAGCGCTCGTAAAGTTCGCCGCCCTGGCGCAGCGCCGCCATGGCGGCGCGGCTCGCGTAGGTGCTTTCCGGGCCGAGAATCGGGAATTCCTTGATCACAACGCGGACATTAGGGTCCGCCTCCAGCAGCGCCGAGACGCTCTCATGTGCGCGTTTGCAATAGGGGCAGCGGTAATCGGTGAACTCGATCAAAGTCACGTCGCCATCGGGGTTGCCAATGGCGTGGCTGAAACCGTCATTGAAGATCGCATCCTTCAGCGTGGCGATCTTTTGCTGATCGCTGGTCTTTACCTGTTCATTCTGGCGCTGCTCCAGAACTTGCATCGCCTCTACGAGGACCTCCGGGTTCTGGAGGATGTACTCGCGGATAATCGCATTCATCTCTGTCTTCTCGGCGGCGGAGAATTCTGCGGCCTGCGTGTGCGGCGCAGCGATGAGCGCGATGAAGAGCGCGGCGATCAGTCGGGTCATGTCGGTCCTTTCCGTCTGGTCGGCTAGTTATCAGACAAGGCGCGCTCTGCGACAGCCCGAATGTCGTCGGCCCTCAGCCAGGCGGGCGATCCGACGGGTAACTGGTCAAGCGCTCTGCGGGCGTGCCTCAGCGCTTCGCGCGGCTCCCCAGCCATGGCGAACCGTTCCGCAGTGGCGAGAGCGGCCCTGGCGTCGTCGCCGGAGCGCGCATAGGCGAGCGCAAGATCACGGAGCACCGAAGGCTCGGACGCGCCGCCGCGCGCCGCCGCCTCAAGCGTCGCAAGCGCCTCCGCGTTCATGGCTGGATCGTTAAGGGCCAGAAGCGCCCGGCCAAGGCCGCCGCGGATCAGCGCTTCGTTCGGGGCAAGCGCGACGGCGCGCCGATACGGCTCCACCGCCTCGGCGCCCCGGCCGCTTTCGAAGAGGATCTGCCCTTTCAACTCCCAATAGTACGGGTCTTGCGGGCGGAGCGCGATCAGGCGTTCGACAGTCTGCAACGCTTCCGGCGGCTTGGGCAGAAGGTGCAGCGCGACCGACCGCCGGAGCAACGTCAACTCTGTTTCCGGGCCCGCCTCCATTTCCAGTGCGGCCAGCGTGCGCTCCGGCCGGTCGGTGAATGCGGTGAGTTTGGCGCGCATCCGCGCATGCCAATACGCCAGATCCGCGCTGACGCGGCCGCCCTTGGCGCTGCTTCGCGCCGCGCGGTCCTCCAGAAACGCTATCCGGTCGCTGCTGAGCGGGTGAGTTATGGCGTAGGGATCGACACTTCCGGCCTGGAACACCTCCTGGCCGCGAAAAATCTTGAGGACGTCAAGCACATAGGCGGGGTCCACGCCGGTCTTCTCCATAAAGCCGGCGCCAGCCTGATCGGCGGCGGACTCTTCGGAGCGGGTATAGGCGAGCAAGCTGCGCTGCAGCGCATTCTGCGTGCCGAGCACGCCCGCTACGGCCACCTGTCCGCTTCCCGATGCGGCCCCGGCGAGCGCCGAGAGCAGCAAGCCGATCGCCATCGGCCCCTGCAACGCCTGGGCGTGCGCCTGGCGGCGAGTTTGATGGCCGCCGGTGATGTGGCCGGTCTCATGCGCGATCACGCCGACCAGCGCCTCCGGCGTCTCCAGCCGGGCGAGCAGCCCGGTATTGAAAACCATGTTGCGACCGCCGAAAACGAACGCGTTGAGCGACGGATCGTTCAGGATCAGAATGTCGATGCTGCTTGGCGACAGCCCGGCCGTTGTGAAGATCGGCGAGGCGAGCTTTTTCAGCGTCGCCTCTATCTCTGCGTCGCGTATCAGCCCGCGCGCGCCAGCGGTTGACGCCGTCAGGGCGACCATCGCCAGAGCGCAGGCCGCGTGTCGGAGGAATCGCATCACTCGCCCGTTGTCCTTTCCGCCGTCCCTTGCCTGTGTCGCCGTGCCTTGACCTCGGTCCGGGCCCGTCGCAGCTTCTTGTCAGGACAATAAGGCGGGGCCGGATGGCGTTTTCAAGGCGTTTCTCTAAACGGGGTGCGGTCGATCCCTTCATCGTGATGGATGTGATGGAGGCGGCGCGGGCGCGTGAAGCTTCTGGCCGCGACGTGATCCACATGGAGGTTGGCCAGCCCGGAACGCCCGCGCCCCGCGCCGCGCTGGCCGCTGCGGCGCAGGCGATGGCGGCGGGCGGGCTGGGCTATACGGTCGCTCTCGGCCTTCCTGCGCTGAGGGAGCGGATCGCGCGCCTCTATCGTGAGTGGTACGGAATCAGCGTGCCGGCGGAGCGGGTGGTCGTCACCTCCGGCTCATCAGCCGCGTTCCTCTTGACGTTCCTGGCGCTTTTCGACGCCGGTGACCGCGTGGCGACCGTCGCGCCGGGTTACCCGAGTTACCGCAACATCCTCTCCGCGCTCGACATCCAGGCGGTGGAGATGCCGGGCGCCGCCGCACGCGGCTGGCGGCCGGGGCCGGAGGACGTGGCGGCGGCTGGCCCCCTTGCCGGGCTGCTTGTCGCCAGCCCGGCGAACCCGACCGGAGCGATGCTGGACCGTGCGGCGCTCGCGGCGCTGGCGGCCGCCGCGCGGCGGGCCGGGGCGGCGTTCATCTCGGATGAAATCTATCACGGCCTGACATATGGCGCGCGCGCAGTTTCCGCGCTTGAGGTCGATGATGACGCCATCGTCATCAATTCATTCTCGAAATATTTCTCGATGACCGGTTGGCGGATCGGCTGGATGGTGGTCCCTGAAGCGATGGTGCGGCCGGTTGAACGGCTGGCGCAGAATTTTTTCATCTGTCCGCCGCATATCTCGCAGGTCGCTGCGCTCGCGGCCCTGGATGCAGGCGAAGAAGCTGAAGCGAATCTGGCCGTTTACGCCAGAAATCGTGAGATTCTGCTGGAAGAGCTGCCAAAGGCCGGCTTCGACCGGCTCGCGCCCTGCGAGGGTGCGTTTTACCTTTACGCCGAGACCGACCATCTTGCGGCTGACAGCCGCGAATTCACTGCGCGGATGCTGGCGGAAGCAGGGGTCGCGGCGACGCCGGGCCTCGATTTCGATCCGGCCAGAGGGGCGGGGACGGTGCGATTTTCCTTCGCCGGGCCGGAAGCGGCGATGGTCGAAGGCGCGGCGCGGCTTCGAAAATGGCTTCGCGCCTGAGTTGACGATCTGAACGGCTCCGGGCGGGCCGGGAGGCTGCTGCGCGACGGGGTCGAGGTGGGG
>JBBDTD010000175.1:19957-33673 GCA_040904645.1 Paracoccaceae bacterium
CGGCTCCGGGCGGCCGAACCGGCGGCCGCCCGGGAAGAGTTCAGATCAGGACCACCAGCCCTTGCGCTTCGGCTTGTCGGCCTTGGGCTCCTCGGCCGGATTCGGCGCAGCGTCTTCACTCGCGCCCTCAGGCGCAAGCTGCGGCTCCGGCGCGGCTTCCCGCGTCTCGGCCGGGGGCGCCGCCTCGGCAGGGGCCGTCGCGGCCTCCACCGTCGCCGCCTCCACCGTCTCGGCCGGCGTGGGTTTGGCCCGCGGCTTGCGCGTGCGCGGCTTCTTCTTCGCCGCTACGGGCTCCTCCGCAGCCGGCTCGGCCGCTGGCGCTTCGGCGACCGGGGGTTCCACAACCTTGGGCGTCGCTTCGGCGATGCTCTCGGACGTGTCCGTCACGGCTTCCGCAGCCACAGCGTCCGGGGCAGGGCGCTTGCGTGGGGTCGGGCGCTTGCGCTTCGGCTTCTGCGCGGTTTCGTCCGGGGTGGCGACAAGATTGTCTTCCGTGGTTTCGGCGCTGGCCGCGTCGATCGCCTCGCCGAAGGCCGGGTTTTCGGGACGTTCGGCCCGGGTCTCTCCACGGTTTTCATTGTTCTGGTCGTCGCCGCCTTCGCCGCCGCCGTCGCCATCCGAGCGCCGCCGCTTGCGGCCGCCGCGCTTGCCGCGCCGACGCCGCTTGGACTCGCTGTCGCTGTCGGTGTCGCGCGCGGCGTTCCGCTCGCGGTTCTGACCGCCGCCAGCGTCGCTGCGGCTATCGGCCTCCGCTTCAGGCTCATCCTCGGGCTCTTCCTCGATTTCGTCATCGAGCGCCTTATAGGCGGTTTCAGCCGAAACCGTCTTCGGCGCCTCGGCCGGGCGGGGCGCTCGCAGTCCCTTCTGCTTGTCGATCCGGTAGTCGGGGCTGACAAGCGACGGATCCGCTTCGATGGCGAGTTCGATATCGTAGCGCGCCTCGATCTGGGCGACATGGGCGCGCTTCTGGTTGATGAGGAAATTCGCGATCACGACCGGGGCCAGAACGCGGATCTCGCGGTTCTTGGCGCGGACGCCTTCTTCCTCGACCTCGCGAAGGATCGCGAGCGCGACATTGTCGGCTGAACGCACGATGCCGGTGCCGTGGCAATGCGCGCAGGGCGCGGTGGTCGCTTCGATCATGCCGGGGCGAAGCCGCTGGCGCGACATCTCCATCAGCCCGAAAGCGCTGATCCTGCCGACCTGGATGCGGGCGCGGTCGTCCTTCAGCCGGTCCTTGATCCGCTTTTCGACGGCCCGGTTGTTCCGGTTTTCGTCCATGTCGATGAAGTCGATCACGATCAGGCCGGCGAGATCCCGCAGCCGTAGCTGGCGCGCCACCTCATCCGAGGCCTCGAGATTGGTCTTGAGCGCGGTCTCTTCGATCGAATGTTCGCGGGTCGAGCGGCCGGAGTTCACGTCGATGGCGACCAGCGCCTCGGTCACGCCGATGACGATGTAGCCGCCGGATTTCAACTGAACCGTCGGGTTGAACATCGCCGAGAGATGGCTCTCGACCTGGAACTTGGAGAAGAGCGGCGTCGGTTCGCGATGCGCCTGCACGTTCTTGGCGTGGCTGGGCATCAGCATCTTCATGTAGTCCTTGGCCTCGCGATAGGCCTCCTCACCCTCGACGAGGATGGCGTCGATGTCGCGCCCGTACAGGTCGCGGATCGAGCGCTTGATCAGGCTGCCTTCCTCATAGATCAACGCCGGAGCGATGGATTTGAGCGTCAGCTCCCGGATCTGATCCCACTGGCGGAGCAGAAATTCGTAATCGCGCTTGATCTCGGTCTTGGTGCGCCTGGCGCCCGCGGTTCGGACGATCAGGCCCATGCCCGTCGGCACCTCAAGCTCGGACGCGATCTCCTTGAGCTTCTGGCGATCTGCGGCCTGGGTGATCTTGCGGCTGATGCCGCCGCCGCGCGCCGTGTTCGGCATCAGCACGCAATAGCGTCCCGCGAGAGAAAGATAGGTGGTGAGCGCGGCGCCCTTGTTGCCACGTTCCTCCTTCACGACCTGAACCAGCATGATCTGCCGGACCTTGACGACTTCCTGAATCTTGTAGCGCCGGGGCGAAAAGCGGCGTGGGCGCACCTCGTCCTCGACCTTTTCCGCGCCGACGGATTCGACTTCGCCGGCGGCTTCCGCGCGCGCGTCGTCATCGTCTGAGTCGTCTTCATCCGGTCGCCGGTTGGGCGCCCGATCCTCGGTCACGGTCTCACCTTCGTCGGCTCCGGCGTCCTCGGCGATGCTGAGCGGGCCATCGCCGCCGTTATTGTCGCCATCGTCGCTGTCATCGCCGTCGGGGTGCCGTTCGGTCTCTGTCACATCCTTGTCGGCCGATGAGATATCGGCAGCTTCGGGAGCGGTCGGCTCGGCGCTTTCCATCTTTGGAGCGTCGGTCTCCGGGGGCGCGTCCGCCGTGTCGGCGGCGGTCTCGGAATCCGCCCGCGTTTCCGCGTCGCCGCGCTTGCGGCCCCGCGAGCGAGAACGCGGCGCGCGGCGCGAGCGGGGCTTTTTCGCCTCGCGCGGCTCGTCTTCTTCCTCAGCGGCTTCCGCCGCCGCTTCCGCTGCGATGATCGCTTCGCGATCCGCGATGGGGATCTGGTAGTAATCCGGGTGGATTTCCGAGAAGGCGAGGAACCCGTGCCGGTTGCCGCCATATTCCACGAACGCCGCCTGAAGAGACGGTTCAACCCGTGTCACCTTCGCGAGGTAGATATTGCCGGCTAGCTGGCGCTTGTTGATCGATTCGAAATCGAATTCGTCAACCTTGGCACCGTCCATGACCACGACCCGGGTTTCCTCCGGGTGCGTGGCGTCGATAAGCATTTTCTTCGCCATTGAACCTTGTGCGGCGGCGCGCGGCGCGCGATTGCGCCCGGCGGCGCCGTCTTTCCTGTGAACGCGAGCGTGAACGCAGAAGACAATGCCGCCGCCGTTGCCGGCTGGGCGATGCGATTATCCTCAGTTGTTCGTCTCGTCATTTTTACAACCATGTCACGGCGTGAGCCGCGTTTCCGTGCGGGTGGCGCGCGAGGCGCCAAGGGGGTGGTCGGGCCGCATGACCGCAATGTGCAGCATCCGCGAGCCTCTTCCCCCGGCTGAAATTCAGCTAGGCGACGACAGAGCGGAGGCGCGAGCCGCGCACCACCGTATCGTCAAGATGACAATAGTCACCGCTTGCGCGAAAGTCCAAAGGCATTTTCACTGCGCCGGGCCGGCTTGATGAAGTCGGTTCTGTTTGGGCTGAAGCGGGGCGGCGATCAGGTGAGAGTTCGGACGTGGCGGTTGTTCTTGATTGTCTTCTGGGGCGCGGCGCAGGTTTTCGCGCCCTTGGGCGCCGTGGCGGACGAGCCGCGCCGCGCGTGGTTGGCGACGATCGGCGGGGTCGAGCGACTGACGGTTGAGCTTGGCGCCCGCGCGCCGTTCCGAATCTTCACTCTGGACACGCCGTTCCGGATTGTCGTCGACTTCCCTTCGATGAACTGGCCGGAAGGGGCGGCGGACATCTCGGCCGGCGCGCGCATGGTCGAAACCTTGCGCTTCGGCCTTCGGGGAGAAGGCGCCGGTGCGCGCATGGTGGTCGATCTCGCGCGCCCCGCTCGCGTCGTCCGGGCCCATACAGAGGCTGCGGGCGGCGGCGCGCATCTCATACTTCTGCTCTCGCCGACCTCGCCGGAGGAATTCGCCGCGCTGGCGGGCTGGCCGGAGAAGGCGCGCCCGCGCGTGCCGCCGCCGCGCGATCGGAGCGATGGCGACGGAGTGCTGGTGATGATCGACCCGGGGCATGGCGGCGCCGATCCCGGCGCCAGCAGCCGCGGCGTCGACGAGAAGGATGTGGTGCTTGATTACGCGCGGGCTCTCGCGGTTTCGATCGACGCGCGCCCCGGCTTTCGCGCCCGGCTGACGCGGCGGGACGACGAATTCCTGACGCTGCGCGAACGGGTCGCGATCACAAGCGAGGCCGGCGCGGACGTGTTCCTTTCCCTCCATGCCGACGCGCTGGCCCAGGGCGTCGCGACCGGCGCTTCAGTCTATGTTCTGAGCGAAGGCGCTTCGGACAGGGAAGCCGCCATCCTCGCCAGCGCGCATAATGGCGGCGAAGCGCTCGACGGCGTGCCGCTTGACGGAGAAGAATCCGATGTCGCGAAGATTCTGCTCGACCTCGCGCGCCGGCGCGCGGATCTGCGTTCGCGCGATCTGGCGGAGCGTATCGTGGATGAGCTTGCGAAGGTCGCCCCGGTGCTGGCGGGGCGGGCGCTGCAATCGGCCGGGTTTCGCGTGCTGAGGACGCCGGGAATTCCATCCGCGCTGATAGAGCTTGGTTTCATGTCCAGCGCCAAGGATCGCGCCCGGCTTCTCTCTGCGCAGGCCCGTTCCGCCGTCGTCGAAGCCGTGGCCGACGCCGTGGCCGAATGGGCGAAAGCGGAGCCGGGGCCAGCGTTTGATTCGCTTCGCGCCGCCGGCGCTGGGCGAGAGTGAATTGAGTTTTATCGATCAGGAGGCCACATAAGAGGAAAATTTGGCGACCGGCCCTCAAATCGCCGCAGGGATGGGTGTATAGGGTGCCGCGAAAGCGTCGGCTCGGCCGGCCCGCAAGGAATCAATGAGCTAATGATCCGGTTTCTCGGCTTTTTGTTTAGCGCCGCCTCGATCGCCGCCGTCGCCGGCGTCGCGGTCATCGGTGCGGTGTTCTGGATTTATGACAACGACCTCCCGGACTATGACGAGCTGACCGATTATCAGCCCGCGACCCTGAGCCGCGTCTATTCGGGGGAGGGCGAGGTGATCGCCGAATTCGCCGAAGAACGACGGATCTTCACCCCGATCGACGAGATACCGCCGCTGGTGAAGAACGCCTTCATCTCCGCCGAGGACAAGAACTTTTACGACCATGCCGGGGTGGACGGCCTCGGCGTGGTGAAAGCCGTGCTGGACAATATCCAGCGCATCCAGTCGGGCGGCAGAATGCGCGGCGCATCGACCATCACCCAACAGGTGATCAAGAATTTCCTTCTGTCATCGGAGGGAGATTTCGAACGTAAGATCAAGGAGTTCATTCTCTCGTCGCGAATCGAGAGCGCGCTGAGCAAGGAACAGATCCTTGAGCTGTACCTGAACGAAATTTTCCTCGGCCAGAACGCATATGGCGTCACCGCAGCCGCGCGACGTTATTTCGGCAAGACCCCGGAGGAATTGGCGCCGGAGGAGGCGGCCTATCTCGCGGCGCTGCCGAAAGCGCCGTCCAGCTACCACCCGGAGCGCCGGCGCGACGCGGCGGTGGGGCGGCGGAACTATGTGCTCGAAGAAATGGCCCAGAACGGCCACCTGACTCGCGAAGAGGCGGAAGCAGCGAAGGCGCGGCCGCTGGAGACGGTGATCAGCGGCGAAATGGAAAGCCGTCTGCCGCCGATTCCAAACTACACCTATTTTACGGACGAGATTCGCCGCCAGCTTTCCACCACGCTGGGCCGGGACGAACTCTTCGGCGGCGGGCTTTCGGTGCGCGCGACGCAGGACCCCGCCTTGCAGACCGCCGCCGTCCGCGCCCTTCGCACCAAACTGGAAAGCTGGGATCGTGAGCGTGACGGCTGGCGCGGCCCGCTGGCGAAGCTGGAGAGGGTAAGCATTGATGACGAGGACGGCTGGCGCGCCTTGCTGGCCGATACGCCGGCGCCGTCCGATATCGAGGACTGGACCAAGGCGGTGGTGCTGAGCGTCGGCGAGAAAAGCGCGCGCATCGGCATCCATGAAGTGCCCGAGGATTCGGACGGCCATTTCATTCCCTTTGACGACGTGAAGGGTTGGGCCCGGCCCCGGTTGGAGGGGGAGCGCGTCGGCCCGGCGCCGCGCAGCCCGTCGGACGTGTTCGCGGTCGGCGACGTCATTCTGGTGAAGGCGATCCGCAAGGATGACGGCGCGCTTGAGCGCTGGTCGCTGCGGCAGATCCCTGAAATCCAGGGCGCCTTCATGGCGATGGATCCGCATACCGGCCGGGTGCTGGCGCTTCAGGGCGGGTTCTCCTACGAGGCCAGCGTCTTCGACCGCGCGACGCAGGCCAATCGTCAGCCCGGCTCCTCATTCAAGCCCTTCGTCTACGCCGCCGCGCTAGATAACGGCTATTCCCCGGCGACCATCGTGCTGGACGCGCCCGTGGTGGTGGAGTTCGCGGGCGGCGACTGGAAGCCGAAGAACTATTCCAACCGGTTCTACGGGCCGTCGCCGCTCCGCCTCGGGCTGGAGATGTCGCGCAACCTGATGACGGTGCGCCTGGCGCAGGATGTCGGCATGGATATCGTCGCCGATTACGCCGAACGCTTCGGCGTTTACGACAAGATGCCCGCCCATCTCAGCTACGCGCTCGGCGCGGGGGAGACGACGCTTTGGCGTATGGTCGCGGCTTACGGCATGTTCGCCAATGGTGGCCGCCGTGTGGAGCCGACGCTCGTCGATCGGGTTCAGGACCGGTATGGAGAGACGATCTATCGCCATGACGCGCGCATCTGCGACGCCTGCGCCGCGCCCGCGCCCGGCCGGGAAGAACCCTGGCCGACGCCGACCGCGAAGCGGATCATGGACCGGGTCACCGCCTATCAACTCGTCTCGATGATGGAGGGCGTGGCGAGCCGCGGCACCGCCGGGCGGCTCTCCGCCCTCGGCGTGCCGGTGGCGGGCAAGACCGGCACCACCAACGAAGCCAAGGATGCCTGGTTCGTCGGCTTCACCCCCAATCTCGTGGCCGGGTGCTTCATCGGCTATGACAACCCGCGCCCGATGGGCAAGGGCGGCACCGGCGGCGGCATGTGCGCGCCGGTCTTCCAGGCCTTCATGGAGGAAGCCCTGAAAACCCGCCCCGCAGGCGTATTCGACGTGCCCGAGGGCGTCGAGTTCGCGATGGTCGACCGCTACACGGGCGAACGCCTCCCCGATGGCGCCGGCGGAAACGTGATCCGCGAGGTGTTCCGGCAGGGGCAGGCGCCCGGAATTTATCAGACCGCGGCCGTGGTCGGCGACATTTCCTCCTCCTTCTTCGGCAGCGGCGATCTGCCGATGTCTCTTGGCGGCGATGTTTCCGAGATCGGCGACGGCGAATCCGACGCGGCGGGCGGGGTCGAGGCTGGCGCCGAAGCCGGGGCCGAGACCGGCGCGACCATCGCGCCGTCGCGCCCGCGCCCGCCGCGCAGCCTCGACAGGGATCTGGAGAGCGGCGGGCTTTACTGAGCGCGGGTTTACCCCGCCGCGCGCCCGGCGTAAGAATGGGGCAGATTTTTCCAGCCGATCAAGGGTCTGAGAATGCGGGCGGAAACCGAATCCATTGTTGATGCGATCGAGAAATCGTTGGCGCTCCTGCGCCAGCGCATTGGCTGGGACTCGGCCGAGCGGCGGCTTGATGAGTTGAACGCGCGTGCCGAAGACCCCGAACTCTGGAACGACCCCGCCAAGGCGCAGGTGGTGATGCGAGAGCGGCAAACGCTCTCTGACAAGATCGACGGCTATAACAACCTTGCCCAGGATCTCGCCGATAATATCGAGCTGATCGCGCTCGGCGAGGCCGAGGGCGACGACGAGGTGATCGAGGAGGCCGAAGCCGCGCTCGCCCGCGTGCGCGATAAGGCGAGTGAAAAGGAACTTGAGGCGCTGCTCGACGGTGAGGCGGACGGCAACGACAGCTATCTGGAGGTCAACGCCGGCGCCGGCGGCACAGAAAGCTGCGACTGGGCTTCGATGCTGGCCCGCATGTATGTCCGCTGGGCAGAGCGGCGCGGCTACAAGGTGGAGCTGACCGCGACGACGCATGGCGAGGAGGCGGGCATAAAATCCGCCACCTATCTCATCAAGGGGCAGAACGCCTTCGGCTGGCTGAAGTCTGAAAGCGGCGTTCATCGGCTGGTCCGCATCTCTCCCTTCGACAGCGCGGCGCGGCGGCACACTTCTTTCTCCTCTGTCTGGGTCTATCCGGTGGTCGACGACTCGATCGAGATTGAAGTCGCCGCCAACGATATCCGCATCGACACCTATCGAAGCTCCGGCGCTGGCGGTCAGCACGTGAACACTACGGATTCCGCAGTCCGCATCACCCATATGCCGACCGGAATCGTCGTCACCAGTTCGGAAAAATCGCAACACCAGAACCGCGATATCGCGATGAAGGCGCTGAAATCCCGGCTCTATGACCTTGAGCTGAAGAAACGCACGCAGGCCATCCAGGACGCGCATGACGCGAAGGGCGAGATCGGTTGGGGCAACCAGATCCGCTCCTATGTGCTTCAACCCTATCAGATGGTGAAGGATCTGCGCACCGGGGTGGAGACCTCGGACAGCCAGGGTGTGCTCGACGGCGACCTCGACGCCTTCATGGCGGCGGCGCTGGCGCAGGAAGTGACCGGCAAGAGCAGGGCCGAAGCGGCGGCGGAGTAAGTCGCCGCGCGCGGCTCAGTGCCCGGCCATCGCGATGTCGCGGAGCACGTTCGCCTCCATCTCCACCTCCGCCAGCCGGTGCTTCACGATGTCGCCGATGCTGACCATTCCCGCCAGCCGGCCGCCGTCAAGCACAGGCATATGACGGAACCGCCGGGCGGTCATCTGCCGCGCGACCGTGGTCAGACTGTCATCCGGCGAGCAGGTTATGACCTCCGCCGACATGATCTGGCGCACCGTCGCGCGATGCGCCTCGGCGCCTTTCGCGGCGAGGCAGGCGATGATGTCGCGTTCGGAGACGATGCCGAGCATGGTCTTCCCGTCCTCGCTGACGACGAGCGCGCCAACCCGCGCAAGACGCAACCGGTGCGCGAGGGTCTCCACCGTCTCGCCCGGTTTCACGGTCATCACTTCTCCGCCCTGCTTGGCGCGGAGGACTTCGCTGACTTTCATGGTTTCCTCTCTTCGTTCCGCCGCTCTTCCGGCTGGGCGCGTCGAGGCGGATTCAAGGGGCGAGGCGGCGGCATGCGCCCCTCCGCTCCCGCAAGCGTAATACTTTTTCGATTTTTTCGCCATCTGGATGCAGGGCGCCCCGTAGATCGAGTCTGCAGATCGTGTCTGCGCCGGGCGGGGGTTCCGATGCGCGTCCCGAGGGGGAGCCGGAAACCGCGCGCGACAGGTCCGCGCCCGCAATTCGGAGCGTTTGAAGGCGGCGGCCGAAGCCTTTATCAGAAAGACGCCTTCTTCTCGATTCGCCAACGGCGCGGGAAGCCGCGCATGAATTCCGAACGGCGGCGTTTTCGGTCGTCGTCTGAAGGGGATGGAGATTTGAGACAGGTTCGACTTACCGCCCACGGGGCGCCGCACGATGTCTGCAAACTGTTCGACGCGCCCGCGCCCGGCGCCCCCGGCGCGGGCCGGGCGGTGGTGCGCATCATGGCCGGCGCGATCAACCCCGCCGATCTGCTCGGCTTCGAGGGGCGGTATCCCGGCCCGGCCCCCTTGCCGGCTCCCTGCGGCATCGAGGGCGCCGGCGTTGTGGAGGCGGCCGGAGCCGGCGTCGACCTCTCGCCCGGCGATCATGTCATTGTGATGAGCCGCGCGAACTGGGCCGAACTGGTCGAGGAGGATGCGGCCAACATCATCCGCATTCCCAAGACCCTGCCCTGGCGCGATGCGGCGCAGCTCAAGATCAATCCGCCGACCGCAAAAATGATGCTGACCGATTACGTGACGCTGAAACCGGGCGATTGGGTGATCCAGAACGCCGCGAATTCGGCGGTCGGCATGCATCTGATCCGCTTCGCCCGCGAAATGGGGGTGAAAACCATCAACCTCGTCCGGCGGAAGGAACTGATCGCGCCCCTGAAAGCCCTTGGCGGCGATATCGTCATGATAGGCGGACCGGATCAGGCGGCGCTGATTCGCGCTGAAATCGGAGACGCGAACGCGCCGCTCGGAATTGACGCGATGGGCGGGGCGCCGACACGCTGGATGGCCGACGCGCTCTCCGACGGAGGAGTACTGGTGAACTACGGTTATCTCTCGGGCGCGCCTTGCGAGATTGAATCCAGCCACCTGATCGTCCGCGGCCAGAGCCTGACCGGGTTCTGGCTTGCGCGGTGGTCGATGAAGGCTGGCCACGCGGCGAAGGAAGCCCTCTACGCGGAGATGGCCGCCGCATTTGAGACCGGCCGCATCGCCAGCCCGGTCGAGGCCGAACATACGTTCGACCAGCTGGCGGAGGCCCTCCGCCACGCCAATTCCGGCGGTCGGAGCGGCAAAATTCTTCTTACACCGAACGGAGCGCTTTCATGATTCTCGCCGACAGCATCGCCCGCCTGCAAACCGAAAGCGCCTTCGAAGTGCTGGCCCGGGCCGCAGAGCTGGAGCGTCAGGGCAAGCACATCATCAATCTTGGCATCGGACAGCCGGATTTCAAAACGCCGGAGCACGTGGTGGAGGCGGCGGTGAAAGCGCTACGCGACGGGCATCACGGCTATACGCCCGCGAACGGCATCCTGCCGCTTCGCGAAGCGGTGGCGGCGGATGTCGCGGCGCGCCGGGGCGTGGCGCTCGACCCGGCGAATATCGTCATCATGCCGGGCGGCAAGCCGACGATGTTCTTCGCGATCATGCTGTTCGGGCAGCCGGGCGCGGAGATCATGTATCCCGATCCCGGCTTTCCGATCTATCGCTCGATGATCGAATATACCGGCGCAAAAGCCGTGCCGATCGTGCTGCGCGAGGAGAACGGCTTCGCCTTCTCCGCCGATGAAGTGCTGGCCGGGATCAACGAACGTACGCGGCTCATCATAGTGAACTCGCCCGGCAACCCCACCGGCGGCGCGACGCCGAAGGAAGAAGTGGAGAAACTGGTCGCCGGGCTCGCCAATCATCCGCAAGTGACGCTGATGTCGGACGAAATCTACGGCCGGATGCTCTATGGCGGGCGGGAGCATGTCAGCTTCCTCGCCTATCCGGAAATCCGGGACCGGCTGATCCTGCTCGATGGCTGGTCGAAAACCTATGCGATGACCGGCTGGCGGCTCGGCTGGTCCTATTGGCCGGACGGGTTGGTGGAGAAGGCGGTCCGGCTCTGCGTCAACGCCCATTCCTGCGTGAATGCGCCGACCCAATTCGCCGGTATCGCCGCGCTTCAGGGCCCGCAGGATGCGGTGGATGAAATGATGCGCGCCTTCGATGAACGCCGGCGGGTGATCGTAAAGCGGCTGAATGATATTCCGGGCTTCACCTGCCTCGATCCCGCCGGCGCGTTCTACGCTTTCCCGAATGTGAGCGGGACCGGGCGAAGCGCCAGGGAGCTTCAGAAACTCTTCCTCGAAGAGGCGGGCGTCGCGACGGTCGCGGGGCCGAGCTTTGGCGTCCACGCCGATGATTACATCCGCTTCAGCTATGCCAATTCGGTGGAAAACATCGAAGAAGCGGTCCGACGAATCGCCGGTGTGCTCTGATCGTCAGGTGCTTCGGCGCCTGGCGGTGAAGCCCAGCCCTGCAAGGGCGGCGACGAGGAGGAATGCGGGCGCCAGAAGAGGTGCGGCTGAGACGGCGGAGCCTGAAACGAGAATTCGCCGCGCTGATACGGCGCCGCAATTCGCGGTTAAGCAGGTGTTTTCGGACTTCGACGAATCTCCGACGGGGAGGCTAAGCGCGGTAAATCTGTCCAGATTCGTCATGTCCGCCGTGAAGCTGGCGATCAAGCGGAGATCGCCTGAAAACCTGGCGCCCCCTGTGACGGCGCCCAGGAAGCTCAGGCGTTCGCTGGTCGCCAGAGGCTCACCGCCCCCACAAGAGTGTCGCCTCCTCTGATCGACCCCCGGTGGTGGGGGTGTTGATCGCGCTGAATACATTGTGTCGGCGTGGTAATCGTAGCTGCCGGAGGCGGTTCCGCCACCCTTGAAGGCCCAATCCCGAAGGGCCCAGGTTCTTGTAGCGGCTTTGGCAGGCACCGCAGCAAAATGCGCCAGGCCGGCGGCGACGGCAAGTGTCGGGATGGCCAGTTTGCGGCGCTCGCGCGTGATATTTTGGCACGAATGAAAAAGACGCCGCGCCGACGACGCAGAGCCCGATCATTGGGCGGTGTCGTCGGCCCGGGGACCGGTCGACCTGGCGGCGCCGGCGACGCGAACCCGGCTCCGGCCGCTCACGGAAGCCCGCTGAACGCGCTCAAAACAGGTTTCGCTTTCGGTCACGGCCAAACGAAAAGAGCGGGAGCGCCGAAACGCCCCCGCCCTCGGGTGGTCAAGTCAGTGAGTCGTCGTCAGGCGGCGCGACGGCGACGCGAGACAAAGCCGATACCGGCGAGGCCGGAAAGCAGCAGCAGCGCCGGCGCCGGCAGCGGCACAGCGTTGACGGAGAATTCGCCGACGTCGAAGCCGTCGACGCCTGTGCCCGTTCCGGTTGTGGTGTCAACCAGCGTCACGCGGCTGAAAACGCCGCTCCCGACATTCGCGAAGTTGATCGTGAACGTCGTGGTCAGGTTGTTCTGCGTCTTGGTGATCACAGCGCCATTGACGCCGAACGGGGTCAGATCGCCATCATTCGAAAGATTGCCGATAAGCGTGCCGCCCGAGAAGCTGTTGCTGTCGCTCAGCCCAGTGCCGACGACCGAACCGCCGAGGAACAGGTTGGCGGCTTCGGGAAATGACGGGTTCGGCGTGCCACTGGTGACTTCGATCACCACAATCGGGCTACCGAGACGAAGCGGATCAACATCGAAGGAGAGGAACCCGCCGAGTCCGAGCGAGAAGATCGAATTTACGTTGGAAACTCCATCCGTAACCTTGCTGAGGTCGGACCGGGCCGCAGCGACATCGCCGCCTGCGCCATTCTGGCCCTGACTGGCTGTGATCGTCACAGCGCTGGCAGCCATAGGCAAGCCAACCGCTAGCGCGGCGGCCAATATAAGCGTCTTCATGAGTATGCCCCTTTAAGGTTTCAGATCCACAACGCGGCGTAAAACACCACCGCATCCAACACTCAAAATTTACACTAATTCGGTGATCTCGTGCAAGCCCTGCATTGTCCAGGATGGACCCCTCGCACGCCCAACCCGACTATCGGCGGTGCTCCGCCGGACCTGTGAAAAAGGCCGGCGTCGCGCACCGATAGTCGGGTTAGACGTGAAGGGCGTCAGCCGTTCGAGACGATGGGCTTCGCCGGTGTCGCGCCGGATTTCAATGGGTCCTCGGCGCGCTGCACCGACCCCTCGAAATGGGCGCCGCTTTCGATGGCGATTGTCTTGTGGATGATGTCGCCCTCGACCTTGGCGGAGGCGGTGAGGCGAACCTTCAGCCCGCGCACGCGGCCCTTCACATGGCCATTGACCACGACATCGTCGGCGATCACCTCGCCGGAAATCACCGCTGTTTCGCCAACCGTCAGCAGATGCGCGCGGATGTCGCCCTCGATCGTGCCTTCGACCTGGATGTCGCCGGCGGTCGAGAGATTGCCGACGATCTTGAGGTCGGTGGATATGATTGAGGGGGAAGCTTTCGGCTTCGGGGCGGGTGCGCTCGTCGGTGCGGACGCGGACGCGGACGCAGGGGCGGTCGGAGCGAGCGGCTTCTGCTCGTCGATGCGTGCCTCAGGTTTCGGAGCGGGTTCGTTGATCTTGCTCTTAGAGAACATTTCGTGCGGCCTCGATATATTTCGCGGGGTTGACGGGTTTGCCGTCGATGCGGACTTCGTAGTGGAGATGGGTCCCGGTGCTGCGCCCAGTGCTGCCCATGTCGCCGATCCGGTCGCCGCGCTCGATCAAGTCACCGACTT
>JBBDTD010000176.1:0-5954 GCA_040904645.1 Paracoccaceae bacterium
TACGACCCCGATCTTGTCAGCCTTGGTCAGAACCGCCTGAAAACTGACGGCGGCGACGTCGAGCAGCGCCATGATCTCATGATCCACCGCCTTCACCCCGTGCCGCGCGTCGATCAGCACATAAGCGCGGCGCAGCGTGGCCCGGCCGGCGAGATAGGTCTTCAGCAGCTCCTGCCACCGGGCGACGATGGCGACCGGCGCCTCCGCATAGCCATAGCCCGGCAGATCGACGAGCCAGAGCGCGCCGGAGAGATCGAAAAAGTTGATCTCTTGCGTGCGGCCCGGCGTGTTGGAGGCGCGGGCCAGCGCTTTTCGCCCGGTCAGGGCGTTGATCAGCGTCGATTTCCCGACATTGGAGCGCCCGGCGAAGCAGATTTCGGGCTTGTCGGCGGGCGGCAAGCCCTCCATCGCGACGACCCCCTTCACGAAATCGCAGCGCCCGGCGAAAAGCTTCCGGCCCGTTTCGACCAGTTCCGCCTCGGGTTCGGGGGCGAGGGGGAAGCGACTCACGCCCGGACCTCGTCGCCGACGCTGATCGGCCCGCTGGCGACGACCTGCGCGTAAACGCCGAAATCCATATGGCCGACGCGTTCATGCAGAAGCCGGCCAAGCTCGACATCGCGGAGGCCGGTTTCGGGGTTGGCGTGCGTGGCGGCGCAGCGCCTGTCGCGCTTCGTCACCCGCAGCCGGACCTCGCCGATCTCGATCTCGCGGTCCACCCAGTTCAGTTCCTCCAACGGTGCGAAGCCGTCGAACCAGAGGTTCATGCGGAACCGGCGGCTGTCCAGCTCTCTCCCGGCCATCTCCTCCAGCGCGCGGAGCGAGGCGAGCGACGCGATGGAGACATGCGTATCCTCGAAATCCGTCATCGCCGCCGGCGGCGCGGACACCAGCCGGTAAGGCCCGCAAGCGTAACGATCGGCGAGCGGCGCGATCCACGCCGCGACCGAAGCCGCGCCATCTGGCGCCGCCGGGTCGAATTCGAGCCCGCCCAGTTCGGGGTGGGAGAGTTCAAGGCGCAGGTTCTGCTCGTCGAAGGAGACGCGGACCTGCGCAAGCTCGGGCGCGAGCGCGACGCGCATCATCTCCCTGCAGTGCCGCCAGGCCGGCGCGGCCTCATCGAAGCCGGAGCCGCCGAGCGCGACCGCCCAGGCCCGGTCAAAAGGCACCGGCGCCCCGGCGGTCAACTCGATACGCTCGACGCGATCCTCTCCCATCCCCTTGATCGGGTGGCGGCGAATTCCGTCGAGCCGGCCCATCTCAGCCTTCCTTCGGCTTGCGCTTGAACGTCTTCTTCACGTTACCGAGGAAGTCCACATTCACACCCTGCCCACGCATGATCAGGTACTGCTGCGTAAAGGTGATGATGTTGTTGGCGCACCAGTAGACCACCAGGCCGGATGCAAACGTGCCGAGCATGAACATGAAGATCCACGGCATCCACGCGAATATCTGCGCCTGCATCTTGTCGGTCGGCGTCGGGTTCAGCTTCTGCTGCATCCACATCGTGATGCCCATCAGGATCGGGAAAACACCGATGGAGAGGATATGGAGCATTGATTCCGGCCCCGGCGGAACGAATGGCAACAAGCCAAACAGGTTCAGGATCGAGGTCGGGTCAGGCGCCGAAAGATCCTTGATCCAGAGGATGAAAGGCGCGTGCCGCATCTCGATCGTGACGAACAACACCTTGTAGAGTGAGAAGAAGATCGGGATCTGCAGAACGATCGGCAGACAACCGGCGGCGGGATTGGCCTTTTCCCGCTTGTAGAGCGCCATCATCTCCTGCTGCATCTTCTGGCGGTCGCCGCCCACCTTCTCCTTGATCTTCTCCATCTCGGGCTGAAGCTTTTTCATCTTCGACATCGAGACATAGGATTTATAGGCGAGCGGAAAGAGCGCGGCCTTGATGATCAGCGTCAGGACGATGATCGACCAGCCCATGTTGCCGATGACGCCCTCGACAAAGAGCAGCAGCTTGAAGATCGGCTTGGTCAGGAAGAAGAACCAGCCCCAGTCGATGCTGTCGTCGAACCGATCGATGCCCAGCTTCTCCTGATAATCGCGGATCGTCTCGAATTCCTTGGCCCCCGAGAAGAGATAGGTGGAGGCCTCGCCTCGCGCGCCCGCCGCGATCTCGCGGATCGGCAGCAGCGCTTCGGTCCGGTATTCGGGGCCGGAGGCGCGCTGCACGAACTTGAACGCGGCGTCGAAGGCGACGCCCGGGCCCGGCGCGATGGTGGTCATCCAGTACTTGTCGGTGAAGCCTGCGAAGCCATCCGCCGTCGCCGTCACCCGCTCCTGCCGGGTTCCGGGACCAGAGGCCGGCAGGTCGGCCATGTCGTCATAATCGATCTCTTGCAATTTCCCGTCGATAACGCCGATGGCGCCTTCGTGGAGGATGAAGAAATTCACGGTCTCCGGCTCGCCGCGCCGGGCGACATAGCCATAGGGCGCGAGGTTGACCGGCGCGTCTGTAGCGTTCTCGACCGACTGGGTGACCGTGAACATGTATTTGTCATCGACCGCGATCACGCGGCGGAAGATCAGGCCCTCGCCATTATCCCAGACCAGCGTGATCGGTGACTCGGGGGTCAGCGCCTCGCCCGATTCGACGCTCCAGTCGGTGTTCGGCTCTGGCGTTTTCGCCGCGCCGCCCTCGGCGTTCAGCCAACCATAGACGGCGTAATAGGGATGCGGCGTTCCGACCGGCGCAAGCTGGACGACGGTGTCGGATCCGGGGTCCAGCGTCTCGCGGTAATCGGTGAGATGCAGATCATCGAACCGGCCGCCGCGCAGCGAGATCGAGCCGGAAAGCGACGGAGTTTCAATGCGAACCCGCGCAGCAGGCGTGGCGGCCACGTCGCGATCAAGCCCGGCGCCGTCCGCCGCAGTGGCCGGAGCGCCAGCCGTATCGCCCGCGGTCGGGCCGGTCACCACGCCGGTTCCGGCGCCTTCCACGATCGCCTGCGGCGCCGCCGGGTCGGGCGGCGGCGGGGCGAAAAAGAAGGTCCATGCGACGATCACGAGGAAACTGAGGCCGGCTGCGGCGATCAGGTTCTTCTGGTCAGTCATTTCAGGCTCCTCACAACGTGGGGCGGGTTGAACCCTCGCAGGCGTCTGAGGTCAAGGGGCGGCGACGACGCGGCGCCCTCAGCGCCGGCCTCTATAGCGCTGATAAAGCCAGATCAGAGCGCAGGCGCCCACAACCGCGCCGACCAGGCCGAGGAGGATCCCCGACGCCGCGAGCAAGAGCCGAAGCGCGAATCCCCCGATGAGCGCGCCCAGCACACCGACAGCCAGCGTCTCCGGCAACGAAAGCCGGGTGTTCATCAGCTTCGAAGCGACGAACCCCGCCGCAAGACCAATGATGATGAGAAGAAGTGCGGCCATCTGCGGTTCCCGATCTTGATCAGTGTTCAGCGCCGCATCGCGGCGAGGAGCAGCATCAGCGCGGCGCCGAGAATAGAGGTCATCGCCCGGCCGACGCCAAAGCCGAGCCCCAGAAAATATTGCGCGAACCATGCGAACATCGCCCCGCCGACGCCGAGCACGATCGAAACGATATAGCCGTTGCGCACAAGACCGAATCTTTCCGCGAGGAACCCTGTCAGCCCGCCCATCAGAAAAGCGACGAAGATCATGCGGCGCCCTCCAGCTTCAGCCCCTCGGAAACCGGGCGGCCGCGCAAAAACGCCTCCGCCGTCATGGGCGCCCCCCCCGCGCGCTGCAATCGGGTGAGGCGCAACGCTCCGGCGCCGCAGGCGATGGCGAGCCGATCGTCCAGCACGGCGCCGGGCTCGCCGCAACCTTCGGCCGGTTCCGCCATCAGCGCCTTCACCCGCTCGCCCTCCAACATGAACCATGCGCCCGGAAAGGGCGAAAGACCACGGACCATGCGGTCAAGCTCCGCCGCCGGGCGCCGCCAGTCGATCCGCGCTTCGGCCTTGTCTATCTTTGGGGCGTAAATTCCATCCGCCGGCTGCCGGGTCAACGCGAGCCGCCCTTCCTCAAGCCGGGAAAGCGCCTCCGCCATCAGCGGCGCGCCGAGGATCGCCAGCCGATCATGAAGGCTGGCCGCTGTTTCGGCGGCTTCAATCGGTGTTTTCAAGATCAGCGCGACCGGTCCGGTGTCCAGCCCTGCCTCCATCTTCATCACGCAGACCCCAGTTTCCCGGTCCCCGGCCATGATCGCGCGCTGGATCGGCGCCGCCCCGCGCCACCGCGGCAGGAGCGAGGCGTGAAGGTTGAAACAGCCGTGGCGCGGGGCGTCGAGCACCGCCTGCGGCAGCAAGAGCCCGTAAGCGACGACGACAGCCGCATCGAGATCGAGCGCCGCAAACCCTGCGCGATCCACCTCGTCCTTGAAGTTCCGGGGGGTCCGAACCGGTAGCCCGAGCGCCGCCGCCTGCTTGGCGACCGCGCTTTCGCGTTCGCGCTTGCCGCGCCCGGCGGGGCGGGGCGGCTGGGTGTAGACCGCTGCGATCTCATGCGCGCCGGCCAGTTCCGCCAGCACCGTCGCCGCGAATTCCGGCGTGCCCATGAAGGCGATGCGCATCAGCCGCGCCGCCGCAATTTGGCGTAGCGCTCCAACAGCATCCGCCGCTTCACAGGGCCGAGCCGGTCGGGGAAGAGCCAGCCTTCGAGGTGGTCGATCTGGTGTTGCACGGAAGTCGCCCAGAACTCCCGGAACCAGCGCTCCGTCGGCGCGCCCTCGGCGTCGAGATAGCGCACGCGCACGGCGGCGGGGCGTTTCACCATCGCGCCGATTCCCGGCAGATTGGGGGAGGCCTCCTCGCGCGTCTCCATCGCTTCGGCGACTTCGAGGATTTCGGGGTTGGCCAACCTGATCGGCGCCCGCCGGTGCGGCTCGCAATCGACGACGGCGAGACGGACCGGCTCTCCGATCTGCGGCGCGGCGAGCCCGACGCCCGGCATAGCGTACATCGCCGCCTCCATCCGCGCCCAGAGCGCGCGTTCAGCCGCGCCCACCTGCGCCACCGGCGCCGCTTTTGCGCGCAAGCGCCGGTCAGGCCAGATGAGGAACGCCTCGCTCACGCTTTCGCGCGCTCGCGCTTCAGCTTCTTCATCTTCTGGGTGATGAGCTGGCGCTTCACAGTCCCCAGATGGTCGATAAAGAGCCGGCCGTTCAGATGGTCAATCTCATGTTGAACGCAGGTCGCCCAAAGCCCGTCGAACCGACGTTCTGCAGGCGTACCCTCCGGTGTCGTCCAGCGCACGGTGACTTCGGCGGGCCGGGTGACCAGAGCGTATTGTTCCGGGATCGAGAGGCAGCCTTCCTCGTGCTCATTCACTTCTTCCGAAGCGTCGATGATTTCAGGGTTGATCAGCGCCATGGGCTCAGGCGCCGAATCCTTGCCCGCGCAATCCATCACCAGGACCCGGGCGTTAACGCCAATCTGGGGCGCCGCCAGCCCGATGCCCGGCGCGTCATACATGGTCTGCACCATGTCAGCGATCAGGTCGCAAACCCCGGTCGGGTCGGCCACGGGTTCGCAGACCTTCTTCAGGCGCGGGTCGGGGTGGATCAGGATCTGCAGCACGCTCATAGACGCGAGGTAGGCGATGGTCGCGCGCCGGTCAACGGCCGCGCTGAGGGAACTGCGACACGCCAAAAACAATTTCGCTGGAACCAAGTTGAAAAATACCCCCGGGAAATGAAACCGATACTGCGGGCTGGTTCACCGGCCTGACCGACTGGTCAGGTTCGATCGATCGTGAAGACGTCGCGGGTGACGTTCTCGTGGACGCCACGGCGCTGAACGCGCCGGCCTCTGTGGTTCCGGTTCCGGCGGCGCTGCCGCTGCTGGCGTCCGCGCTCGGTCTGCCTGGCTTCGCCAGCCGCCGGCGGCGCGCCGCCGCCTGATCGCGCCGAAACCTGGAAACGCCAGGGCCGCTTGTCGGCTCCGGCGTTTGGCGGTTGAGGTCATGCG
>JBBDTD010000177.1:0-5952 GCA_040904645.1 Paracoccaceae bacterium
TAGGTCGTCACCTCGTCGGTGTAGTTGATCCCGCCGGCGGAAGGGATAGGGCCGCGACCGGGCTTGGCGAAGCCGCGCATGATCGTCTCGATCGCATAGTCGATGTTCAGGCCGTGATAGATCGCCTGACGGACTTTCACGTCAGCGAGGATCGGGTTGCGGTGATTGAACTCCACGGTCGAGTGGGCGACGTTGTTTTCATACCCCTTGGTGCCGACATCGAACCGGTCGTCATTCGCGAGCCGCTCCACATCCGCCATCGAGACGCCGTTGAAGCCGGATTCGTGCACCTGCCCCGCTTCGAGCGCGGCGGCGGCGGCGGACTTGTCCTTGATGAAACGCCAGACGATCTTGTCGAGATAGGGGTATTCCTCACCCCGCCAGTAATCGTCATTGCGCTCCGCCAGAACATACTGGCCGCGCTCATACTCGACGAACTTGAACGGCCCGGTGCCGACCGGCGCGGTGTTCAGCTCGTTCTTGAGAATGTCGGTGCCCTCATAGAGGTGCTTCGGCATCGGATGGCCGAGATCGGGCATCGCCGCGAGGAAGAGTCCGAGCGGCATTGGCTGCGAATAGTTGAAGACGGCGGTATGAGGGTCGGGGCAGTCGACCGATTCCAGATATTGCTGAAGCGTGCTGGAATAGTTCAGCAGCGGTTTCCACATCTCCATCGCCGTGAAGGCGACATCGTCGCAGCTGAACGGCTCCCCATCATGCCATCTCACGCCTTCGCGCAGTTTCAACGTGATGGTCAGCCCGTCGTCCGAGGACGACCATTCCGTGGCCAGCACCGGCTCATAGCCATCATAGGTCTTGTCGATCAGCGGCTCCACGATCTTGCCGGTGATGTTGTAGACGCCGGTGGAGGCGCGGAGCGCGGGGTTCAGGATGCGTTGCTCCGACGCCATGTGGATGATCGCGGTGCCGCCGCGCTTGATTTCTTCGGCGGAGCCGCCGGCGGCCGCGGCCGCGGCTGTCAGGGCGCCCAGCGCCAGGCGCAATGTGATCGAACTGGTTCTCATCCCTTGACTCTCCCTCGAAATGAAGCCGGCTCACGCGCGCATGGCGGGCCAGCCAAACTGATGTCTGATGAGACGGCGGCTGGGCTGGGTAAGTCAACGTTCATTTCGTCCTAAATCCGTGGGCGCGTTGTCGCGCCACTGGCGAGGCCCGGCGACCCATGTAATAGATTGGCCCGACGAGAAAAGTGGAGCTGGCCCGATGACGGAGACAGTATGGATCACCGGCGCCGGGTCCGGCATCGGCGCGGCGTTCGCCAGAACCTTCGCCGCGGCGGGGTATCGCGTGGCGCTGACCGCCCGGACCCGCGGCGATCTGGAGGCGGTGGCGGCCGAGCTTGGCGATAACGCGCTGATCCGTGAGGGAGACGTCGCCGACCGCCCGCGCATGGCGGCTTTAGCTGAGGAAATCGCCGAATGGGGCGGCGGACTTCACGTTCTTTGCAACAATGCCGGGCTCAACATCCCGCTCCGCCGCTGGGCCGATCTGGATTGGGCCAGTTGGGACAAGGTGATCGAGACCAACATCACCGGCGCGTTCAACGTCATCGCGGCGGCGCTGCCGCCGATGCGCCGCCAGAAATCCGGCGTGATGATCCACACTTCCTCATGGGCCGGGCGGCATCATTCCCCCGGCGGCGGCGTTCCTTACGGCGCGTCGAAACACGCGCTGACCAATATGAGCGCCAGCCTGAACGCCGAAGAAGGCGCGAACGGCATCCGCTCCACCGCGCTCTGCCCGGCTGAGGTCGCGACACCGCTGATGACCCGCCGGCCAGGCTATGACCCCGCCACGGCCGCCGCGATGATCCAGCCCGAGGACATGGCGGCGACCGCGCTCTATGTCGCCCGGATGAACCCGAATGTCGCCGTGCACGAAATCGTTCTGGCGCCCGTGCGTCGTTAAACTGGCCGCCGCCAGGCCCTCGCCGCTTTTCCGAAGAAAGGAAGCCGCCCAATGTCCCACCCCGTCAAAGGCGTCGATCACGCCTTCATCATGGTCGATGACCTCGACGACGCAGCAGAGCGCTATCGGGCGCTGGGCTTCACGCTCTCTCCGCGCGGGCTGCACAGCGCGGCCAAGGGCTCCGCGAATTACACGATCATGTTTCCCGAGGATTATTTCGAGCTTCTCGGCATCCTCGCCCCTACTCCGGGCAACGCGCCGCGCCGCGCGATGCTGGAGAAATGCGGCCAGGGGCTCCACGCCGTGGCCTGCCGCATCGATGACGCGGCGAAAGGCGCCGCGAGCCTCGGCGAGTTGGGAATCGCCACATACGGTCTTGGGGATTTTCAGCGTCCGGTGCCGCTGCCCGGCGGCGGCGAAGGGATCGCCGCCTTCTCCACCGTCTCCTTCGCGCCGGAGGAGGTTCCGACCGGCATCGTCTTCATGTGCCAGCACAAGACGCGCGAGACGGTCTGGCTGCCTGAACTGATGACCCACGCCAACACCGCCATCGGCCTCGACGCGGTGATCGCACGCTCGTCGGCGCCGGAGGCTGACGGCGCGCGCATGGCGCGGCTTTTCGCGGCGGGGAATGTGAAAGCCGAGGGCGGCGTCGCCGAGGTCACGACCGGCCCGAACTCCGCTCCGATCCTGATGATGGACGAAGCGGCGCTTGCGGCCGCCTATCCCGGCGTCGATCTGGCGAAGACGCCAACCGGAGCCTTTACCGCGCTACGCCTTCGCGTCTCCGACCTTTCGGCTGCGATCAAAGTGCTCGCGAAAGCCGGAATTCCGCATAGCCGCACCAGTCGGGGCGTCGCCGCGGCGCCGGAAGCCTGTAGCGGGGCGATCATCGAGTTTGTTCCGGCCGGCTGATCCGCTCAGCTGGAACTGATGTCCAGAAGTCGCTTTTCCGCCAGGTCGGCGAGAAAAGCGGCGACATCTGCTGACACCCGATCGAGCGGCGCGCCGAACGCTTGCGCCAGATCGGCGCAAATCTCCGCTTCGGTGACGACGCCGTCGACTCGCTTCAGGATTTCATAGGCGACGGCGTCGAGCATCAGCGCCCGTTCGGGGCCGAGCAGGACTTGCGTCTCGCGCACGGCGTCCCAGCGAAGCCTCGTGCCACGGGGCAGCGCGGGGATCACTTCAGCCCCGCCTCGCCATCCCATCCGCCGGGCGGGATACGGCCCGGATCGACATAGGCGGCGTGGAGCGCGTCAAGCTGCGCCCAGAGCACGTCTGTCTTGAACGTGAGCGCGGCGGCGGCCATGTCCTGTCGCTCCTCCGTCACAGCATGGTCGAGCACATAGGCCAGCCCGAACGCCACGTCCTTCGGCGCTTCGCTCAACCGGTGGCGGAAATAGGCGATGGTTTCGGGCGTCGCGAAATCATAATGCTCCAGCAGGCCCGCGATCCGTTGCTTGTGGATGCCGGGCGCGAACAACTCGGTCAGCGACGAGGCGACGGCGGCCAGGAACGGCTCCTCGCGCACATAGCGGACATAGGCGTCGACGGCGAAGCGCGTGGCCGGCAACACGCCTTGAGCCGAGGCGACATAGTCGGGGTCCAACCCCACCCCTTCCGCCAGCCGCAACCAGCGCCGGATGCCGCCTTCCGCGCCGTCATTCCCCTCGGGTGAGCCGTCATGGTCCTCGATCCGCCTGCGCCAGACCCGGCGCAGGTCCGGGTCGTCGCAGCGGGAAAGAAAGGCGGCGTCCTTCATCGGAATCCGGCTCTGGTAATAGAACCGGTTGATGACCCAGGCGCGCACCTGCGTGATGTCGCAACCGCCGGAGTGGAGCAGCTGGTGGAAAGGGTGCCGGTCATGATAGCGGGCGGCGCCGATGGCGCGGAGCCGCGCTTCGAATTCTTCGCGGCTCGCAACGCTCATAGCTCGATCTCCATACCGTCGGCGGCCACTTCCCAACCCGATCGCTTCAACACCTGTCGCTCAGGGCTGTCGGGCTGGAAGATCGGGTTGGTGTTGTTGATGTGAATATAGATTTTTCGCGCCTTGATCCCGCTCAGCCGCTCAAGGCTGCCTTCGGGGCCGGAAATCGGCGAGTGCCCCATGCGCAGACCGGTCTTCGCGCCGGCGCCGAGGCGCGGCATCTCGTCATTTTCCCAGACGGTGCCGTCGAAGAGGAGGAGGTCGGCGTCGGCGAGCCGCGCGAGCAGATCGTCCGGAACAGCCGCGCATCCGGGGATGTAATAGGCGATGCGCCCCCCCGCGCTGAGCCGGAGACCGATGGTCGTCTCGCCGATCTCCGCCGTCTTGACCTCCCCCGCCTCCTGATAGAGCGGCACCTTGCCGGGAACCGCGAATGTCTCGATCCGCATTCCGGCCGCGTCGATCGCTCCGCCGAGGGCGACGGGACGGCGCGTGACAAGCGTGGGGTCGAGCACGCCGAAGATGGGGTTCCGGGAGAGCGCGTCCAGTATCTCGGGCGTCGCGTAGAGTTCGAAACCGGTCTTCTCCCGCAGGGTCAGCAGCCCGGCGACATGATCGACATCGCCATTGGTCAGCACCACCGCTTCAATCGGCGTGCCCCTCAGCCCCGCCGGGCGAAGCGCAGGCGCGCGGGCGAGCTGATCGCGGATATCGGGGGAAGCGTTCAGCAGAACCCACGCGCCTTTGGCGCCCGAAGCCGCCAGCGCGCTTTGCGTCTGCGGCGGAATGATCCCGGCGCGCGCGTCGGCGCAATTGCGGCAACCGCAATTCCATTGCGGCAGCCCCCCCCCCGCCGCGGCGCCTAGAACCAGTATCTTCATCCGCGTCAGGCCTTCGCCCGGTAGGTGAGTTCAGGGGGCGGCGCCCCGCTTTCCACCAGCATCGCGTCAACCAGATGCCGAAGCGGCGAGCGCCGGCAGACCGGGTCGGTCGCCCCGGCGTCCCCCGCCAGCGCCAGCGCCTGACAGCGGCAGCCGCCGAAATCCACCAGTTTTCGTTCGCAGGACTGGCATGGCTCCGGCAACCAGTCGACGCCGCGATAGGCGTTGAAGGCCGGGCTTTCATACCAGATCGACTTCAGATCCGCGTCATGGACGCTCGGAAAATCGAGATGGGTCAGGCTTTCCGCCGCATGGCAGGGCAGCACGCCGCCCGAAGGCGTGACGTTCAGTCCGGTTGAGCCCCAGCCGCCCATGCAGGCTTTTGGAAAATCAGCGTAATAATCGGGCGGCACGAAATCTATCGCCAGCACGCCCTTCAGGCCGCGCCGCGCCTCATCCACCTGCCGCTTGGCTGCGATCACCTGTTCGCGGGTCGGCTGCAAGGCGGAGCGATTGGCGGCGGCCCAACCGTGAAACTGAACGCAGGCGACCTCAAGCCGGCGCGCCTTCAGCGTCACCGCCATCTCTATCGTCTCGGCCAGATCGTCGAGATTGCGCCGGTGCATCACCGCGTTGAGCGTGAGCGGAAACCCGACGCCGGCGATCATATCCGCCACCGCCATTTTTCGCGCGAACCCGCCCCGGTAGCCGCCGATAACATCCGCGACGCCGGGATTGACCCCCTGAAGCGAGAGCTGGACATGGTCGAGCCCCGCCGCCTCCAGCGCCAGAAGCCGCTTTTCCGTCAACCCGACGCCAGAAGTGATGAGATTGGTGTAAAGCCCGGCTTCGGACGCGGCGGCGGTCAGCTCTTCCAGATCCCGGCGGGAAGCGGGCTCCCCGCCCGAAAGATGCAGCTGAAGTACGCCGATCTCCGCCGCTTCGGCGAATACCCGCGCCCAGGTCGGCGTGTCGAGCTCAGCCTCCCGCGCCGTCAGCTCCCTCGGGTTGGAGCAATAGGGACAGCTCAGCGGGCAGCGATGGGTCAGCTCCGCCAGCATGGCGATGGGCGGAGAGGGCGTCATGCCCGCTCGTCCGTCGAATTGCGGATCAGACCCATTCTCCTCCTTCAGGCGGTCATTGGGCGCCGCCGTTACAGGGAACACTATCGCTTCCCGCCCCGCGTTCAACCGGAACGGGCAAGGCTTG
>JBBDTD010000178.1:0-5931 GCA_040904645.1 Paracoccaceae bacterium
CCGGCGGAAGATCCGGCGCGATCTTGCCCAGCCGGGCGGCGGCGTCGCTGATCGCGTCGTCATCCGTCATGGTCAATACCCCAGCGCCCGCGGCAGGAATAGCGAGATATCCGGCACGAAGGTGGTCAACATCAACGCCACCAGAATGGCGAGGTAGAACGGCCAGATCGTGCCAAGCACGCTCTCCATCCTGACCTTGGCGATGGCGCAGCCGACGAAGAGGCACCCGCCGACCGGCGGCGTGGTGAGCCCGAGGCCGAGATTCATCATCAGGATCATGCCGAACTGAACCGGGTCCACCCCGAGCGCCTTCGCGACGGGCAGGAAAACCGGGGTCGCGATCAGGATCAGCGCGCCCATGTCCATGAACATGCCGAGGACGAGGAGCGAAAGATTGATCAAGAGCAGCAGCACGATCTTGCTGTCGGAGGCCGCCTGAAGCGAGTTCAGGATGATGCCCGGCACCTCGTAAAGCGCGATGAAATAGGAGAAGGCCTGCGCGGAGCCGACGAGGATCATCACCATCGCGGTGGTGCGGATCGCCGACGTCACACTTTCCCAGAACAGGGTGAAACTGAGCGAGCGGTAAAAGAACACTGTCACCAGCAGCGCGTAGATAACGCCGATGGCGGCGGATTCAGTGACAGTGAAGACGCCGGAGATGACGCCGCCGATGATCACCACGGCGGTGAAAAACCCGGGCAGGGCGGAGCCGGCGGCGAAGACCACCGCGCGCCAGCCGGGGAACTTGCCGACAGGATAGGCCCGGCGCACAGCCACCAGATAGGCGGCGATCGCCAGGCAGAAACACATGATCACCCCCGGCACGACGCCGGCGAGAAAGAGCGAGGTGATGGAGATGCCGCCACCCGCCGCCAGCGCATAGAGGATCATGTTATGGCTCGGCGGGATCATCACCCCGGCGATGGAGGAGGTGACGGTGACGTTGACGGAATAATCATCGTCATAGCCCCGCTCGCGCATCATTGGGATGAGGACGGAGCCGAGCGCGGAAGTGTCCGCGACGGCGGAGCCGGAAATGCCGCCGAAGAGCATCGAGGTCAGCACGTTGACGACACCGAGCCCGCCGCGCACCTGCCCGACCAGCGTATCGGCGAACTTCACCAGCCGAAGCGCGATGCCGCCGCGCATCATGATCTCGCCCGCGAAGATGAAGAAGGGGATCGCCAGCAGCGAAAAGACGTTGATCCCCGCGACCATGCGCTGAAACACGATCAGCTCGGGGATCCCCTCATACATCGCCGTGGCGAGCGCGGCGATGGCGAGCGCGAAGGCGATGGGAACGCCCAGCGCGGTGACGATGACAAAAACGCCGAGGAGAAGCGCGAACCCCATCAGCGCAGTCCTTCCGCATCGTCCGGCGCCGGCCGGAATGAAAACCACAAACGCTCGACCATGAAGGCGACGATCAGCACCCCGGCGATGATCAGCGGCACGTATTGAAGCCCTTGCGGCAGGCCGATCAACGGGATTGCGCGCCCCCATGTGCCGATCACCAGCGGCCAGGAGCCGAAGATCATCGCCACGCCGAAGCCGCCGAGGATCAATGCGTTGAGCGACTCGATCCAGCGCTGCGCCCCCGCTGGGGCAAGTTCGGCGATGAACGCGATCCCGAGGTGAAAATTTTCCCGCAGGCCCACGGCGGCCATTGGTAGCGAGACGCAGAGGATGAGCAGAAGCGCCATCTTCTCCGTCCATGTCGGGGTGTCGTTCAGCACATAGCGGCCCCAGACCTGCCAGCCGGTGAAGGCGACCAGCAGTATGAGCGCGATGGCGCTGATGAAGACCACGGCGGCGGCGAGGCGGTCGAAAAGTTTCCAGCGCATGTCGGATCTTTCGGTTTGCAGGCCATGCGCCCCCCGCGAAAGCGGGGGCAGGCTGCGCGCGGCGGCCGGCGCCGCCCGCCCCCGATGAAATGCCCAGTTGAAGGCCAGGCTGGAGGGACGGGCGGAATCCGGCTTATTCGGTCGCCTGAATCCGCTTCAGCAGATCGGCGATCACCGGATCGGACGCGAACTGGTCATAGACCGGGGACATCGCGTCGCTGAACGGGCTCTTGTCCGCCACCTCGACGACGACAACGCCGGCGTCGCGGACGATCTTCTCCGACTTGGCTTCGCGCGTCGCCCAAAGCTCCCGCTGATAGATCGCGGCTTCCTGCGCGGCCGCGCGGATGATCTCCTGATCCTCGGGCGAGAACGTGTCCCACGTCGTCTTGGCGAAGATGATCCCCTCCGGCACGATGGTGTGCTGGTCGAGAATGTAATATTTCGCCACCTCGAAATGGTTCGTGCTTTCGTAGGACGGCCAGTTGTTCTCCGCCCCGTCCACGACGCCGGACTGAAGCGCGGTGTAGACCTCGCCGAAGGGCAGGGGCGTGGCGTTCGCGCCCAGCGCCTCGACCATGGCGACGTTGATATCCGAGTTCTGGACCCGGAACTTCAGACCCGCGATATCCGCGACCGAATTCAGCGGCCGGTTGGCGTAGAACGAGCGTGAGCCGGAGGCGAACCAGCTGAGCGGCACCATGTTCGCCGCTTCCATCGCCACGCCGATTTCGGCGCCGATCGGCCCTTCCATCACCCGGAACTGATGCTCGGGCGACTTGAAGGCGTAGGGAAGGGAGCCGACGCCAAGCTCCTTCACCGTGTTGACCATCGGCGCGGTGGAGAAGATGCCGAAATCGAGCGCGCCGAGCTGAAGCTGCTCGGTCGCGAACTCACCCTCGCCAAGAACGGCGGAGTGATAGGTCTTGAGGGTGATGCGGCCATCGGTACGCTCGCCCACGAGTTCGCCGAAACGGTCCATGGCGACCGAGACCGGGTAATCGGGCGGATGGGTGTTCCAGCCGCGATATTCGGCGGCGGTCGATGCCGTGGCGCCGAGCAGCGCGGCGCTGATCGCAAGCGCGGAGACAATACGCAGGTTCATGTCGGTCAGTTCTCCCATGTCGCGCCGGAAGGTCCGGCTGCTTCTTGCGGCGTTTGGGGATGGATTCCCCATGCCGATTTCCTGGCGTCGCTTCTGATGGCGCTGGCTTCATCCCCACTTCACGCCCGGGTCAGCTTTGGGGGTTGGCCAAGGTGCGGTTGCAGCGTGAGAGCTTCATGATTCTGATTCAGGCCCGTCAAACGATACGCGGTGGCCCCGGCGCTGTAAATAGTTCTGTATACCGGTATACCGGTGGAGCGCACGCGCTCCAGGCCGGCCGGCAAACGCCGGTGACGGCTGGAAAAGCGCATCGGACCGGTGTAATCGGTCTCGGCAACCCAAGAGTGAGCATGCCCGCACCATGAGCCAGATATTCAAGACAGCGATCCTCGGCGCCTCCGGCTACACCGGCGCGGAGCTCGTGCGCCTCATCCACACCCATCCGGCGCTGGAGGTCGCGGCCCTGACCGCCGACCGCAAGGCGGGGCAGGAGATGGGCGCGGTCTTTCCGCATCTCGCGCATCTGGAACTGCCCGCGCTGACCACGATCGACGAAGTCGACTGGTCCGGCGTCGATCTCGCCTTTTGCGGGCTGCCGCACGCCACGGCGCAGGAGGTGGTCGCGGGCGTCCCCGAGAGCGTGCGCATTGTCGATCTGTCCGCCGATTTCCGTCTGCGCGACCCGGCGCTTTACGCCAAGTGGTATGGGCATGAGCATCTCGCGCCCGAATTGCAGAAAACCGCCGTCTACGGCCTGCCGGAATTCTACCGCGAGGAGATGAAGACCGCGCGGCTGATCGCCGGCACCGGCTGTTTCGTCGTCACGGCGCTGATGCCGCTTGTCCCGCTGCTGGAGGCGGGCGTGATCGACCCGGACCACATCATCATCGACGCCAAGAGCGGCATCACCGGCGCCGGGCGTTCGGCCTCCGAGCGCAAACTTTTCTCCGAGGTGACGGAGGGGGTGGACGCCTACAACATCGCCAAGCACCGGCACACCGCCGAGTTCGACCAGGAGCTTTCAAAGGCGGCGGGCCGTGAGGTGGTGTGCAGCTTCACGCCGCACCTCCTGCCGATGAATCGCGGCATCCTCGCCACGATCTACGTGCATGGCGACGCGAACAAGGTGCAGGAAACGCTCGCCGCGCGCTATGCAGATGAGCCTTTCGTCGATGTCATGCCCTTTGGCTCCGCGCCGGAGACGCGCCATGTTCGGGGCTCCAATCTCTGCCGTATCGGGGTCACCGCCGATCGCCAGCCGGGGCGGACGATCATCGTCGCCGTCCTCGACAATCTGGTGAAGGGCGCCTCGGGGCAGGCGATCCAATGCGCGAATATCGCGCTGGGACTGCCTGAGACGATGGGGCTTGAGGCGGCTCCGCTGTTTCCGTGAATACGGCGACGAAGCTCTGGACTCTTTTCAAAAGCGCCTATCTCCGCTTCGACGCGCATGACGGCGCGCCGATGGCCGGGTTCATCGCGTTTTCGGTGTTCCTGTCGCTCTTTCCCTTCGCGATCTTCTTCTCCGCGCTCGCCGGCGTGCTGATCGGGCCGCAGGACAGTCGCGCGGCGCTCGATGCGCTGATCGATCTCGCCCCCAGCCACATCACGCAAACCCTGCTGCCGGTGCTGGACGAGGTGATCGGCCAGAGCCGGGGCGGGCTCCTGACGCTCTCCGGTCTCGGCGCGATCTGGGTGGCGTCGAACGCGGTGGAGGCGCTGCGCGTCGGGCTCGACCGCGCTTATGAGGCGCCTGAGCCGCGCAGCTTCATCCTCCGGCGCCTGGTCGCGTTCGGCTTCGTGCTGTTCGCGGCGATCACCTTCACGGCGCTCGGCTTTCTGATTATCCTCGCGCCTCTGGCGATCCGGCTCGCGCAGGAGTGGATCGGATTTCAGGCGCCCTTCGGCATGGGCGTCGTCCGCTACGCGCTCGGGCTTTTGGGCTTCGCGCTCTTTCTTTTCATTCTTAACCGCGGGCTGCCCAGCAAGCGGCCAAGATGGCGCGCCATTCTGCCGGGCATCGTGGTCACCTCGGCCCTCTGGATGCTGGGCGCGTCGGGGTTCTCCATCTATCTGGCCTTCGCGCCGAGCTACACCGTGACCTATGGCGCTTTCGCCGGGGTGATCATTACGCTTCTCTTCTTTTATCTGACCAGCGCAGTGGTCATATTCGGGGCTGAAGTGAACGCCGCGCGCATCGCCATCAGGCGCGAGCGCATGCTGGAGGAGGAAACCGATGGCGATGACGCGTAAGAAGCGGCGCATGGCGCTGATCGGCGTCGGCGGGGCGCTGATGGCGGCGGCCGTGGCGCTGGTCTCCTTCGCTTTTCAGGACGCTATCGCGTTTTTCGTCACGCCGACCGAACTCGCGGCCGCGCCGCGCGGCCCCGATGAGCGGCTTCGCATCGGCGGCATGGTGGTGGAGGGCAGTCTGGAGAAGGGCGCGCTCAACATCTTTCGCCTCACCGATTTCGAGACCGAGATCGAGGTGCGCTTCGAAGGCGTGCTTCCTGACCTGATCAAGCCAGGGCAGGGCGCGGTCGCCGATGGTCGGGTCGTGGATGGCGTTTTCGTCGCGTCGGAAGTTCTCGCCAAACATGACGAGAAATACATGCCGGCCGAGATCGAGGACCGGATACTGAATGCGAAAGAAAGGATCGGATCATGAAACCGGTCTGGTGGGTCGACGCGTTCACGCAAACGCGGTTCGGCGGCAATCCCTGCGCGGTGGTTTTCGACGCGGACGCGGTGAGCGTCAGCGATCGCATCGCCTTCACGCGTGAGACTGGGCTGGTCGAATGCGCGTTTCTCGTCTCCTCCGACAAGGCGGATTTCGGCGCGCGTTATTACATGCCGACGGGGGAGATCCCGCTGGCCGGTCATCCGACCGTGGCGACGGTCACGGCGCTGATCGCGGCCGGAAAGGTCGCGGCGCCTTCGCGGTTCACGCTGGAAGTCGGCGCCGGCGTGATGCCGATT
>JBBDTD010000179.1:0-5875 GCA_040904645.1 Paracoccaceae bacterium
CGCCGCGCGAAGCCGAGCGCGGCGGCGGCGACGGTGGAGCGAAATACGTCCAGCACCGACATCGCGATGCGAAAGCCCTGTCCCGCTTCCCCGATCAGCGCGGAGGCGGGCAGGCGGCAATCCCTGAAGGAAAGCCGCGCCAGCGGGTGCGGCGCCACCGCCTCCAGCCGCTCGGCGATCGCCAGTCCTGGCGTGTCGGCGGGCGTGAGGAAGGCGGAAATTCCCTTCGCGCCCGGCCCGCCGGTGCGCGCGAAGACGGTGTACATGTCCGCGATTCCGCCGTTCGATATCCAGGTCTTCTCGCCGTTCAGGATGTATTCGTCGCCCTCGCGCACGGCTGCAAGATCCATGTTGGCGACATCGGAACCCGAGCGCGGCTCCGTCAGCGCAAAGGCGGAAAGCGCCTCGCCGGCGCGGGTTTTCCGCAGCCAGTCGCGCTGGCCGGGGGAGCCGAAAAGCGAGAGCGCGCCCGCGCCAAGCCCCTGCATCGCGAAGGCGAAATCGGCGAGCCCGTCATGGCGGGCCAGAGTCTCCCGGATCAGGCAGAGCGAGCGCACATCCAGTCGCCCGGGCGCGTCCGGGTCCACCGCCGAGTGGCGAAGCCAGCCGCCGCGCCCCAGCGCGCGCACCAGCGCGATGCAGGCCGCGTCGGTGTCGGTATGGTCGATGGAGGTGAGGTTCGCGCCCGCCCATTGGTCCAGCGCCTCCGCCAGATCGCGGTGGAGCGGCTCGAAAAACGGCCAGTCGAGAAAGGAACGGTCTGGCATCAATCCCCCCGGAAAACCGGTTTTTCCTTGGCGACGAAAGCGTCATAGGCGCGCTGGAAATCCTGTGTCTGCATGCAGATCGCCTGTGTCTGCGCCTCGGCTTCGATCGCCTGTTCGATGGACATCGACCATTCCTGCGCCAGCATGGTCTTGGTCATCATGTGGCCGAAACCCGGCCCTTCCGCTATGCGCTGCGCATAGGCGATGGCGGCGGATTCCAGTTCCGCCGCCGGGACGATACGATTGTGAAAGCCCCAACGCTCCCCCTCGTCGGCGCTCATCGCGCGACCGGAATAGAGGAGATCGGCGGCGCGGCCCTGGCCAATGATCCGCGGCAGGATCGCGCACGCGCCCATGTCGCAGCCCGCGAGCCCGACACGCGTGAAAAGAAACGCGGTCTTCGCTTCCGGGCTGGCGAAGCGGATATCCGACGCCATGGCGATGATCGCGCCCGCGCCGACGCAAACGCCGTCAATCGCCGCGATCACCGGCTTGCCGCAGTTGATGATCGCCTTGACCAGATCGCCGGTCATCCGCGTGAAGCGCAGAAGGCCCTTCATGTCCATTTTCAGGAGCGGGCCGATGATGTCATGCACATCGCCGCCGGAGGAGAAGTTGCCGCCATTGGAGGCGAAAACCACCGCGCCGACGTCATCGGCGTAATGCAGCGCGCGGAACCAGTCGCGCAGCTCCGCATAGCTTTCGAAGGTCAGCGGGTTTTTCCGCTCCGGCCGGTTCAACGCCACGATGGCGACGTCGCCATCGAAGTGGAGGTTGAAATGTTCCGGCCGCGTCGCCCTGATATCGGTCATTCTGTCTCCTTAGCGCCGCTTTGCGCCACATCTTCCAGCCGTCGGCTCAACGCCTCCGCCTCCTCCGCGGTAAGGCCGGAAAGCAGCGTGTCGATCCAGCCTTCATGCGTCGCCGCCATCTCGGCGAACTGCGCCGCGCCCACAGGCGTCAGCCGCACCAACATCGCCCGCCGGTCGCCCTCGACCGCGCGGCGCTCCACCAGCCCTTCGGCGACAAGCCGCTCCACGATGCCGGTGACATTGCCGTTGGAGACGCGCAGCACCCCGGAAAGCGCGCTCATCCGCAGGCCTTCCGGGCGACGGCTGAGCGCGGCCATCACATCGAAGCGGGGCAGGGTGCTGGCGTGGTCGCGCCGGAGACGCTCCCTCAGTTCCGCCTCGATGGTCCGCGTCGCTTTCAAGAGCCGCAGCCAGAGCCGCAGCCGCGCCTTGGAGGCGCTGACCGGCGCGGGGCGCGCCTGATTCATACCGCCCCCCCGGAAATCGGAATCGCCTGCGCCGTGACCGCGCCCGATCCCGGCCCGCAAAGCCAGAGCGCGGCGGCGGCGATTTCATCAGGCTCGATCAGCCGGCCGAACGGGTTGGTGTCGCGCAGCGAAGCCAACGCCTCTTCGTCGGAGACCTTGGCCTTGGAAGTGATGTTCGCCACCGACCGGTCGATGATCGGCGTCGCGACATAGCCGGGGCAAAGCGCGTTCACCGTGACGCCGGTTTTCAGCACTTCGTCGGCGGCGCATTTCATCAGGCCGAGCACCGCGTGCTTTGACGCGCAATAGGCCCCGCCATAGGCGAATCCCGTCAGCCCCGCGATGGAGGAGACGATGATGATCCGCCCCCAGCCGCGCTCCGCCATCGGTTTCAGAACCTCACGGGTGCAAAGCAGCACGCCCTCGACATTGGTGGCCTGCACCTTGCGCCAGAAATCAAGCGTCGTCCGATGGATCGGCGCGGTCTCCGCGATGCCGGCGTTGGGGACCATGATGTCGATCTGACCGGCGGCGGCGATGACCTCCACCACCGACGCCTCATCGGTCACGTCCATCAGCGACCATGAAAGGCGCGGCGATTTCGCGGCGATCCCCGCCAGAGGCCCTTCGCGCCGCCCGGTAATCGTGACCTCGGCGCCCGCGTCGGCCAGCGCCAGCGCGATGGCGGCGCCGATGCCGGTGCCGCCGCCGGTGATGAAGGCGCGTTTGCCGGAAAGATCGGCTCTCAGATCGGTCATCAGACTTTCCCCATCACATCAGCGCGCTCGGCAAGCCTTTGCATCTGATCCCTGCCGGGCAGGTAGGGCGCCGGCCATCGCTCGCCTGCATCGCCAAGCGCCGCCGCCGCGTGCAGAGTCCAGTAAGGATTGGCGAGGTGGGGCCGCGCGAGGCAAACAAGATCCGCTCGCCCGGCCATCAGGATCGAATTGGCGTGATCCGGCTCAAAGATGTTGCCGACCGCCATGGTGGCGATACGGGCCTCATTGCGGATGCGGTCGGAAAACGGCGTCTGGAACATGCGCCCGTAGACCGGCGCAGCGTCGGTGGATGTTTGCCCGGCCGAGACGTCGATGATGTCGGCGCCAGCGGCGGCGAACATGCGCGCGACCTCCACCGCATCTTCCGGCCCTATCCCGGCCTCACCCAGCCAGTCATTTGCGGAGATGCGGACCGAGATCGGCTTCTCCTCCGGCCATGCCGCGCGCATCGCCGCGAAAACCTCCAGCGGGTAGCGCATCCGGTTTTCCAGCGTCCCGCCATATTCATCCGCCCTCTGGTTGGAGACCGGCGAGATGAAGGAGGAGATCAGATAACCATGCGCGGCGTGAAGCTCGATCATGTCAAACCCGGCGCGGTCGGCCATCCGGGCAGCGGAGACGAATTCGCCCGTCACCCGGTTCATATCAGCCCGGTCCATCGCTTTCGGCGCCGCGTTCCGGGGCGACCACGCAATCGAAGAGGCGGAAATCAGCGGCCAGTTGCCAGCCTTCAGCGGTGCGTCCATCTCCTCCCAGCCGATCTGGGTGGAGCCCTTTCGCCCGGAATGGCCGATCTGGCAGCAGATCTTCGCCTCGGTCTCGCCATGGACGAATTCCACCAGCCGCCGCCAGGCCGCCTCATGCGACGGCGCGTAAAGGCCTGTGCAGCCCGGCGTGATCCGTCCCTCGGGGCTGACGCAGGTCATCTCGGTATAAACAAGGCCGGCGCCGCCTTTCGCGCGCTCGGCGTAATGGACGAAATGCCAGTCGGTCGGCGCGCCGTCCACGGCTTTGTATTGCGCCATGGGCGAGACGACGATCCGGTTTTTCAGAGCCATGTCCCGCAGCTGATATGGCGCGAACATCGGCGCGCGCACCGGCGCGGCGGCGTTGACGCCGGCCCCGGCCTGAAACCACCGCTCCGCGCTTTCGAGCCATTTCGCGTCGCGCATCCGCAGGTTCTCATGGCTGATCCGCTGCGAGCGGGTCAGCAGCGCATAGGCGAATTGCGGGGCTTCGAGGTCCAGATACCGCTCCACATCCTCGAACCATTCCATGGAGTTGCGCGCCGCCGATTGCAGCTTCAGCACCTCGACCCGGCGTTCCTCCTGATATTTGGCGAAGGCCGCCTCAACGCTCGGCTCGCTCACGAGATATTCCGCCAGCGCGATCGCGCTCTCCAGCGCCAGCTTGGTGCCCGAGCCGATGGAGAAATGCGCCGTCGCCGCCGCGTCGCCCATCAGGACGATGTTGCCCACGCGCCAACGCTCGCAAAGAACGCGGGGGAAGTTGATCCAGGCGGAGCCTCGAATATGGTTGGCGTTGGTCATCAGCGGGTTTCCGCCCAGATGATCGCGGAAAATCCCCTCGCAGATCGCGATGCTTTCCTGCTGGCTCATCGCGCCGAAGCCATAGGCCGCCCAGGTCTCCTCCGAGCATTCGACGATGAATGTCGCGGTCTCGTCGTCGAATTGATAGGCGTGCGCCCAGATCCAACCCTTCGCGGTCCTCTCGAAGATGAAGGTGAATGCGTCGTCGAATTTCGCTTTCGTGCCCAGCCAGACGAATTTCAGCTTCCGCTCGTCGACATCGGGTTTGAAAGCATCGGCGTGGGCTGAGCGGGTCGACGAATTCAGCCCGTCGCAGGCGATCACCACGTCGAAGTCTTTCGCATAGGCGTCAGCGTTTCCGGCTTCGGTCTCGAAACGCAGATCGACCCCCAATTCGCGCGCCCGTTCCTGAAGCAGCGTCAAAAGCGTCTTGCGCCCGATCCCGCAAAACCCGTGGCCAGAGGAGACTGTTCGCTGGCCGGCGTGAACGACTGCGATATCGTCCCAATAGGCGAAGCGCTGGCGGATCGCGGAGGCGCTTGCGGCGTCGTTCCGCGCGAGGTTGTCCAGCGTCTCGCTCGAAAGCACGACGCCCCAACCGAAAGTGTCGTCAGCGCGGTTGCGCTCGATCACAACGATTTCCGTCTCGGGCGCGCGCAACTTCATCGAGATGGCGAAATAGAGGCCCGCAGGGCCGCCGCCGAGGCACGCGATTCGCATAGGCATCATCCTCGCCGCCAGATTCGCGAGAATCAGGATAATGCGCGTCGATTACATTTCAAACATAAAATATCGAAGCCTGAAACTTTCAGCGGCCCGGTGTTCCCGGCTCGCCCAGATCCCACCAGAGCCCGGCCATGATCGCCAGCCCTTCGCGCATGATCGGCTTCAGCGCGTGTTCGTCCGGCGCGTGCTGGGAACATCCGGCGTAGGAATGCGGCACCCAGATCGTCGGCATCCCCAATGTCTCCGCGAATTCCTCGTTGGGGAGCGAGCCGCCGAGATTAGGCAGGATCGCCGGCCGCGCGCCCATCGTGCGTTCCAGCGATGCGGCGGCCCATATCGCCCAGGGGGCGTCGGGTGCGAGTCTGGTGGCGGTGAAGGCGGCGTCATTGGATTGGGTCACGGTCACATCCGTGAAGCCCTTGCGCGCTAGATGCCGGCGGAGGGCCGGCACGATATCGTCTATCTCCGTGCCGACGACGAACCGCAGTTGGCACCGGGCGCGGGCGAAGGGCTGTATCGCGTTCACCGGCCGGGCAGGATCGCCGCAGTCGAGCGCGAGGACCGCGAAGGAATTCCAGCCATAGACGCGCTCCGCCGGGGAGAGGTCAGGCTCCCCCCAGCCTTCGTCGTATTCCGTCACCGGGCAATCGGCGAGGGCGGCGCGCACCGCGTCGGTCAGGCTGTTCGGGCGCCATTCCGGCACCTGGAGCGCGCCGCGCGCGTCCGTGATGGAGGCGAGCGCATGGGCGAGGATCAGCGCCGGGTCGGCGATCA
>JBBDTD010000180.1:0-5851 GCA_040904645.1 Paracoccaceae bacterium
CGCCGCGGCGATGGCGAGCATGCGGGCGAGCTGGCCGCCGCCGAGAATGCCGACGACGCCGCCTGGGGCGACAATCGGGCCGATGGGGAAGGCGGGCTCAACCATCGGTCGGCTCATCCGCGACCGCGTCGGTCTGCGCCGCGCGCCAGGCGTCGAGTCGCGCCGCCAGCGCCGCATCCGTCGTCGCGAGGATCGCAGCGGCCAGAAGTCCGGCGTTCGCCGCGCCCGCCTCGCCTATGGCGAGGGTGCCCACCGGCACGCCCTTGGGCATCTGCACGATGGAGAGGAGGCTGTCGCGGCCCGAAAGCGCCTTGGACTGGACCGGCACGCCCAGAACCGGCACCCGCGTTTTGGACGCGATCATGCCCGGCAAATGCGCGGCGCCGCCGGCGCCGGCGATGATGACGCGCAGCCCCCGCGCGACCGCCGCTTCGGCATAGGCGAACATGCGGTCCGGCGTCCGGTGGGCGGAGACGATCTTCGCCTCATGCGGCACGCCAAGCGCGCTGAGAACCTCTGTCGCAGCGCGCATCGTCGGCCAGTCCGACTGGCTGCCCATCACGACGCCGACAAGGGGGGCGGGTTCCGCCATATGATGCTCCCGAACAAGAAGCGCGCACTATAGGGGTGGGCGACGGATCGGCAAGACGGCGTCGGTCATTGGCGGCGGTCAGGCGATGATGTCAGGCGTCAATTCGTCCTCAAGACGGGCGATCTCGTCCTTGAGCGCCAGTTTCTGTTTCTTGAGACGCCTGAGGTCGAGCGAGTCGCGGCTCGCCGTCGTCGCTTCGAGCGAAGCGATGGCGTCGTCGAGCGAACGATGCCGGCGGCGAAGCTCCTCCAGCTTGAAGTGGAGCACGTCGCGCCCGGCCATGAGAGAACCTGATCCGGTCATGTCGCGCATGATACTCCACTCCCCGGATAGAATATAAGCTGCGCCGCGCCAGTTGTCCGAGTTTCTGATCACGACTAAGTAGACGCCATGTTGAACGCTCTCAGCGACGGATTCGCAAGTCTGATCAAGCGCCCCCCTGTGGTGAGCGTGCTTCGACTCAACGGCGCCATCGGCGGCGGGGGCTTCGGCAGGGGCCTCACCGACGCCGCCCTCGCGCCGCTGGTGGAGCGCGCCTTCGCGCCGAAAAAGCTGGCTGCGGTGGCGCTTTCGATCAATTCGCCGGGCGGCTCTCCGGTTCAGAGCGCGCTGATCGCGGCGCGCATCCGGCGGCTGGCGGATGAGAAATCGATCCCGGTGATCGCGTTCTGCGAGGATGTCGCCGCTTCCGGCGGCTACTGGCTGGCGACGGCGGCGGATGAGATCTACGCGGATGAGAACTCCATTCTCGGCTCGATCGGCGTCATCTACGCCGGTTTCGGCTTCCAGGCGCTGCTGGAGAAGCAAGGGGTTGAGCGGCGCGTCCACACCGCAGGGCGCTCCAAATCGATGCTGGACCCGTTTCTTCCCGAGCAGGAGGACGATGTGGAGCGGATCAAGCGCCTCCAGACCGTCATCCACGACAATTTCATCCAGCAGGTCCGCACCCGCCGCGCCGCCAAACTGAAGGAAAGCGACGATCTCTTCACCGGCGAAATCTGGGTCGGGCGTGAGGCGGAGACCGTCGGCCTGATCGACGGGGTCGGCCATCTCGTCCCCCTGATGAAGGCGCATTTCGGCGACAAACTACGTTTCAACGTCATCGCGCCGAAGCGCAGCCTTTTTCGCAAACTCGGTGGACCGGGGGTGGAAGACATGCTGAACGGCGCTGCGGGGATGGTCGAGGAACGGGCGCTCTTCGCCCGGTACGGGCTCTAGGCGATGCTGACCAAGATATTGATCTTTCTGGCGGTTCTGCTTGGCGTTTTCGTTGTCGCCCGGATGGGCGCTTCGAGCGCGATCCGCCCGCGACTGAAGCGCCGCAAGGCTGGGCGACGGGCCGAATCGGCGGAGGATCTGGTCGCCTGCCCGGTCTGTGGCGCATGGTCCGCGCGCGGCGAAGGCTGCCCTTGCGGCGGCGCGCCCACCCCATGAACTCTCCCGCCTGATTCCCTGAACGAGCCATGAGACCCCGCATATGCTGATCGACCTCGCGTTCGTCGCCTCCGGGCTGGTGCTTCTCCTCATCGCGGGGGATTTTCTGGTTCGCGGCGCGGTCGCGCTCAGCCTCAGGCTCGGCATTCCCGCGCTGGTGGTCAGTCTTACGGTCGTCGCCTTCGGCACCTCGGCGCCCGAATTGCTGGTCTCGGTTCAGGCGACGATGGATGGGGCGACGGATCTGGTTTTCGGCAATATCGTCGGGTCGAATATCGCTAACGTATTGCTCGTGCTTGGCGTTCCGGCGCTGATTTCCCCCATCGCGGTCAGCCAGAATGGGGTTCTGCGAAACTTCGTCATGATGATCGTCGCTTCGCTGATCCTGATCGGCGTATGCGCCTTTGGCGGCTTCACGTTCTGGATCGGCGCCGCGTTCCTTGTCCTTCTCGCGGTGATGCTTTGCGACGCCTATGTGCTGGCGCGCTCGGGCCGTGTGGTGATCGAGCTGGAGGATGCGCCGGAGTGCATGTCGCCGCTGCCGATCGCCGCCTGCCTGATCGGCGGCCTGATCGGCCTGCCGATCGGCGCGCATCTGCTGATCGAGGGCGCACGGTCCACCGCCGTCGCCTTCGGCGTGTCGGAAGCGGCGATCGGGCTGACGCTGGTCGCGGTCGGCACCTCGCTGCCCGAACTTGCGACGACGCTGATGGCGGCCGTGCGCCGGCAGGCGGATGTGGCGGCCGGCAATGTCATCGGCTCCAATATTTTCAATATCCTCGGTGTTTTCGGCGTCTCGGCTCTGGTCGCCGATCTGCCGACGCCGGCGGGGTTTCTTGAACTCGACCTCTGGATCATGCTCGGGACGGCGCTGTTGATCGCGCCCTTCGTCTTGTTGAAGCGCGATATCGGTCGCGCGACGGGGCTGGTGTTCGTCGCGGCCTATGTCGTTTATTGCGTCGCGGCGCTTGGCCCGCGGATGTGACCTGCGGCGGCGGCGCGGATGAACGACGGAGTTAGCGGGAGTGGACGCATGCAGGCGGGAGCGGCTCTTGTCACCGGCGGCGCCAGACGGCTGGGGCGGGCGTTGGCTCTGGCGCTGGCCGAAGACGGCTGGGACGTCGCCATCAGCTTCCTCGGCTCCGCAGATGCGGCGGAGGCCACGGTGGCGGAGATACGGGCCTTCGGCCGTCGCGCCGCCACGCTCCGCGCCGATTTCGCCGAGGAGGCGCAGGTCGATGCGCTGATCCCCGCCGCGAGCGCCGCCCTCGGCGCGCCGCTGACCTGCCTCGTCAACAACGCCTCGATCTTCGAGTTCGACGATATCGAAACTGTCGGCCGCGCCGGATGGGACGGTGCGATGGAGAGCAATCTGCGCGCGCCGACGGTGCTGACACAGCGCTTCGCCGCCCAGGCGCCCGGGGTTGGTGAAGATCAGAACGGGGAGCCGGTCGCCCGCGCGGTCATCGTCAACATGATCGACCAGCGGGTATTCAAGCCGACGCCGATGTTTCTCTCCTATTCGATCGCGAAGATGGGCCTCTGGGCGCTGACGCGGATGACGGCGCAGGGCCTCGCGCCCCGTATCCGCGTGATGGGCATCGGACCCGGTCCGACGATGAAGGGCGCGCGGCAGTCCGCCGAACATTTCGCAAGGCAGCGCGCCGCCACGTTGCTTGGCCGCGGTGCGAACCCGGACGACATCGTCGCGGCGCTGCGTTTCATCCTCGCCTCGCCGGCGCTCACCGGGCAGATGATCGCGGTCGACGGCGGCCAGCACCTCGGCTGGAGAACCCCAGATGTGCTGGGGGTGGAGTGACTTACGATGGGCTCCTGAGATGGCTCCAAAGGCGTCTTTGCGGGCTGGACATCCCGGCTTTTCCACTTTCGCGATAGGTCGTCACGATTCGTTTATCGTCGTTCCTTTCCCGGGCCGAACGGGAAATTGACTTTCTAAAGCGGCAACAGAATCAAGCGGTTAATATGTTAGCCTAAAAAATGTGCAGTCCAACAAAACCGTTACGATTCCTTCATGAATCGGAGTTGGGTCGATTTCGTCTACAGAGTTATCCACACAAACCGGGGATAGGAAAATCGTTGATCACCCTCCCGAATTGAGGCAGGCGCAGAAGGGTCGGGATTCGTTCCCTCAAGTTGAGTAACGGGGTGGGCCGCGAGCGATGATGGAAACTGAACATGAGGGTGGCCCTGCGGGGTTCGAGGAGGACGCGCACGCAGCCGACGGCGCGACCGGGCCGGAGGTCGTCCGCGCCTACCTTCCGCGCCTGCCCGAGCGGCCCGGCGTCTACCGGATGCTCAGCTTGAAGGGGGAAGTGCTTTATGTCGGCAAAGCCCGCTCTCTTAAGGCGCGGGTCGCGAGCTACACGCGGTTCAACGGCAATTCGCCGCGCATTCAGCGGATGATCGCCGCCACGGCGTCGATGGTTTTCCTCACCACGCCGACGGAGACCGAGGCGCTTCTCCTGGAAGCGAATCTGATCAAGCAGCTGAAGCCGCGCTATAATGTCATCCTGCGCGACGACAAGAGCTTCCCGCATATCATGTTCAGCGGCGACCACGCCTATCCCCAACTCGTCAAGCATCGTGGCAAGCGGGTGCGCAAGGGCCGCTATTTCGGCCCCTTCGCTTCGGCCGGCGCCGTGAACAGGACCATGAACCAGTTGCAAAAGGCGTTTCTGCTGCGGACCTGCGCGGATTCGGTTTTTGAAAGCCGCACCCGCCCCTGCCTGCTGCATCAGATCAAGCGCTGCTCCGCCCCTTGCGTCGGGCTGATCGACAAGGCGGGTTATGGCGCGTTGGTCGACGACGCGGTGCGCTTTCTTGACGGCCTCTCAACCAATGTGCAGGAGGAACTGGCGGCGCAGATGCGGGCGGCCTCAGCCGAGATGGCGTATGAGCGGGCGGCGATCTTCCGCGACCGGATCGCCGCGCTGACCCGGGTCCAGCAATCGCAGCTCATCAATCCCGAGACGGTGGAGGAGGCCGACGTCGTCGCGGTCCATGCGGAGGGCGGCCACGCCTGCGTGCAGATATTCTTCTTCCGCGCAAATCAGAACTGGGGCAACCGGGCTTACTTTCCCCGCTCGGGTGGTGAGGCCCCGGAAGAAGAAATCCTCGCCGCCTTTCTCGCGCAATTCTATGGCGGCAAGACGCCGGCCCGCCTCGTGCTGACCTCGCACGAGCCAGAGGACGCCGACCTGATAGCCGAGGCGCTGAGCATGGCCGCCGGGCGCAAGGTCGCGCTGGCGCGCCCGCAGCGCGGCGAAAAGCGGCTTCTGGTCGATCATGCGCTTACCAACGCGAAGGAGGCGCTGGGACGGCGCATGGCCGAAGGCGCGGCGCAGGGTCGCCTGCTGGCCGGGGTGGCGGAGGCGTTCGGGCTGAGCGAGCCGCCGAAGCGGATCGAGGTCTATGACAATAGCCATATTCAGGGCGCGCATGCGGTGGGCGCGATGATCGTCGCCGGCCCGGAAGGCTTCGAGACCAAGGCCTACCGCAAATTCAACATCAAGGACGCCGATCTGACCCCCGGCGACGATTTCGGCATGATGAAGGAGGTGTTGAGCCGCCGCTTCCGCCGCCTCCTGAAGGAAGATCCGGGCCGCGAAACCGCCGAGTGGCCTGATCTGCTGCTCATCGACGGCGGCAAGGGGCAGGTTACGGCGGTGAAGGAGATCCTGACGGAACTGGGCGTCGAGGGCGTGGCGATGATCGGCGTCGCCAAGGGCCCTGAACGCGATCAGGGCAACGAGGAATTACATCGGCCCCAAGGCGGGCGGCCCTTCCCCCTGCCGCACCGCGACC
>JBBDTD010000181.1:0-1000 GCA_040904645.1 Paracoccaceae bacterium
CAAAAGCGCGGCCATGCGCAAGTCTCCTCCGATTCCGGGCACGACTTAACCGCTCCGACCGATCTGCGGCAAGCCTAGGCGCCCGTCGCAATTCGCGTTACGCCTCCGGGCCGAGACATTCCTTGGCCGGAGCCTGACATGACCCATCCCGTAGAAATCACATTCGTCGAAGCCGCGACCGCCGAAATGGCGGAGGCCGCGGGTGCTGTTGTCGTCTTCACGCTGAAGGATGGCGCGCTCAGCCCCGGCGCGGCGGAGGCTGACGGGCTGACTGGCGGGGCGGTCGGCCGGCTGGTCGCGGGCAAGGGCTTCAAGGGCAAGGCCGGCGATGTTGGCGTCCTCGCCTTTCCGCATGGAATGGCGGCGGATACATTGATAATCGCCGCGCTCGGCGACGCCCCTGACGCCAACGCCGCGCGCAAGGCCGGCGGAGCGGCCGCCAAGGCGGCGGGCGGAAAGCCGGCGGCGATCTGGGGCGCCGGCGGCGTCGCGACCGAGGCCGAGGCCGCCTTCGGGTTCGCGCTCAAAAGCTACCGCTTCGACGCCTACAAGACCGACGACGAGGATGAAGAGGACGAGCGAAGGGTCGATTTCGTCAGCGCGGATGCGGACGCGGTCGCGCGCGCCTCCGGGCCTCTGGCGGCGCTGGCCGAAGGCGTGTTCTTCACTCGCGATCTTGTGAACGAACCCGCCAATGTGCTGACCACGGGCGACTTCGCCGGCCGCCTTGCGGCGATGGAGGAACTCGGCCTCGAGATCGAGATTCTCGGCGAAGCGGAGATGCGCGATCTGGGCATGAACGCGCTGCTGGCGGTGGGCATGGCTTCGGATGACGAATCCAAGCTGGTGGTGATGAAGTGGAATGGCGGCGGCGATGAAGCCCCGCTCGCGATCGTCGGCAAGGGCGTCGTCTTTGACACCGGCGGCGTATCCATCAAGCCGGCCGGCGGCATGGAAGACATGACGATGGATATGGGCGGCGCCCGCGTCGTCGCCGGCC
>JBBDTD010000182.1:0-5816 GCA_040904645.1 Paracoccaceae bacterium
CGCCACGAGCCGCCGGAACGCCGGTCGGTCGGGTTGATGTTTCAGGATTTCGCGCTTTTCCCGCATCTCGATATCGCCGCGAATATTGGTTTCGGGCTTTCCGGGGGCAGGGCGCAAAAGCGGACGATAGCAAACGATTATCTTGACCGGGTCGGGCTTTCGGGCTTCGCCTCCAAATTCCCGCATATGCTTTCCGGCGGAGAGCAGCAGCGCGTCGCGCTCGCCCGCGCGCTGGCCCCCAAACCGCGGGTCATGCTGATGGATGAGCCGTTTTCCGGGCTCGACAACCGGCTGCGGGACGCGGTGCGGGATCAGGCGCTGGGCATATTGAAGGCTGAAGGAACTGCGGTCCTTCTCGTCACGCACGACCCGGAGGAAGCGATGCGCATGGCGGACCGGATCGCGCTGATGCGCGCCGGGCGTATCGTGCAGGTCGGCGCGCCCTACAATGTCTATAATCGACCCGTTGACCGGGAGGCTGCGACCTTCCTTTCCGACGTCAACGTCATTCATGGCGTCGTCTCCAACCGGCAGACCGACACGCCTTTCGGACTTTTCCTCACGCCGAAGCTGGTGGATGGGGCCGATGTCGAAATCATCGTCCGCCCGGAGCATCTGAAAGTCGACCTGGCGGCCGACGGCCCGCCCGCGTCAAGCGCCAGGACCGGCGTTCCGGCGGCCGGCGTGGTGGAGCGGGCGCGCTTCGTGGGGGCCGAGAGCCTGATCGAAGTCCGGATGGCGCATGACGCCGGCCTGCTGGTGGCGACCGTTCCGGGCGCCTTCCTGCCGGAGGCGGGGACCGGGGTCTGGCTGTCGCTCCGGCGCGATCATTGCCATCTTTTCCCCTGTCGATCTCAGTCGCGCGTCGCGAATCCTTTTGTCTCTGACGCGGCGCGGACGGCGGCTGAGTAAGGCTCTCCCTCAAAAAAACCGTAGCTGACGCCCTTTCCGAGCGCCGAGCGATCCCATATGAGAGAGTGAAAGAGCATCGCGCGATCCGCGCGGGCAAGGAATGGGAGAGTGCCATGGTTCCCGGTTGGGTACAGATCGCCGTCGTCGTCCTCCTCGCGGTTCTGCTGTTTGGTGGGCGCGGCAAGATTTCATCTATCATGGGCGACTTCGCGAAGGGCCTGAAATCCTTCAAAAAAGGCATGAAGGACGAAGATGAGGCGCAGCGCGTCGAGCGCACTTCTGAAGATCCGATCGACGTGACGCCCAAGAAGGAAAACGTCTGACGCCAGCGACCTCCTGCGACAGCGGAGCGTAACGTGCTCGATATCGGCTTCACCGAACTGTTGGTGATCGGCGCGCTGGCGCTGATCGTCGTCGGCCCGAAGGAATTGCCCGGCCTTCTTCGGACGGTCGGACAATACGTGGGCAAGGCGCGCGCTATGGCGCGCGACTTTCAGCGCTCCATGGAAGACGCCGCGCGCGAGGCGGACCTCGGCGATGTCGCCGACGCGGTGAAGAAGGGCGGCAAGCTCAACAAACTTCCCTTCGACAATCAAGTTGTAAACAGTCTCAAGGATTTCGAGCGTTCTGTTAAATCAGAAGTGAACGACGCCGCCCGTGTTGGACGCGCGACGACAGCGGCGCCCGCCGCCGTTCCCGCGAAAAAGGCGGCGCCGGTCGCGGCGCCCAAACCCACCGCGGAGCCTGCGACGCCGAAGCCTGCCGTCGCACCTGCGGCGCCGAAGCCCGCCGCCGAACCTGCGCCGGCTGCGACGAAAACGCCTGGCGCGCCTTCGGCCCCGCCCTCCGCCTCCCCGCCCTCCGCCTCCCCGCCCTCCGCCTCCCCGCCCTCCGCCTCCAAGACCGCCCCGCCATCGGCTTCGACGACGGCCAAAACCGAATGACCCGATGAAAGACGCCGAGCCAGAGGACGAAATCGAAGCGAGCCGCGCGCCGCTGATCGCGCATCTGACCGAGCTTCGCGACAGGTTGATCAAGGCGCTTCTGGCCTTCGGGCTCTGCGTGATCGTCTGCTTCTTCTTTGCGACGGAGCTTTTCGACATTCTCGCCGCGCCGCTGCGCGATGCGCTGACCTCGCGTGGGCTTGAATCGAAGCTGATCTACACGGCGCTGCAGGAGAAATTCTTCACCGACATGCGGCTTTCGTTGTTCGGCGGGCTTTTCATCGCGTTCCCGATCATCTCCATGCAGCTCTGGCGATTTGTCGCGCCGGGGCTCTATTCGAATGAGAAGCAAGCGTTCTGGCCGTTTCTGGTCGCGACGCCAGTGCTGTTCTTCATGGGCGCGAGCCTGGTCTATTTCCTGGTCGCGCCGCTCGCCTTCGGGTTCTTCCTCGATTACGGCAACAACACCGCCGGCGATGTCGCCACATCGACCGAGTTTCTGGGCAGGGTGCGCGAATACCTCGGGTTGATGATGACCTTCATCCTCGCCTTCGGGATATGTTTTCAGCTGCCGGTGCTCCTGACCCTGCTGGGCCGCGCTGGAATCGTCTCCGCCGACGGGCTTTCAGCCAAGCGCAAATACGCCATCGTCGGCATCGCCGCGATCGCGGCCATCTTCACCCCGCCCGACCCGATCAGCCAGATCGGGCTCGGTGTGCCCATTTATCTTCTCTATGAAATCTCTATCCATCTCGTCCGTCGCTTCGAGCGCAAGCGCGAGAAGGAGCTGCGCGCGGCCGGCCTTTGGGTCGACGACGATGAAGATGACGGTGAGGAAGATGAGAGCGACCTCGAATCTGGATCGAAGCCCACGTGACATACGATACTGAAGAACTCACTTCGCGGCACGCCGTCGCGCTCGAACGCATCGCCGACGCGCTGGAGCGCATCGCCCCCGCGCCGCGCCCGGCGCCGGATTTCATGGCGGCCGACGCCTATGTCTGGCGCACCAGCCCCGACCGGCTCGACCCGGCGGAGCGGGTTTCTCGCGTGCCCATCGGGCTGCTCGTCGGCGTTGACCGATCACGCGATACGCTGCTTGAGAACACGCGGCGCTTCGCCAAGGGGCTGCCGGCCAACAACGCGCTGCTCTGGGGCGCGCGGGGCATGGGGAAATCCTCCCTCGTCAAGGCGGCCCACGCCGCCGTTTGCGCGGAGCATCCGACCCAGCTCGCGCTGATAGAAATCCAGCGCGACGACATCCCCAGCCTCGATCGTCTGATGGGCCTGCTGCGCGGCGTCAAGCATCGCTTCCTGCTCTTTTGCGATGACCTGTCGTTCGACAAGGACGATAGCCATTACAAATCGTTGAAGGCGGTTCTTGACGGCGGAGTCGAGGGCCGCCCCGAGAATGTGATCTTTTATGCGACCTCGAACCGGCGCCATCTGATGCCGCGGGACATGATCGAAAACGAGCGCTCCACCGCGATCAGTCCCTCCGAGGCGACGGAGGAGAAAGTCTCACTCTCAGACCGGTTCGGGCTGTGGCTAGGCTTTCATCCGTGCAGCCAGGACGAGTTTCTCGCCATCATTCGCGGCTATTGCGATGCGCTTGGGCTGGATGTCGATGCGGAGACGCTGCGCGCCGAAGCGATCGAGTGGCGCCAGACACGCGGCGCGGTTTCGGGCCGGGTCGCCTGGCAGTTCGTCACCGATCTGGCGGGTCGGATGGGGCGGCCAATCTCTTTCTGAAGCGATTTTTGGCCGAGGGAGCGCCGCTGGCCATGCCGGCGGCGCTCGCTTTCGTTATCAGGCGGCCTTGCGACGGCGCGCGAAGCCCAGCGCGGCGATGGCGCTGATCAGCAGCAGACCGGTGGCCGGAAGCGGCACGACCGACGCACGGCTGACTGCTTCAACGCCCGAGTCGGGGAAGTTGCTGAAGAACCCGTCGAGGCCGGCCTCGATGAAAGGCGCAATCTGGGCGGATGCGGCGTCGAGGTCGGCGATGTTGAACGTATAGGCGTGTACAAGCATCCCGAGAGCGTGGGCGGCGGAAATGAACTCCGCACCCATGCCGGGGCTGCTCCGGCTGACGCCAAGGCCATCCGCGAAGAGGGCGATCTGGTCCAGCGGCAGAAGGGTCGTCGAGGTGACCCGCAGCCCGAAGACGTCGTCGACTTCAAGCGCGGTTCCGAGGGCGACCTGCGCGATGTCCGTGCCGAGCTCTTCCTGGATCAGGGCGATGTCGCGTAGGGTATCGAAGCTGAAGCTCTGGATGAACACCTTGTCGCCCGGATCGCCGAAACCAGTGGCGATGAGTTCTTCGACGACGATTCGGTTGAGCGCCGGATCATTGGCCTTCACCTCGGGGTATACGCCGATATCGGCGCCGTTCGTGGCGTTGTACTGGTTCACGAGGTCGAGAACCTCACGGAAGGTCGGGACCCGGAACGGGTCGGTCGCGCCCGGCGTAAAGCCGGGATAGCTGGTCGATGCGGATCCGACCGGTTCCACCGTCAGTGTCTTGATCTCCGCGAGGGTGAACTCCGAAGCGCTGTAGCCGCCATTGCGGGGCGCGAAGAGCGACTCGACATTCGTGGTGCGGGCGAGCGACGCGTCATGGAGCGCGACCGCGACGCCGTCCGACGTGATCACCAGGTCCGGCTCGATGTAGTCGGCGCCGAGGAACGCGCCGAGTTCATAAGCTTCCAGCGTATGCTCGGGCAGGTACCCACTGGCGCCGCGATGCGCGATGACGATCGGCGCTTCGCCGCTGAGGGTGTTGAAAGTGGCGCCAAAAGCCGGCCCGGCGAGCAGCGCCAGCGCTGTGGGAAGCAATTTCAGGAGTTTCATGTACAGCCCCGTTTGTGGATGATTGGGGGGCCATCTACCTTTTGGATCGCGACAGAAAGACTACACTTTTATTGACGTAAATGTCTCATTTCATGACGAACTTTAAATGGGACCGCTGGCATCGACCACGGCCTGGGCATGATCTGAAGCCCCGACGCCGTTTGTGGCGTCGGAGCTTCAGATCAGGCCGTTTCAGCGGTCGTTCTAGAGATAGGGCGCCGGATCTATGCTTTCCGCGCCGCGCCGGATTTCGAAATGCAACGACGGACCCTGCGGTGGCGGCAGGTCGGCGACGCGGGCGATGGTCTGCCCTTGGGATACGCGCTCTCCCTTGGCCACCGTCACGCCATCGATCCGGCCGTATACTGTCAACAGGTCGTTCTCATGCCGGATCAGGACAATGGTTCCAAGCCCACCGAGAGATTGCGAAATCAGCGCTACTTCGCCAGCGGCGGCGGCGCGCACCGGATCCCCGGCCGCCGTGGCGAAATCGACGCCATCGTTCCGCTCCGGGCCCGACGCGCGCGAGTAGGGTCGGGAGATGGCGGCGTCCACCGGTTTCGCGAAACCTCCCGCTGACGAGGCGGACTGCGAAGCGGCCGCAGGCGGCGCAGCGGGCGCATCGGTCGACATAGATGCGGTTTGCTCTTCGGCGATCGGCGGGGCCTCAGCCACCGGAGGCGGCGCGAGAGGCTGGCTGCTGACGCTGCTATCCGGCGCGGTCTGGATCGCCTCACGCGCGAGGTCGGCCGACCAGGCGCCGGCGGGCTGAGCCGGCGCGGCGACGGCGCCGGGCTGCGCTGGGGTGGAGGGCTCATATCCGGGATACGCGCTCGACGCCGTCGCGACCTGCGCCGCCGATTGCATGGCGCCGCCCTGATAGCGGTCGTTTCGGGCTGGCAAGACCAGCTCGTCTCCCTCACGCGGGGTGTACTGGGTCGAAAGACCGTTATAGGCGGCCAGTTCAGAGCCGCTGATTCCGACGCGGGCCGCCATCGTGTCGACGGTGTCGCCCGACCTGGCGCGGATGGACTCGTAGCCGTCGTAATAGACCACGCCGCGACCGTCGGCCTGGCCGGAGGGCGCCGGCGCCGGCGCCGGCGCGGG
>JBBDTD010000183.1:0-5789 GCA_040904645.1 Paracoccaceae bacterium
AGCGCGAACCCAAGCTATCCCTCCGTCCGGGCCGCGCTCTCCGCGCTTTCGACCGAAGCCGCCTCGGCCTTCGACAAGCAAACCTGAAGCAGCCGAGACCGGACGAAGGCTGGAGCCCCTTTGCGTGCGCTCCTTGCGAAGATCGCGCGTGGCTCTGCGGTGACAGTATCAGCTGAGCGCTATGCGCTTGCGTTCGCGCAGGTCGCCAATCATTAGCTGCTTCTGTCTTCCAGTTCTCTTGCTCGGACCGTTACCCGAGTTCACGGCGACGGCTCTCACTGCTTTCGCTCGCGCACATTCCCCAGTTCCGCCCGCATCAGCGCGAGAGCGAATTTTCAGCCAAACGCACAGGGTGCGAAGCAGGCTGCGCCGCCGGGATTGTTGTCCTGGTGCGGCGCCATTCTTCGGAGGAGACGCGGCGCTCACCGATGACGCCGCGCAGAACCGGAATCGTGACGGGATCGGCGCGAATCCACGAATCAGAATGCGCCACCGGCAGTAATTTCATTCACTTATTGGCGCTGTCACGCCGCCACTCAAGGCCCTCAATTGCCATTTATGGACAACTGATTCGTTATAGGCTTCCTTGAACGGGTCGCAGATCGTCGCCACTCGTGCGAACCCGCACCCACTCGTGCAGATATAGCCCGCTTCATGCTTCGCCATCTGCGAAATCACAACCACCGGGTGAATAACGACATCTCCGACGGATGGGTGGATGGATTTCCCTTTTCAACGTGAGTGGCATCGGTCATGTTGATTTCAGGGAAGGATGACGGATCGTGAAGGGGACTTGAGGCGATCCAATCTGAACCCGCCATGTGTGTTTGGGGTGGTGTTGAGTGACTGTGTAACCGGGCCGTAGCTGCACTATCTAGCGTAAGGCGCGATGTTTGTGGGTAGAGTGTGCGCTGTAATGAGGCGAAGGAAGCTTCGCCAGGAAACGGCACGGCAAGTGTGGGGTAAGGGAGCAGGCGGTGGCGCGGGGGCGTTGCCGCCTGCTTCTTTTTCAGGGTCCACGCTTTCCTTTGAACATCCCGGCCGCCCGTCCTTGACCCGCTTCATATCGGCGGCGCGGTCAGCGCTCCGGTCACAAGACGTTTACGACGCCTCCCTTGCGGGTTGGCGCCCAACGGATCCTTGGGCGAACACATGACTTCTCGCGAACTTGACGGAAACCTGCCCTGTCGATTGACCCCGGAAGGATCATCGGCCCTCTCATGGGCGCGATCGGTGTGGCGAGGAGGGGCGCCGCGTGCAGCGCCCCATCCATTTTCAATCGCATAGTCGCGCGAGCGAGGCCGCCGTGCGGCGCTCAGGCGGGCGCGGTGGCTTTCATCGAGGGCCGTGAAGCGAAGCCGCCCTGCCAGCCGGTGAGTTTCGGCCGCCCCTCACGCCAGTCGCCCCATCCGCCCATGCCGGCGCGAAAATCAAGATACTCAAGAGCGCAGGCCGCGCCGACGACTCCCATATCCACCGGCCCGGCGAGATGGTCGATCCAGTCGCGCTCGAGCGCGTCGAGGCTACGGGAGATCTTTCCACGCTGCCCGGCGAGCCAATCGGCTGAATGGGTCTCTTCCGGCCGCGTTCTGACCTCGTAGATGCAGAGGAGCGCCGCGTCGAGGACGCCGTCAGCCAGCGCCTCAAGCACCAGAGTCGTCCAGACGGCTTCGCCTTCTGGATAGAGCCCGGCACCATATTTGGCGTCGAGATAGCGGGTGATGACCCTGCTGTCGAAGAGCGCCGGTCCATCGTCGCGGACCAGACAGGGGACCTTGCCGAGCGGATTCGCGGCGATGACGGCCGGGTTCGGCGCAACCGGGGACCCGGCGCCGTCGATGAGCGCCACATCGCCGGTCTTTCCGGCCTCCTCCAGCACAACCATGACTTTTCGGACATAGGGCGAAGGGCCGGCGTGAAAGAGCTGCATTGGCGTATCCTCTTTATGGCTGAGACTGGAGTCGCCGGATATTGAGTTTATCCGTCGAACATCGCAACGGCTTCGACAGACGCGACGCCTGCGCCGAGCCCGGCGCCACTCCGAACAAACCACGATCCGAGCAAACCAAGACGGCGGCGCCCCTCAGACGGGCGGCTCGCGCATCAGTGCCGCGAGGGCGCGCGGATCGGCGCCGACGGAGGAGCCGCCCACCCCCTCGGCCGCGGATCGCCGGGCGGCGGCACCCTTGTTCTGGCCCAGCTTCCAAGTGCCGTCTATCCCATCGATCCGCATTTCCACCGGCGCGATCATCCGCATCATCCGCTCAAGCGCTTCCGGCGCCATCTTGTCCAGCGTCCAGGGCTTCTTCGGCGCCAGCCGCGACTCGAAATTCGCGGAAAGCGCTTCAAGATGCGCGCGAAGCGTGGCCGGCGGCGCCAGGCTCAGCTCTCCGCGCACATGGACAGCCACGTAGTTCCACGTAGGAACGAAAGCCGGGTCGCCGTACCAGTCCGGCGAAACATATCCATCAGGACCCGAGATCGCAACGAGCGCCTTCCCCGGGCCGGATCTGAGGGCCGACCAGATCGGATTCGAGCGGACGATATGCGCCGCGAGCCGTTCACCAGCCTCATCGACGATGAACGGGACATGGGAGGCCAGCGGCCCCTCCGGACCGACGATGGTGAGCACGCCAAAACCGCGCGCCCGCGCAAAGTCGAGATTGCGCTCAACGCTCGCCCCGCGGAAGGCCGGGTTCGGGTGCATCAGACCGCCCCTTCAGAGCAACGCCGCAGGCGCGCGGCGCCATGCTTCAGAACACCCATGTCATTTCCTTGCCCGATTTCGGCCCGCTGCGACCAATGCGATGATACCGCCCGTCCACGCGCGCGTCGATCCGACGCCGGACGGATCAGCATCTGCGGCGCCGCTTGCGCGAGCGTCGCGCCAGTCATGTTCCTGTTTGCGGCTGCGAGAACGCCGGCATCAGCGGCTGCCGGCGCCGGGACATCGTCAAGCGGCGCCTTTGCGGATAGCTTCATCATACCCCCCGAGAATGCGGCGCTTCGCCACCCTACTGGCTGAAATGACGCCAAAATCCCTCACTTTCGCGCTTGTGAACGACGATTTTCGGCGCTCCGGGCGCTTTCCGGGGCGCGACGCCATTGAAATTTCACATCACTCGTCGCATGAGGCCCCGAAACAATGACCCGAGGGTGACTTTTCCACCCGCAAGCTGATCAGGACCGATCGTCATGTCCGCGAACACCGCGCCGATTCCCGAACTCTATGTCTCCGCCGACAGCGCAGCCAAGTTGAAAGCCGAGGCGGGTTCGCTTCCCTCCTGGGATCTGACGCCACGGCAGATCTGCGACATCGAGCTTCTCATGAACGGCGGCTTCAACCCGCTGAAGGGCTTCCTCGCCGAGGCGGATTACAATTCCGTGGTCGAGACCATGCGCCTTTCGGACGCCACACTCTGGCCGATGCCGATCACGCTCGACGTCTCCGAGGCGTTCGCGGAATCGGTCGGCCCGGATCAGGACATCGCGCTCCGCGATCAGGAGGGCGTGATCCTCGCCATCATGTCGATCACCGACAAATGGACACCGAACAAATCGCGCGAGGCGGAGATGGTGTTCGGCGCCGACGATCTGGCGCATCCGGCGGTCAATTACCTCCACAACACCGCCGGGCCGGTTTATCTGGGCGGTCCGATCACCGGCCTCCAGCCCCCGGTGCACTATGATTTCAAGGCGCGCCGCGACACGCCGAACGAGCTGCGCGCGTTCTTCCGCAAGCTCGGCTGGCGACGCGTCGTGGCGTTCCAGACCCGCAACCCGCTGCACCGCGCCCATCAGGAACTGACTTTCCGCGCCGCGCGCGAAGCGCAGGCGAATCTGTTGATCCACCCGACCGTCGGCATGACGCGCCCCGGGGATATCGACCACTTCACCCGTGTGCGGTGCTATGAGGCGGTGCTGGACCAGTATCCGGCCTCGACCACCCATATGTCGCTGCTCAACGCGGCGATGCGCATGGGCGGCCCGCGCGAGGCGCTCTGGCACGCGCTGATCCGGCGCAATCACGGCTGCACGCATTTCATCGTCGGTCGCGATCATGCCGGCCCCGGCAAGAATTCCGCCGGCGAGGATTTCTACGGCCCCTATGACGCGCAGGAGCTTGTCGCCTCCTTCGCCGGCGAAATCGGCATCGAAATGGTGCCGTTCAAGCATATGGTCTATGTGCAGGACCGCGCCGAATATCAGCCCGCCGACGAGGTCGAAGAGGGTTCGACCATCCTCAACATCTCCGGGACCGAGCTGCGCCGGCGGTTGCAGGAAGGGCTGGAGATTCCGGAATGGTTCTCTTTCCCCGAGGTTGTGACCGAGCTTCGCCGCACAAAGCCGCCCCGCGCCGCGCAGGGCTTCACGGTGTTCTTCACCGGGCTTTCAGGCTCCGGCAAATCCACCATCGCCAACGCGCTGATGGTGAAGCTGATGGAGCTTGGCGGCCGGCCAGTCTCGCTTCTTGATGGCGACGTGGTGCGCAAGCATCTTTCCTCCGAGCTTGGCTTCTCCAAGGAGCACCGCGACATCAACATTCGCCGCATCGGCTATGTCGCCTCGGAGATCACCAAGAACGGCGGCATCGCGATCTGCGCGCCGATCGCGCCCTACACCGCGACGCGCCGGTCCGTGCGCGAAATGGTCGAGCAGTTCGGCGCCTTCATCGAGGTGCATGTCGCCACCTCCGTCGAGGAATGCGAAAAGCGTGACCGCAAGGGCCTGTACAAGCTGGCCCGCGAAGGCAAGATCAAGGAATTCACAGGCATCTCGGATCCTTACGAGGCTCCGGCGAATGCGGAACTTGTGGTCGACACCGTGAACGTCTCGCCCGACGATTGCGCCGCCGATGTAATGCTCAAGCTTGAGAGCATGGGTCTGATCGCCGGCTGATCGAAGATTTCCGGTGCGGCGCAGCCGCACCGGTGGGTCGCCGATTGCGGCCACGTCGCTGAAAGCGCATGATCGCGCCATGCGCAGTCTCTCTACGGACACCGCCCTCGGGCGATTCACGATCTCCGTCGATGGGGACGCCATCGTCGCGCTTGTTTGGGGCGGGACGGCAGCGGATCGCGATCCGCTGCTGGATGAAGCCGAGGCCCAGCTCATCGCCTACGCCGAAGGAGGGCTTCTGGCCTTCGACCTGCCCCTCGCGCCTGAGGGCGGGTCGCTCCAGCAGCAGGTGATGGCGGCGATGCAGGCGATCCCGTTCGGAGAGACGCGCACTTATGGCGATATCGCAAAAGCGGTGGGCGCGCCCGCGCAAGCTGTCGGGCAGGCCTGCGGCGCCAATCCGATTCCTGTCATCATCCCCTGCCACCGGGTCACCGGCACGGGCCGCCTTGGCGGGTTCTCCGCGCCCGGCGGAGTCGAATCGAAGGTGAAGCTGCTTCGGCATGAGGGCGCCTATTCATTACTGATCTGAGTGGTCCGCCCGGACCACGCTCTCTTGCGCCTCGCCGCAGCCGGGGCTAATTGCCCTACCGACCAATACATGAGGATCACATGGACGGGCTGACGATGCTCCGCGACAAATATCTGGCTGAAATCGGCGACGCCGGCGACGAAGCGGCGCTGGAGGCGGTGCGCGTCGCCGCGCTCGGCAGGAAGGGTGAGATCAGCCTCGCCATGCGCAGCCTCGGCGCGATGAGCCCGGAGGAGCGCCAGACCGCCGGCCCGGCGCTCAACGCGCTGAAGGATGAGATCGGATCCGCGCTCTCGGCGGCGATGTCCGCGCTCGCCGACGCGGCGCTGGCCGAACGGCTCAAGACCGAATGGCTGGA
>JBBDTD010000184.1:0-5675 GCA_040904645.1 Paracoccaceae bacterium
CGCGGCGCAGAGCGACGGCGCGGTCGGGGGCGACCAGCGCATCGTCGCCGTGATTGAGGTTGGCTTCGAACTGGCCGGGCCCGAACTCGGCCATGAACCCGGTGGTCGTGGCGTCCAGCATTTCGGCCGCCGCTTCGATCTCGGAGAGAAGCGGCTCGAAGTGCCGCTGCACGTCCAGAAGATAGGCTTGGCCTGATTCGAGCCGCCGCCCCCCCGCGCCCAGGGGCGGCTGCACATGGCCGCCGGGCGCTGCTTCGCCGTCCACCAGATAGAATTCAAGCTCAGGCGCGACCACGGGCGTCAGGCCCGCCTCCTTGTAGTTTCGCAGCACGCGCGCCAGCGCAGTGCGCGGGTCGTAAGGATTTGGCGATTCCCAGTCGGCGTCGGTCAGCGTCATCAGGCACTGCGCCGCTGGCCGATGCGACCAGAGCATCGGGTGCAGCGTATGCAGCAACGGCGAGGCGACTCCGTCCGGATCGCCGACATTCTGCGCGAGGCCGGCCGCCTCCGTGTCCTGACTGAAGATATCGAGGGCATAGGTCGAAAGCGGCAGGCGTTGCTTGCCGGCGGCGAGCTTGTCGATCTCCGCCACGGGCAGCCACTTGCCGCGCATCACGCCGTTCATGTCGGGCCAGACCATCTCGACGAATTCGGTGTCGGGATGCTCCTTGAGGAAGGCGGCCATCGCTTCGCGGAAGACCTCGCTCATCGGCTGTCCGCGTATAGGCAGAGCAGCTCCAGCGCCACCGTGGCGCCGGCGAGGGCGGTGATTTCCGCGTGGTCATAAGCGGGTGCGACCTCAACCACATCCATGCCGATCATGTTGATCCCCTTCAGGGCCCGGATCACCGCCAGCGCCTGCCACGTGAAAAGCCCGCCAACGACCGGCGTGCCGGTTCCGGGCGCACAGGATGGGTCGAGCCCGTCTATATCGAAGGTGACATAGGCAGGCCTGCCGCCGACGACGCGGCGAATCTCGGCGGCGATGTCGCTCGGGTTGCGCTCATGGCACCAGAGCGCGTCGAGCACGGTGAAGCCGAGCGTATCGTCATTGGTGGTGCGAATACCGATCTGCACCGAATGTTCCGGGTCGATCAGGCCTTCCTTGACCGCCCGATAGAACATCGTGCCGTGATCGACGCGCCCACCTTCATCCGCCCAGGTGTCAGTATGGGCGTCGAACTGGATCAGCGATATCGGCGCGCCATGTTTGGCGGCGTGGGCCTTCAGGCTCGGATATGTCGTAAAATGATCGCCGCCGAGCAGAAGGACAGCGCCCGCTTCGGCCAGCACGCCCGAGATCGTCGCCTCGATCATGCCCGGAACGGCTTCGGGCCGGCCGGGATCGAAGGCGATGTCGCCCCAGTCGACGACCTTCAGCTGCTCGAACGGGTCAAAGGCCGACGGCCAGGCTCGGGACCAGGCGAGATTGGCGGAAGCGGCCCGGATGGCGCGCGGGCCGAACCGGGAGCCGGGGCGGTTGGTCACCGAGGTGTCGAAGGGGACGCCCATGACCGCGACATCGACCCCCCGAAGGTCGCGCGCATAGGCGCGGCGGCAGAAACTCAGCGCGCCTGAGTACATCGCCTCGTCATGGGTGCGCCGCGTCAGCTCTTCGGCGGTGAACGCGTAGTCCTTCCGATGATCTGTCATGCGCTTTCAGGGTGCCGCGTCGGCGCCATTCCGTTAGGGTTTTTCAAGGCCCGATAGAGCATGAACAGCGGGCGCTGCGCAATGATCCCACGCAGCGCTCACCGCTCCTCGATCAGCACCTCGCGCTTGCCGACATGGTTGGCGCCGGAGACGACGCCCTGATCTTCCATCTGCTCCACAAGCCGCGCCGCCTTGTTATAGCCGATGGCGAGCTTGCGCTGGATATAGCTGGTGGAGCATTTGCGATCCCGCGCCACGATCATCACCGCCTGATCGTAAAGCTGGTCCTCGCTTCCGTCGCCGCCAAGCCCGAGGATCTCGTCGATCGCGGCGTTCTCTTCGTCATCCTCTCCGCCTTCGGTGACGGCCGAGACATATTCCGGGGCGCCCTGCGTCTTCAGGTGGCTGACGACTTCTTCGACTTCTTCATCGGATACGAAGGGGCCGTGGACGCGCGTCACCCGCCCGCCGCCGGCCATGTAGAGCATGTCGCCCATGCCCAGAAGCTGCTCCGCGCCCTGCTCGCCGAGAATGGTGCGGCTGTCGATCTTGGACGTGACCTGAAACGAGATCCGGGTCGGGAAGTTGGCCTTGATCGTGCCGGTGATGACATCGACGGAGGGGCGCTGCGTCGCCATGATCAGATGGATGCCGGAGGCGCGCGCCATCTGCGCCAGTCGTTGGATGCAGGCCTCGATCTCTTTCCCCGCGACCATCATCAGGTCGGCCATTTCATCGACGATCACGACGATGAACGGCATTTCCTCCGGCGCGATCTCTTCGGTCTCCATCACCGGCTGGCCTGTGTCGTCGTCGAATCCGGTCTGCACGGTGCGGCTGAAGGCTTCGTCCTTCGCCAAAGCGTCGCGAACCCGGGCATTGTAGCCGTCGATGTTCCTGACGCCCATTTTCGACATCTTGCGATACCGGTCCTCCATCTCCGCCACGGCCCATTTGAGCGCGACGACCGCCTTTTTCGGGTCGGTGACGACGGGGGAGAGGAGGTGCGGAATGCCGTCATAGACGGAAAGCTCCAGCATCTTCGGGTCGATCATGATCAGCCGGCACTCTTTCGGGCTGAGCCGGTACAGAAGCGAGAGGATCATGGTGTTGATCGCGACCGACTTGCCCGAGCCGGTGGTGCCCGCGACCAGAAGATGCGGCATCTTCGCGAGATTGGCGACGACCGGCTCGCCGCCGATATCCTTGCCGAGCGCGAGGGCGAGCTTGTAGCTTGAATCGCCATAGACGTCGGAGGCCAGCATCTCCCGCAGCAGCACCATCTCCCGATTGGCGTTGGGCAGCTCGATGCCGATCACGTTCCGCCCCGGAATGGTCGAGACGCGCGCGGCGAGCGCGGACATCGAACGGGCGATATCATCGGAAAGCCCGATGACGCGGGAGGCCTTCAACCCCGGCGCCGGCTCCAGCTCATACATGGTCACGACCGGGCCGGGCCGGATCGCGCCGATCTCGCCCCGAACGCCATAATCGTCAAGGACGCTCTCCAGCATGCGCGCGTTCTGATCGAGCGCGGTGTCGCTTTCCTGATGTCGGACGATCTTGGACGGGTGCTGCAAGAGCGATAGCGGCGGCATGAGATAACCGTTGGCGTTCTCCTCCGCTTCGTGAAGGGCGAGCATCGGCTCTTCCTCCGCCACGGCTAGTTTGGATTTCCTGGCGGGCTTCAACGCCCGTTCGACCGGCGGCCCGGCGCGGCGGAGAAGAGCGGGAAGAATGCTCTCTTCCGCGACGGCGGGCGGATCTTCGCTCGACCCGGCGGAAGCCGCTGCGAACGCAGGATCGCGCCGGCGCGCGCCGACCGGTTTCGGCGCGGCGTGTTTTTCCGAGCGCGGCCTGGCCATCGCCGTCCGCGCCAGCGTCCAGATCTGTGACAGAAGCCGGGCGACGATGCGGATGAATTCGACGATCGCCGCGATCAACGAGCGCAGGAGAAAGCGAAACGCATGCCGCGCCTCCCCGTTGGTGACGCCCAGCGTCAGCAACGAGAGCAAAAGCGTCGTCGTCGCCAGCGCCAGCGTCACCGGCTTCAAGGCCGCCGCCGCCGACAATGGCAGCGCCGAAAGCAGCATGGAAAGGGCGCCGTCGCCAATCATGCCGCCGAGCCCTCCGGAAAGCCCCCATGCCTGATGCGGCGCATGGGTTGAGGCGAAGATCGCCAGCGCAAGAAGCGTCGGCGGCGTCAGGATGATCCGCGACCAGATCCGCTCATCGCCGCGATGAAGGATCAATCGCAGCGACCAGACCAGCGCGACCACCGGCAACCCCCAGGCCGCGAGACCAAGCGTCTGCAACAGCGGATCGGCGATCAGCGCCCCCGGCGCGCCCAGAATATTGCGCGGCGCAGCGGAGGTGGCGTTGAACCAGCTCGGATCCTCGGCGTGCCAGGAACCGAGCGCGAGCGTGAGCGTGAGCCCCGCCAGCAGAAACCCGCACCCCGCCAGCTCCGCCCCGCGGCGCTGCAGAAACGCCCGCGCGCTTGGTGGCAGAAGCGGCGTCTTTTCACTCTCAGTCCAGCTTCTGGCCATCGTCTATCCCCCGATCACTTCGCGAATGGCCGTCAGCCCCCGCTCCACCTGCCCCGGCTCATCGACCAGCGCGGCGCGGATATACCCTGCGCCGGGGTCAAGCCCATCCACGCTGCCCGGCCGGCTGAGATAGCCGCCCGGAAGCACTTTCACGCCAGCCTCAACCCAGAGCCGGACCGCCGCCGCCTCGCCGTCATCCACCGCGAGCCAGAGAAAGAAACCGGCCTGCAGCGGGACATAGCCCGGCAGATCGCCAAGAATGCGATCCGCCATCTGGTATTTGACCGCATAGAGCGCGCGGCTCGCCTCGACATGCTCTTCGTCGTTCCAGACCTCGGCGGCGGCGAGTTGCGCCGGCGAAGGCAGCGGCGCCCCGGCATAGGCGCGAAGCTGGCGCAGCGCCGCGATCGCACCCACGCCGCCGGCCACGAAGCCCGAACGCATGCCGGGAAGATTGGATCGTTTGGAGAGCGAATGGAACGAGAGAACCCGCTCCGGGTCCGCGCCCGCCGCTTTCGCCGTGCTCAGGATTCCCGGCGGCGGCGCGCCGCGATAGATCTCGGCGTAGCATTCATCGGCGAAAATTCGAAAATCGTGCCGTTCCGCCAGCCGAAGCAGCCCCGCCCAGTAATCCGGCCCCGCCACGGCGCCCTGCGGATTGGCCGGCGAGCAGATATAGGCGGCGGTGGTCCGGTTCAGGATTTCAGTCGGTAAGGTCGCGAAATCCGGCAGATGCCCGCTCGCCGCCGTCGCGTTCACATAATAGGGTTCCGCCCCGGCCGTGATCGCGGCGACGGCGTAGCACTGGTAAAACGGGTTCGGCAGCAGGATCACCGGCCGCTCGCCGTTTTTCGCTTCCGGGCTGAGCGCGACCGCGGCCGCGAAAAGCCCCTCACGCGTGCCGTTCAACGGAAAAATCCGCCGCGCCGGGTCGAGCGCTACGCCATAGCGGCGCCCGATCCATGCCGCGCAGGCCTCGAGCAGCTCCCGATGCCCGTCGTTCGGCGGGTATTTGCCGTAGAGATGCAGATGCTTCGCCAGCGCTTCACCCAGAAAGGGCGGCGGCGCATGGCGCGGCTCGCCCAGCGACATCGCCACGGGCTCTGTGTTCGCACCGGGCGGGCCCGGCGGAATCGGATCGAGCAGCGCCCGCAACCGCGGAAACGCGTACTCCGGGAGGTTCGAAAACCGCTCGGGGGCCTGCATTGCTAACTACCTCATGCGGGGTCTCTAACGGACCCTCATCGAAGCACAGGTTACACAGCCGCGCGCGCGCGGTCCAGAAATATAACTCCTGCCGGGTGTTAGCCTGTGGCACAAAGGCCACATATTGAAAGATGGACTGCGCTATTCCGACAAAAGCTTCGCGACCGCGGCGCGAAGCACGGGGACGCCATCGCCAGTCTCGGACGACGTGGCGATGATTTCGGGATAAGCTGCGGCGTGGCGTTTCAGATCTTCGCCAACGCGGGC
>JBBDTD010000185.1:0-4506 GCA_040904645.1 Paracoccaceae bacterium
CGACGACGCGTAGTGAAGCGCATGCGTCAGAACATGCACTTTCGCCTCGCGCCACGGCACCATCGCGCCATCGAGCCAGATCACCCCGTCGCGGTCGTCATAGGCTTCGCCGGCCATTCTCGCACCCTCTCAGACAGGCGCCCGCCTTCTCCGGCGGCGCGCCTCATTGTTGGAAGATTCGCGAAAGTTTCGCAAATCAGGGTTGTTTGGGAAAGGAAATAACCCAAAGCCTTGCAGTTCGCGTAGCATTGAGCTATTTCTATGTCAACAACACTGACATAAAATAAGCGCCCGACAACAGGGCGAGCAGGGCGCGCCGCAACGCCCACCAACAGAGCGAGGCGACGAAGTGCAATCCCCGATCCGCACGCCACCCACGCCCCGACCGTCGCCGCACGCCGGATCAGCCGTCGGCGGCGCTTCGACAATCCGGGCGGACCAAAGGCTGTTTCTGACTGACGAACAGCTTCGCACCGGGATCGAGCTGCTGTTCTTCGCCTATCGCGACTTCACTGCCGATCCGGACCGGATCCTTGTCGATCGGGAATATGGCCGGGCGCATCACAGGGCGATCCACTTCATGCGCCACCGGCCAGGTCTCACCGTCGCCGCGCTGATCGAGTTGCTCGGCGTAACCAAGCAATCGCTGAACCGGGTTCTTCGGCAATTGATCGCCGACGGCCTGGTTGAACAGACTGTGGGAGAGACAGACAGGCGCCAGCGCCGGTTGCATCTGACCGCCGCCGGGCGCGATCTGGAGTTGCTTCTTTCCGAGACGCAGCGTGAACGTCTGCGGCGGGCATATCTCGAAGCCGGGCCGGAAGCGGTTGCAGGTTTCCGCGAGGTGCTGCACAGAATGATGAATGAGGGCGCGCGACGCCTTCTGGCGACAACTACCGAACGGTGAGATCGGCCAGATGACACAGCAGACCAGCCCGCCAGGCGCGGAGCCGCCCGCGCATATACTCGTCGTCGATGACGATCAGCGTATCCGCACGCTCCTGAAGCAATATCTGATCAAGCACGGCTACCTCGTGACCGAGGCGCGCGACGCCGCCCATGCGCGGCGCATTCTGGCGGGGCTCAGTTTTGATCTGCTGATCGTCGACGTGATGATGCCGGGCGAGGACGGCTTTTCCCTGACCGCCGCAGTGCGCCGGATGGTGGAGAGCCCGATCCTGCTGTTGACGGCGCGCGGAGAGACGGCGGACCGGATCACAGGGCTGGAGGCCGGCGCCGACGATTATCTGCCAAAACCCTTCGAGCCGAGGGAACTCCTCCTCCGCGTCTCCGCCATCCTGCGCCGCGCCGCCATCGTGCCGGCGCGCGATGAGCCGCCAAAGACGCTCGCGCTCGGCGACACGCGCTATGATATCTCACGCGGGGAGCTTTGGCATGGCGAGGAGCGCGTGCGCCTCACCTCCACCGAGGCGGCGCTGATGCGGGTGTTCGCGCGCGCGCCGAACGAAGCGTTGAGCCGGGGACGGCTGGTGGAGGAACTGGGCGGCGCCGCCGGCGGCGCGCAGGAACGGGCGGTGGACGTGCAGATAACCCGGCTCCGGCGCAAGATAGAGAGTGATCCGAAGAACCCGCGCTATCTCCAGACCGTGCGCGGCGAAGGTTATATGCTGACGCCGGACTGAAGCCGCTTAACGCGGCGACGCCGGCTTCACCCACTTCAGCCCCTCGAACCAGTCGAGCGCCAGCGCGGACCATCGGGGCGGGATCATGTGGCCGCCGGGATGGAGCGCCATCTCCAGCGCCGCGCCCGCCGCGCAGTCGTCCCAGCGGCGGATGAGGTAACCATCCTTTTCCCCGTATCCGTCCGGATCGTCCCGCGCGCAGCCGAGCGTAGCGCGCAAGAGCTTCAGCCCCTTGAAAAGATCGCCCTGCGTGAAACGGCCGGACGCGACGGAGCGCCCCTCCAGCGGGACGACCTGATCTGACCAGCCATGCGTGTGCAACATCGCGAAAGGTCCGGCGCATCGTTCCGGCAGCGGTCGCCATAGCAACCCTGCGATCGGCGCATAGGCGGCGAACGCGCCGGGCGCATCGCAAGCCGCGCGCCAGGTCATCATGCCGCCGCCGGAGAACCCCGCCAGAAGCATGGTTCCGCGATCCAGCCCGAAACGCTTGGCGGCGTCATCCGCCACGGCGGCGATGAAGGCTATATCATCGCGCCGATCCGCCCGGCCGAAACTGTTCCATGAGCCGCCTTTCCCCCCCGCCTGCATCGGCGAGCCCTGCGGCGCGATCACCGCATAACCCCGCGCGGCGATCGCCTCGATAAAATTCCGGTTGCGAATGATCCCTTCACCCGTGCCGCCATAGCCATGAAGAAAGATCACGGCGCGGCGCGGCAGGGGGTCAACCGGCGCCGCGACATGATAGTCGCCGCCGCCCGCGTGGCAGGGTTCGTCCGGGCCGCCGCAACTTTGGGCGCGCGCAACGATGGTCGCCATCAGCAGGAGGGAAAAGGCGAGGAGGATCGATTTCATCGGCGCAACGTGCCCGCGAAGTGAGCGTGGCGCCATCACGATAACGTCAGCGCGAACGAAAACGGGCGGCCCCCCCGATCCCGATTCGCTTTCATGCGCCTTATTCGGCGCTGGCCTTCGGCGCGCGATAGTTGGTCTTCTCGACGATACGCGCGGACTTGCCGCGACGCTCACGGAGGTAATAGAGCTTGGCGCGCCGCACCTTGCCGCGACGAACGACCGCAATCTCGGCGATCGCGGGCGAATGCAGCGGAAATACGCGCTCCACGCCTTCACCGAAGCTGATCTTGCGCACCGTGAAGGAGGCGCCGAGCGTCATGCCGCCCTTGCGGGCGATGCACACGCCTTCGTAATTCTGGACGCGGCTGCGCGTGCCTTCCGTCACCTTCACGCCGACACGGATGGTGTCGCCCGGCGCGAAGTCGGGAATGTCCTTGCCGAGTTCGGCGATATGCTCGGCCTCGATGGTCTGAAGCAGGTTCATCTCGTCAGTCCTTTTTCTGCCCGCCTTTTGCGGCGGTGATGTGCGCGTCCGAGAGCTCTCGGCCATCCGCCGGGTCCGCAGCGCCAGTGAAATCTTCTGATTTCGCCAGATGCGCCCGCCAGAGATCGGGACGACGTTCCTTAGTCAGCCTTTCGCTCATCGCGGAACGCCAGTCGGCGATCCGGGCGTGATGGCCAGAGAGGAGGATCTCCGGTATCGCGCGCCCTTCCCAGAGCGGGGGCCTGGTATAGTGCGGCGCCTCCAGAAGGCCGTCCGCAAAGCTTTCCTCCGCGACGCTATCCGCATTGCCGAGGACGCGCGGTATAAGCCGAACCGTCGCGTCGATCAACGACATTGCTGCGATTTCGCCGCCAGTCATTACGAAATCGCCCAAGGAAACCTCCTCCACGCCCCGCGCTTCGAGCACGCGCTCGTCCACGCCCTCGAATCGACCGCAGAGAAGCGTGACGCCGGCGCAACCCGCGAATCGGCGCGCCATCGCCTGATCGAAGGGTTTTCCGCGCGGGGAGAGATAGATCAGCGGCCAGCGCGCGCGGTCTTCCGGCGCGCCGCGCATCGCTTCGTCGATGGCGGCGGCGGCGATATCGGCGCGCATCACCATGCCCGGCCCGCCGCCCGCGGGCGGTCCGTCCACCGTGCGGTGCCGCCCCTCGCCAAAGCGGCGGATGTCGATGGCGCTGAGGTTCCAGAGCCCCTTCTTCAGCCCCTGCCCCAGCAGGGATTCGCCAAGCGGGCCGGGAAACATCTGCGGAAAGAGCGTGAGGACGCGGGCGGACCATGCGCCGACGATCTCCTCCTCCCCGATCAACGAGCGCGGCTGAAGCGAAGGCCGGGGCGCTATACGTCCGTGCGAGCGCCCGAGCGGGCGTTCAGGGTCCTGCCCGGTCATGCCTCTTGCTCACCCTCGACCGTGATTTCCTCCGGCGGGTCGATCACCACGCGGCGCGCCGCAAGATCGACCGTGGGAACGGCGTCGCGGGTGAACGGCACAAGGAGCAGCGCGCCGGTTTGCGCGACCGCGATCTCCAGGAAATCGCCGGCCCCGTATTCCGCCACGGCCCGCACGTTTCCGACAGGCGCGCCGCCGGTGTCGACAACGTCCAGGCCGACCAGATCAGCGTAGTAATATTCTTCGTCCGGCAGGTTCGGCATCCGTGCCCGCGGGGCGTAGAGACGGACACCTTTCAGCGCTTCCGCCGCTTCGCGCGTCGGCACGCCGCCGAGTTTCGCCGCGAAACCGCCGCCAGCCACGGGGCGGGTGATGCGGAGCGTGAAGCTCCGCGATCCGTCTTCGGTGGTGAGGGGCGAATAGGCCGCGATATCAGCCGGCTCGGCGCAGAAGGACTTGATCCGCGCTTCGCCGCGCACGCCAAAAGCCCCGGCGATCGCGCCGACGCAGATCAGGCTGGTTTCACCGGAAGTCGCCATGAGGTCATCTCGCATCAACCGGAAACAGGCGGGCGGGCCGCCCCTGTCCAACCACCATCGGGGGGGGGGGGGGGG
>JBBDTD010000185.1:4516-24002 GCA_040904645.1 Paracoccaceae bacterium
CGGCGGCGCTCATCACGCCGCCGCCGCCCGATCTCGCAATCACTCCGCGGCGGCGTCTTCGGCCGGCGCGTCAGCAACGGGGGCTTCCTCGGCCGGCGCGGCGGCGGCGGCGGCCTTGTCGGCCTTCTCCTTGGCGCGCTCGATGGCCTTCTGGCCCGGCTTGGCCTTCTCGGGGTTGTTGCGGACGGTCTTCTCCATCGCGCCAGCAGCCTCGAGGAAGCGGCGCACGCGGTCGGTCGGCTGCGCGCCGAGGCCGATCAGCTCCATGATCCGCTCGACATTCATCTTCACCCGGTTCTCGTCATCCTTGCCGAGCTGCGGGTTGTAGGAGCCGAGGCGCTCCATGAAGCGACCGTCGCGGGGCATACGGCCGTCGGCCGCGACGATGGTGTAGTAGGGGCGCTTCTTGGAACCGCCGCGCGTCAGTCTGATCTTAACCGCCATGTCGTTTCTCCTTGAATGGCTTCGGGGCGCCTGCCCCTATTTCTGCATGCGTTCGTGATGCCTGATGACTTCCGAGATGATGAAGGTCAGGAATTTCTCTGCGAAGACCGGGTCGAGATCCGCGTCCTGCGCCAGTTTGCGCAACCGCTCGATCTGGCGCGTCTCACGCGTCGGGTCGGAGGGGGGCAGATCATGCGCGGCCTTCAGCCGGCCCACCGCCTGCGTCGCCTTGAACCGCTCCGCGAGCGTGTAGACGAGGATCGCGTCAAGATTGTCGATATGGCCGCGCTGCTCGGCGAGCAGCTCCGCCGCGCGGGTCGCTTCATTGCTCATACCGCCGCCTCCGGTCGCTGATGTCGGAATACATGGCAATCCTCGCCCCGCGGCGTATCCGCCGCCGGGTCGAGCTCCGCGCCGAGCCGCTGCGCGAGGGCGATGGAGCGCGCGTTCTCTTTGGCGATATAGCTGACCGCGCCGCCCCAGCCGAGATCGGACCAGATCCAGGCGCGCGCCGCAGAGGCCGCCTCGAAGGCGAAGCCGCCGCCTTCGAGCGCGCCGGACCAGAGCGTCCAGCCGATCTCGCGTTCCGGCCAGCCCTCCGGGAACCAGGGGCCGACGGAGCCGAGCGCGGTGTCGTCGCCCTTGCGGGTGACCATGAACAGCGTGAAGCCGCGCATCGCGCCATGGCCAATGATATGGCCGAACGCCCGCCATGCGGCGGAGCGGTCCTGCGGCCCGCCGACGAACGCTGCGCGATCCGAGGCCATGAATTCGGCCCATGGCTCCCAGTCCCGCCCCTCGGGCGGGCGGAGGACCAGCCGCTCGGTCTCGATGATCGGCGGAGTGGTCATTTCTTCTTTCCGAAACCGGAAAGGCCGGGCGGCAGGGCGCCGCCACCGAGGCCGGGCAGACCGCCGCCCGGAAGCCCGCCAGGCGCGGGCGCGCCGCCGCCCATCATACCCGGGTTCATGCCGCCCTTGCCGAACATCTGGGAAAGGGCGCCACGCATCAGGCCCTTCTTGCCCATCTTGCCCATTTTCTTCATCATGTCGGCCATCTGCCGATGCATTTTCAGCAGCCGGTTCAATTCCTGAACCTCAAGCCCGGCACCCGCCGCGATGCGCTTCTTGCGGCTGGCCTGCAGAAGCGCAGGGTTCACGCGCTCCTTCCTGGTCATCGACTGGATGAGGGCGATCTGACGGCGCAGGACGCTATCGTCGAATTTCGACTCGTCCATCTGCTTGGTGAGCTTGCCCATGCCCGGCAGCATGCCCATCACGCCGGACATGCCGCCCATCTTCATCATCTGCTCAAGCTGGCCCTTGAGGTCGTTCATATCAAAACGGCCCTGCTGGAACCGCTTCATCATCCGCTCGGCCTCGGCGGCCTCGATGGTCTCCTGCGCCTTTTCGACCAGCGCGACCACGTCGCCCATGCCCAGGATGCGTCCGGCGATCCGCGCGGGGTGGAATTCCTCCAGCGCGTCCATCTTTTCGCCGGTGGCGACAAACTTGATCGGCTTGCCGGTGACGGCGCGCATCGAGAGCGCGGCGCCGCCGCGGCCGTCGCCGTCCATCCGGGTCAGCACGACGCCGGTGACGCCGATCTTGCCGTCGAACTCGGTCGCAACATTCACAGCGTCCTGCCCGGTCAGCCCATCGACGACCAGCAGCGTCTCATGCGGCTTGGCGATGTCGCGCACCGCAGCGACCTGCGCCATCAGCTCTTCGTCGATATGGAGCCGGCCGGCGGTGTCGAGGATATAGACGTCATAGCCGCCGAGCAGCGCCTGGCTCTTGGCGCGCTTGGCGATCGCGACCGGATCCTGACCCTTGATGATCGGCAGCGTATCGACGCCGATCTGCATGCCCAGAATCCCGAGCTGCTCCATCGCCGCCGGGCGGTTGACGTCGAGCGAGGCCATCAGCACCCGCTTGCCATCGCGTTCCGTGAGTCGCTTGGCGATCTTTGCGGTGGTCGTGGTCTTGCCGGATCCCTGAAGCCCGACCATCAGGATCGGCGCGGGCGGGCTGTCCACCTTCAGCCGCCCTGCCTCCGCGTCGCCGCCGGCGAGCATCGCGGTCAGCTCGTCATTGACGATCTTGATGACCTGCTGACCGGGGGTGACCGATTTGGTCACCGCCTGCCCGGTGGCCTTTTCCTGCACGCGCGTGACGAAATCGCGCGCGACGGAAAGCGAGACGTCGGCCTCCAGAAGCGCGACGCGAACCTCGCGGAGCGCGGCGGCGACATCGGCGTCGCTTAGCGCGCCCTGGCGGGTAAGCCGGTCGAATACGCCGGAAAGGCGTTCGGACAGTCCCTCGAACATCGCGCGCTCCTTCCGTCCCCCGGACATCAGCCCTGAAACCCTGATGGCCCCGGCGGGCGCGACGCGCTGACCGGGGGCGATTTCCGCACAAACGAAAACCGGAAGCTCACATGCTTCCCATGATTGCAGAGCGGATAGGCCAGAACGGCGCGCGCGTCAATCCTCGCCTGAGCCGAGAGCTGATTCGGCGCGTCTTCGGTCTGGCGCGCCCCGACAAGCCGCCCCTGGTCGCCGCCCAGATAGGCGCCCGCCGAATTTGCGCCCATTTGAGCGGCAGAACACGTGTTGCGCCGGAAAACTCCTATATAGGACTTGACTAAAGCGGCATTTGGGGCCTCAATTTCACTTATAAAGTCCTTGCTAGGCCATCGATGTGACGACTGCGCCGCAACTTGATGACGAAGGGAGCGAAGGCCCGAGCGCGGCCGCGCAGCCGCGCATGAAGCACCAGCGCATTTCCGAACAATTGCTGAGCGCAATCGAAACCGGGCGCTGGCGGCCGGGCGACCGCATCCCCTCCGAGGACCGGTTGGCGGCCGAAATGTCGGCCAGCCTCGGCACGGTTCGGCGCGCGCTCCGCAGCCTTGTCGAGATCGGCGTTGTCGAGCGGCACCATGGGCGAGGCACATTCGTCTCAGGGGCCCGGGCGCCTGAGCGGCACCTGCGCCATTTCCGTTTCACGGCGGAGGGCGACACGCACCTCCTGCCGGTGTTTTTCAACGTCCTCGATGTCGAACTGACGGAGGAAAGCGGCCCTTGGGCGGGCTTCCTTCAGGATCCGATGGACCGTTTCATCAGAATCCGGCGGATCGCCTCCATCAATGGCGAGTTCGACCTCTTCAGCGAAATCTACCTGCCCGAGCGCCGCTTCGGCGATATCGCGCGGATGAGCGTCGCGGCGCTGAACGGCGTCTCGATCCGCGACATGCTGGCGGAACGTTTCAACGCGCCGACGCTGGAAGCGCGCCAGACCATGCTCTGCCAGACGCTCCCGCCCCGGGTTTCCCGGCTCATCGGCGCGCCGGCGGGGCAGTTCGGCATCGTCTGGACCGTCGCCGCCACAAGCTACCGCGCCGCGCCGATCACCTGGCAGCGCATCTTCGTGCCGCCCAGCGACCGGGTGATCGAGATCGCGCCGGGCAGCGGGTTTGAGCCCGGATTCCCAGCCAACAGGGGACGAGAAGAATGAGCCGTTTCGCCTTCGATTTCCTGCCCGTCCATCCAGGGCGCACGCGCGCCAAACCGCGCCGGGCCGGCCTGACCATGACCATAGACGGCGGCGTGCCGATCGGGCGCGCGGCGGACATGCTGGAGATGGCAGGCGCCCATGTCGACATCGCGAAGATCAAGACCGGCGGCTCGCGCCTCTATCCGCGCGACTACCTGAAGCGAAAGATCGCGCTTTACCGCGAGCACGGGCTGGATGTGTTTCCCGGCGGGCAGTTCCTGGAATACGTCATTCACGCCAATGATGAGAACGCGCTGCGTCTGTACTGGGACGAAGCCGTGGCGATGGGCTTCTCCGCGATCGAGGTGTCGGACAACGTGGTCGCCCTGAACGACAACCAGCGCCGCTCGCTGATCAAGGACGCAATCGCGACCGGGCTGAAGGTCTTTGGCGAAGTCGGCTCCAAGGAGACGGAGACGGACCCGGAAACCCTGTTTCGTCAGGCGGAGGTCAGCCTCGACGCGGGCGCGAGCCTCCTGCTGATCGAAGCCGCAGAGCTGATCGGCGAGCGCGGCGTGAACGAAGCGTTGCTTCGGCGGCTGATCGACAACCTCGACATGTCGAAGGTGCTGATAGAACTGCCCGGCCCATGGATCAGCGGCGTCTCGCATCACATGATCGACGACATGGCGAAGCTGCTGGTTCGCGAGCTGGGACCGGACGTGAACCTCGGCAACGTCGCCTTCGACCAGATTTTCGACCTCGAGACCACGCGTTCGGGTCTCGGCGTCGCCGGGCCGCCCGGCGCGGGCAGCCAGGCGATGAAGACATGAACGCCGGCCGCGCCTGTGGCGCGACCGAAACGATAACCCCGCGAGGCGGGGGCCGCGCAGACAACCAACAGCTGGAGATGAAGATGACGAACAGTCTCAACACCATGGGCGCCATCGGTTTCGACAAAGGCGCCGCAGAGGCCAGACGGAGCCCCAGATCGCGTCTTTCGGCCGCGTGCATGCGCATCGCGCTCGGCGCGGGCGTCGCGCTCGGCCTTGCGGCGGGGCCGGCGATCGCCGCGGACTACCCGGCGATGGAGCTGAAATTCGGCCATCCCTATAATGATGCGCACCCGCTCGCCCGGGGCGCGCAGATGTTTGCGGACAAGATCGCGGAAAAGACCGAGGGAAAGATCAAGATCGCCGTCTTTCCCAACAGCACCATCGGCTCTTCGCGCGATCTGGTGGAGGCGATGCAGATCGGCGTCGTCGATTTCGCGCTGGTGCCGACCACGAATGTCGCCAGCTTCTACCCGCCGCTCGACATCTATTACCTGCCCTTCATTTTCCGCGACCGCGAGCACGCCTATGCGGTGGCCGACGGCCCGGTGGGCGAGGGACTTGGCGCCGACATGATCGAAAAAATCGGCATCCGCACCATCGGGATGTACGAAAGCGGCTTTCGGACCATCACCACCAAGGAAACCAAGGTAGAGACGCCAGACGACATGAAGGGGATCAAGTTCCGCGTGGTGAACAACCCGCTGAACGTCTCCACCTTCAAGGCCCTCGGCGCCAATCCGACGCCGATGCCGATCAGCGAGGTCTTCACCGGGCTTCAGCAGGGCACGGTCGACGGCCAGGACAACCCGGTCGGCAATGTGAAGGCCTTCGGCTTCGACAAGGTGCAGGGGAACATCACGCTCTCCAATCACCAGTGGGCCGGCATCATGTTCCTCGCCAACGAAAAGATGTGGCAGGGCGCGCCGGAAGCTGTGCAGAAGCTCTTCGCCGAAACGGCCATGGAGACGCAGGCGTGGGAGCGTGAGACGCTGAACGCCGAAGAAGCGCAATATCTGAAAGAGATGGAGGAGGGCGGCATGGTCGTCACCCGCCTCACGCCCGAGCAGACCAGGATGTTCCAGGACGCGATGGCCCCGGTCTGGGCGGAATATCGCGGCAAGATCGGCGAAACGCTCGTCCAGAGCGTCATCGACACGAAATAAGCAGCGGGGCCGACGGCGCGCATATCCGGAGACTGAGAGATGCAATCGACCTTCAAGACCATCCTCGACCGCTCCGAAACCGTGCTTTCGGCCCTTTGCGTCGCCGGTTTCGGGGTGATGTTCATCCTCGGCGTCGCGACGGTGGTTTTCCGGTTCCTGCTGGAAAGCTCGCTCGCCTTTCCCGACGAAGTGATCCGTTATCTCTTCGTCTGGATGATCGCGCTTGGCTCGGCCGTCGCGCTCCGGCGCGGCGCGCACGCTTCCATCGGCGTTTTCGTACAAATGCTGCCCGGCGGCGCCCGCCGGGCGGCGCTCCTGCTCGCCGCGCTCAGCTCGATGGCGTTTTTCGCCGTGCTTGTCGTTTACGGCGTCGAGTTGACCGTCCGCGTCGCGGCGCAGATCTCGCCCGCACTCGAGATCTCGATGTCCTGGGTCTACGCCGCCGTGCCGATCGGCGGCGCGTTCCTCCTTGTCTACATGTCTGAAATTCTCATCACGCTTTTGACCGCGCCCGACGCGGCGCTTCTCTCCGGCGAAGGCGAAGCGTGACCCGCCACCCAGCGAAGGAATACCAGCGATGGTGACCACCGCCATTTTCGCGACGCTTCTCTTCTTGATGGTGATCAAGGCGCCGATCGCGGTCGCGCTCGGCCTCGCCAGCGTCGTCGGCCTTCTGCTCAGCGATATCAGCCTCGAGATAGTCGTACAGAGGGTGATTTCCACCAACAATTCCTTCCCGCTGCTAGCCATCCCGTTTTTCATTCTCGCGGGAGAGATCATGGCCACCGGCGGCATGTCGCGCCGGCTGGTCGGTTTCGCCGGAGCGCTTGTCGGGCATTTTCGCGGCGGGCTGGGCGCGGTCGCGATCCTCGGCTCCAGTTTCTTCGCGGCGCTTTCGGGCTCCAACGCCGCGACCGTCGCCGCCATCGGCGGCGTGATGAACGAACCGATGGCGGAAAAAGGCTATCGGCCGCAATACACCGCCGCCACTGTCGCCGCCGCTGGCGTCACCGGCATGATCATTCCGCCGAGCATCCTCCTGATCCTCTACGGCATCGTCACCGGCGTCTCGATCGCGGATCTTTTCCTCGCCGGGATTGGCCCCGGTCTGGTGATCTGCGCGAGCATGTTGCTGGTGAACTATGTGCTGATCGGCAAGGAGACCGTCGAGGTGGAGCCCTTCGCCGGCGGCGGCGAGATTTTCCGCAGCTTCAGGGCGGCGTTCTGGCCGCTCCTGATGCCGGTCATCATCCTGACCGGCATCTATGGCGGCGTCTTCACGCCGACCGAGGCTGCGATCGTCGCCGTGCTCTATGGAATGCTGGTCGGCTTCGCCTATCGCGAGCTGACGCTGAAAGCGCTTTACCGCGCTTTCTCCAAGGCGGTGATCTCCTCCGCCGTGGTGATGTTCATCATGAACAGCGCCGGGGTGTTCGCCTGGCTCATCACAATCAATCAGATCCCGCAGGGGATCTCCACCTACCTGGCCGAAACGGCGGGCAGCCAGTTCGTTTACCTGCTGTTCGTCAACATATTCCTGCTTTTTGTCGGCTGCCTGATGAACGCCGCCGCCGCCATCGTGATCTTCACCGCGATCCTCTATCCGGCTGCGATGAATTTCGGCGTCGATCCGGTGCTTTTCGGCGTCATCATGTGCGTCAACCTTTCCATCGGCACGGTGACGCCGCCCCTCGGCGTCGATCTTTTCGTCGCCTCCGCCATCACCAAAGTGCCGGTGGAGAAGATCGTCGTCTTCATCTGGCCCTATATCCTGATCCTGATCGCGGACCTGATGCTCATCACATATGTGCCGCCGATTTCGACCTTCCTTGTCGGGTTCTTCGGCTGAACGCCGCCGCCCCCGCGATCCTGGACATGAATACGTTGGAGGAAACTCAATGAGCGCAGCAAAAGCGTCATCCGCCCGCCCTTGGGAAGACATGGACAGCGGCGTCATTCGCCACGCGATCCCCGGCCAGGACCTCGGCCACGCGGAAATCTCGCCGACCGGCCGGTTCGAAGCGGGGTCTTACGCTTCGTTCACGCTGACCTATACGGCGGGAACCTTCGGGATCGACGATTCCGGCAGCCTGCGCGTCTGTTTCCGCTTCGCCTCCGATCAGGGCTCGCCGCAATTCGACGATCCGAAGGGCGCGAATTATTGCGAAGTCGCAGCATCGAACGGCGCGGTGCTTCAGGTCCGCTGGGATCCGAAAGCGAATGTGCGCCCCTGGGACCGCACCCTGTGGATCAAGGTGGTCAAAGGCTACCTGAAAGCAGGCGAGCAGATCGTGATCCGCTTCGGCGTCACCGATCATGGCGGGCCGGGCATGCGGCTTCAGACTTTCTGCGAGGAGACGTTCGAATTTCGCGTGCTGGCCGATCCGATCGCCACCTTCAATTTCCAGCCGCTGCCGGCGCAACCGATCATCAAGATCGGCGCAGGCGCGCCCGAGCGTTTCGTCGCCGTTTTGCCGACCCGCCGCAGGCCGGGGGAGGCGTTCGCGTTGAAAGTGAAGGGGGAGGACAAATGGGGCAATCCCTCCGACCTCTGCGAGACGCGCCTCACGCTTGAAGCCCAAGGCCCCATCGAAGGCCTGCCCGCCGCGCTGGACATGACGCCCGGCGCTTTCGCCTTCGAGATCCCCGGGCTTTCGGTCGCGGCGGCGGCCGATGTCTCCGTCATCCTGCGCGGCCCCGAAGGCGAAATCGCCGCGGAGACGAACCCGCTCCGCGTCGAGGACACGCCGCTCATCCATTTCTGGGGCGATATCCACGGCCAGTCAGAGGAAACCATCGGCACCGGCAGCGCACGCGAATATTTCGCCTTCGCGCGCGACCGGGCGTTCGTCGACGCATGCGGCCATCAGGGCAATGACTTCCAGATCACCGATGAATTCTGGGCTGAGCTGAACCGCATCACCGCCGAGTTCGACCAGCCCGGCGCCTTCGTCGCGCTGCCGGGCTACGAATGGTCCGGCAACACTTCGCTCGGCGGGGACCGCAACGTTTATTTCCCCTCTGAAGGCCGCACGATCCGGCGCTCATCCCACGCCCTGATCGAGAATCCGGCGAAGGCCGGCGACGATTGCACGACGGCGAGCGCGCTCTTCGAAGCCTTCGACAAGGCCGGGGAGTTCGACGTGGTCTGCTTCGCGCATTGCGGCGGACGTTACGCCGATATCGCGCTGGCGCATGACGGCCGGTTCGAACGGTCGGTGGAGGTGCATTCGTCATGGGGCACCTTCGAATGGCTGCTGCATGACGCGCTGCGGTTCGGCTATCGGGTCGGCGTCGTCGCCAATTCAGACGGCCACAAGGGGCGGCCGGGCGCGAGCTATCCGGGCGCCGGAAAGTTCGGCGCCATCGGGGGCTTGAGCTGCTACCTGATGGAGGAGCTTTCGCGCCCCGCGCTGCTCGAGTGCCTTCGCAAACGTCGCCATTACGGGACCACCGGCGGCTCGGCCGGCCGAATGGTGATCGATCTCAAGGCGCGGTTTGGCGCCGAAGCCGCGCTCTATCACGATGACCCCGCGCTCGGCCCCGCCGAAAGCCGCCCGGCTCGTGAAGCGATGATGGGCGATATCGTCCACCTGCCGACGGGGGGGATGGAGATCGACGTCGATATCGTCGCCTCCTCCTCGATCGAACGGGTGGATATTTTCAATGGCCGCCAGCTGGTGGAGACGCTCCGCCCCTATGGCGAAGGCGACCTTGGCGAGCGCTTTCGCGTGATCTGGGAGGGCGCGGAATATCGTGGCCGATTCCGCGAAGTGATCTGGGACGGCTCTACGCGGATCGAAGGCGCGAAGATCGCCGCCGCCGAGCCGATCAATTTCCTCAACCGCGACAAGACGCTTGTGCGCGAAGGCGATAACGGGCTGAGCTGGAAAGCCCTTACCACCGGTAATTTCGGCGGCTTCGACGTGACGCTCGCAGCGGCCGGAGACGCGACGCTGAAATTCGAATGCCCGCTCGTCTCCTTCGAGACGCCCCTGTCCGAGATCGGGCTGGAGGACCGCGTTTACGACGCCTCGGGCGAATTACCCCGCTTTGTCAAGGTGTTCCGCTTACCGGTCTCCGATACGCCGCGCAACTTCCGCTTCACCCGCAAACTGGCGCTTGGCGACGCGGGCGACAACCCGATCTATATCCGCGTGACCCAGATGGACGGCACGCGGGCCTGGACCAGCCCGATCTATGTGTTCAGAAAAGACGGGAGCGCGTAAGCGGCTGGTCCTTCCCCCGGCCCGTCGCGCGCCCTAGGTTAAAGGCGACCACATAAAGGAAGCCTTATGCACTTCTCCATCCTCGACCTCGCCCCGATCCCCGAGGGCGAGACCGCCGCGCGCGCCATCGCCAATACCGTATCGCTCGCCCAGCAGGCCGACACGCTCGGCTATCGGCGCTACTGGCTGGCCGAGCATCACAACATGCCCGGCATCGCCAGCGCCGCGACCGCGGTTCTGATCGGGCATGTCGCCGGCGCGACCAATAATCTCCGGGTGGGCGCCGGCGGCGTGATGCTGCCGAACCACGCGCCGCTCGCCATCGCCGAGCAATTCGGCACCCTCGCGACCATGTATCCCGGCCGGATCGACCTCGGCCTTGGCCGGGCGCCGGGCGGCGACATGGCGGTCGCGCGCGCGCTGCGGCGCGGCATGGACAACAGCGACAATTTTCCCGCCGACGTGGAGGAGCTGATCGGCTATCTCGCGCCGGCCCGTGACGGCGCCCCGGTTCGCGCGGTGCCGGGCGAAGGTACGGAAGTGCCAATCTGGATTCTCGGCTCCTCGCTTTACGGCGCGCAGCTGGCGGCGCATTTCGGGCTGCCCTACGCTTTCGCCTCGCATTTCGCGCCGGCGGCGCTGGAACAGGCGGTCGAGATCTACCGCGCGCGATTCCAGCCCTCGGCGCAGTTGGAGCGCCCCTATTTCATGCTGGCGGCCAATGTCTTCGCCGCCGACACAGATGAGGAAGGCGCTTATCTGCGCACCAGCATGCAGCAGGCTTTCGCCCGGCTCCGAACGGGACGGCCCGGCAAGTTGCCCCGCCCGGTGCGCGATATCGAAGCCGAAATCGGACCGGCGATGCTCCGGAATGTCGAGGAGGCGCTCCGGATCACCGCCGTCGGTGCGCCGGACACCGTGCGCCGCAAGCTGACCGAGCTGATCGATCAGTATCGACCGGATGAGATGATCCTGACCGGGCAGATTCATGACCATGAAGCGCGGCTTGAATCCTTCAGGATCGCCGCCGACGCGCTGAGCGCGATCAGGGCCGCCGCCTGAGCGTCGCCGTTCAGTTTGCGGCGGCGACCAGCGCCCGCAACTCCGCGCGAAGAGCCGCCGCGCGCGCGGCGCCGAACTCGCCATCGAGTTCGGCCTGCGCTTGCCGCCAATAGGGAAGCGCCTCAGCCAGTTTTTGCTCTCCGTTTTCGGTGATCCGCAATTTCTTGGCCCTGCGGTCTTCCGTGCAGAGCTCGACAGCAATCAGGCCGTCGCGCTCCAGCGGCTGCATCGTGCGCCCCAACGTCGTGCGATCCAGAATCAGTTCATCCGCCAGCGCGTTGATGGTGAGCGGGCCGAGCCGGGACAATTGCGACAGGATACAGTATTGCGTGATACGCAGGCCGGCAGGAGCAAGGTGCCGATCATAGATTTGCGTGATCTTTCGCGTCGCCTGCCTGAGCGCGAGACAATTGCAAAGTGTCGCGAAGGCCATCCGGATTCATCTCCTGTTGACATATGTGCATATACGCATATATGGGCGCATATACACATATACCAGTTCGCGAAGCGCATTAGAATGTTTGATCCAATCCGGAGAGCCCGCGCATGAACCCCGCTCCCGCCCTGTCTTCGCGCGGCGTCTGGCTGCTGATGCTCACGGCCGCCGCAATTCTGATGATCACCATGGGCGTGCGCCAGACCACTGGCCTCTTCCTCTCTCCGATCGGCATGGCCACCGGGCTCAGCGTGGTTTCGATCAGCTTCGCCTTCGCGGTCGCCCAGTTGGTCTGGGGCGCCGCGCAGCCAATTTTCGGCGCCTTTTCCGACAGATACGGCCCGGCCCTCGTCATCACCCTGGGCAGCCTTCTGATGGCCGCCGGGCTGGCCGCGACGACCATGGTCGAATCGGAAAGCGGACTTTTGCTGACGCAGGGCCTGATGGTGGCCGCCGGCGCGGGCGCGGGCAGTTTCTCGATCCTGATTGGCGCCGCCGCGCAGCGCATTCCGGAGGAAAAGCGATCCTTCGCGGCTGGATTCATCAACGCTGGCGGGTCCGCCGGACAATTCGTCTTCGCGCCGATCGTCCAGATGGTGATCGCCGCGACAGGGTGGATCGCGGCGATGCTGATGCTCGCGGTCTCCACCCTCATGACCATCCCGCTCGCCTGGACGCTGCGTAACCGCAAGACGGCCCCCGCCCCCGCCACTCCGGCGGCGGCGGCCATTGCGCCGGGCATCGGGATGGGTCGCCAGATCAGGCAGGCTTATCGCGACCCGAGCTATCTCTATCTGAATCTCGGCTTCTTCACCTGCGGATTCCATGTCGCGTTTCTGGTGACCCACCTGCCCGGCGAGGTGCAGATCTGCGGCCTCTCCGCCAGCGTCGCGTCGGCTTCGCTGGCGCTGATCGGGCTTTTCAATATCGCCGGCAGCCTCGCGGCGGGCATTCTTGGCCAGAAATACCGCATGAAGAACCTGCTCGCCCTGATGTATGCGAGCCGGGCGCTGATCCTGATCATCTATCTTCTCGCGCCGAAGACCCCGACGACCTTCTATATCTTCGCCGCCGCGCTCGGCTTCACCTGGCTGGCGACGGTGCCGCCGACGGCGGGGCTGGTCGGCAAGCTGTTCGGGCCGCGCTATCTCGCCACGCTTTTCGGACTGACGCTGCTTTCGCACCAGATCGGCGGTTTTTTCGGCGCCTGGCTCGGCGGTCTCGCCTTCGAGCGGAACGGGAATTACCTCTGGATGTGGTATATCGACATCGCGCTGGCGCTGCTCGCCGCGGCGGCGAACCTGCCGATCAAGGAAGCGCCGATGAAGGCGCGGCCAGCCTGATCTTTGCGCCCATCTCCGCCTCAGAGCGAAGATGGGCCGCTCGGTATTTACCCGTAAGACGCTTCGATAGCGGAGGTTCCCGGCTCCTTTGTGCGCGCGATCTCGACCGCTTCACGAAGATCCTTGAGGAAATCGTCGCGCGCCGGGTCGTGCATCAACGACATCATCGCATGAAGCCCCCGCGGCCGCCGGGTCAGCGCGGGAAGCCAGCCGCGCTTGTTCAACTCGACCGCCGCGTGATAGATGTCGAACTCTTCCGTGCCGTAATTGATCAGCGAAAGATCAGGCTTCGACCACATTTTCAGCCCCGGAATGGCTTCGATTCCCGCGACATAGGCGTCCGTCATCTTCGCCAGCCGGTCCGCCGCCTTGCAATAGCCGCTCTCGCCCAGATGGTTCAGCACCGCCCATGCCGCCGCAACGGCGCCGCCCGGGCGCGTGCCCGCCAGCGTCGAGGTGATGAAGCGCCCGCTCGGCCACGCGTCGGCGACGAATTTCGCCCGCTCCCGGTCCGCTTCGTCCCGGAAAAACACCGTGGAGGCCGGTTTCGGACAGAAGCCGAATTTGTGGAGATCGGCCGAGATCGACTTGACCCCCGGAAAGCGGAAGTCGAAATGCGGCGTCGGCCGGCCGTTCCTGGTGAAGAACGGCGCCATCCAGCCGCCGACGCAGGCGTCAACATGCAGCCAGATCCCGGCATCCAGCGCCAGCGCGCTCAACTCGTCTATGGGGTCGATCACGCCATGCGGGAAGCAGGGCGCGGAGCCGACGAGCGCGATGGTGTTTCCGTCGATCAGCGGCCGCATGGTTTCAGGGTCGGCGCGCTTGTCATCACGGAGCGCCCCCCGGCGGATCTCCAGATCCATCGCATCGGCCGCCTTGTCGAAGGCCGGATGCACGGTGATCGGCACGACGATGTTCAGCCGCGCCTCCCCCGGTCCGCGCCCGTTGGCCGCGCGCCATGCGTCACGCGCCGCCTTCATGGCGATGAAGATGCTCTCGCTGCCGCCGCTGGAAAAAACCCCCGCCGCGCCGTCGGGCGCTGAAAAGAGCGAGAGGCCATAGTCCAGCACCTCCCGCTCCATCGAGCCGATGGAGAAAAAGGCGCGCTCCCGCCCCAGGGCGTTCTCGGTGAAGAAATCCATATAGGCTTTCCGCCCGATCTCGTAGGTTTCCTGATCGTTGCGAAAAATGAAAAGCGGGGTGCGCCCGTTCCGCCAATCGATATCGTTCGCGGTCCGCGCCTGCATGTCGGCGTGCAGATCGTCCCAATCCCGCCCCCCGGCTGGAAAGGGCGTCCTGACTTCAGTCATCTCCGTCTCCTCGTTCACTGCCCAAAATGCGCCCCGCGCCGCGATTATTGGGAGCGGGCGCGGCGTAATTTCCCTTCGACCCTGCGGCCATACCAGCCAATCGAGCCGCACATGATCGCATAGATCAGGGCGGCGAAAACGAAGGCCTCCACGTAGTAGCCAATCCATTTCGGGTCTGCGAGCGCAGCCTTGGCGGCACCCAGCAGGTCCAGCATCGAAACGATCACCACCAGCGAAGTGCCCTTCAGGGCCGCGATGATCAGATTGACCGTCGGCGGCAGCACGATCTCGAAAACCTGCGGCAGCACCACCCGCGTCATCATTGCGAAGTAGGAAAGACCAAGCGCGCGCGACGCCTCGAACTGCCCGGCGGGAATCGCCTGCAGGCCGCCGCGCAGGATCTCCGCCATATAGGCGGCGATGAAGAATGAAATGCCGAGCAGCACCCGCGCCAACCCGCTCGGCGCGAAGCCCTGCGGCAGAATCACCGGGATCAGGACGGAGGCCATGAAGAGCACGCTGATCAGCGGCACCCCGCGCACCAGCTCGATATAAAAGGTCGCGACCGCGCGGAACACCGGCAAGCGCGAAAAACGGCCCAGCGCCAGCGGAATCGCGGCGAGGATGCCGAAACCGGTGCCGAATATCGTCAACAGCACGGTAAGCGGCAGCCCGCCCCAATAGGAACTGTCGATATAGACAAGCCCGAAAATTCCACCCCACATCAGGATGGCGTAGGCCGCCAGCCCGCAAATCCATGCGGCCGCCAGCCAGGCCCGCCAGAAAAGCGGGTTGAGCGAAAGCGCGACCAGGCCCGACAGCAGAACCGTCGCCAACACCGCGCGCCATTGCTCGTCGAATATATAGCGCCCGAACAGGATCAGCCGCATCTTGGCGTGGATGAACGCCCAGCACGCCCCGCTTCCCGGCGGGCAGGAATCCATATCGTCGCCAACCCAGACGGCGGAAAAGATCGCCCAGTCCAGGATCGGCGGCGCCGCCCAGATCAGCAGCGCCAGCGCCGCCAGATTGATCGCAGCCGCCAGGGGCGTGGCGTAAAGCGGTCTCAGCATGCCAGCGACGCGCCGCATCATCGCTCCACCAGTTGCGCGCGCGCATTCAGCCAGTTGAGAATCGCGGACGTGAAAAGACTGAGCGAGAGATAGACGATCATGATGATCGAGATGCACTCGATCGCCTGCCCGGTTTCGAAAAGCGCGATATTGGAGACGCGCACCACCTCCGGATAACCGATCGCCACCGCGAGAGAGCTTTCCTTCGTCAGGTTGAGATAGGAATTGGTCATGCTCGGCAGGATGATACGCAGCGCCTGCGGCAGCACGATCTTGCGCATGATCCGCCAGGGCGTCAGGCCGAGCGCCGCCCCCGCCTCCCTCTGCCCCTTGTCCACGCCAAGAATTCCGGCCCGGATCACCTCCGCGTTGAAGGCGCCGGTATAGATGGTGAGGCCGAGCAGCATCGCGGCGAATTCGGGGGAAATCTCTACCCCGCCACGGAAATTGAACCCTTTGAGTTCGGGCGCCTCGAAGGCGAGCGGCGCTCCGGCGAGGAGAAACACGGCCAGAGGCGGCAGGATCAGCGCCAGGCAGGCCAGCCGTCCTTTTCGGAACGCGAACCAGATCAGCGCCGCCAACCCCGCCCCGACGAGCAATGCTATTCCTATCGACCCATGCGCCGGATCGGCGACCGGCGCCGGAAGATAAAGCCCGCGATTGGTCAGATAAACGCCGTCAACCGGCGACAGGGCGTTGCGAACGATGGGCAATCCGCTGGTGAGAAAAGTTTGCCAGAAGATCAGTTGCAGGAGCAGCGGCACATTCCGGACCGAGTCGACGAACATCCTGCAGGCGCCCGCGACGACCACGCTCGGCGAGAGCTGGCCGAGCGCGACCACCAGCCCGACCATGGTCGAGAGAATGATGCCAAGCACCGCCACTTTCAGCGTGTTGCTGATCCCCGCAGCGAAGGCCCGTAAATATGTGTCGCCCGCCCGAAAGGCGATCAGGCTTTCGCCCAGCTCGAACTGCGCTTCCTCGAAAAGGAAACCGTAACCGGACTTTACCGAAAGCCGCTCAAGATTGGCCGACACAGAATCGATCGCCAGCCAGCCGCCGATCACCAGAAAGACGATCAACAGCGCCTGCGCGGTGAAGCCCGGCCGACGGGTCAAACTGACGAAGCGGGCGCCGAAGCGCCCGCGCCCAATGATATCTATCACTTATCGATCACTGCCAGCCGGGAGCCACCATCGCGCCGCCGTCACGCCAGAGGGCGTTCATGCCGCGCGGCACGTCGAGCCCGGTGCCGGAGCCGAGGTTGCGATCATAGAACTCGCCGAAATTACCGATCGACTTGATGACCCTGACCATCCAGTCGTTGGAGACGCCCATCCCCTCGCCGATCGCGCCTTCGACGCCAAGGAAACGACGCACCACCGGGTCGGTCGAACTGGAAGCGATCTCATCAACATTCTCGGAGGTGATTTCCATCTCTTCGGCCGTGATCATGCCCCAGTGCATCCACTGAAGCACCTCACGCAGCGCCGGGTTGCCCTGGCGGATCACCGGCGCCTCGAAGGATTTCGCGATCAGCGCATCGAGGATGGTATGGCCGTCGGGCGTCGCCGATTTTGCGCGCCGGATCGCCAGATATGGCGGCTCCATCGTCACGGCGTCGCAGCGCTGTTCGAAATAGTTGGCGAACATCTGGTCGCTGGTTTCCGTAGCGACCGGCGTGAAAGTCATGTCCTTGCCGCGAAACCAGTCCGCCAGATACCGCTCCGTCGTCGTGCCGGCGAGAACGCAAACGGTCGCGCCGTCCAGTTCGTCGACGGAGGAGACGCCAAGCTCATTGTGCACCATGAAACCCTGGCCGGTCAGGTGGTTCGGGCCGATGAAGTCGATGCCCATCGTCGTCTCGCGTGAGATCGTCTGGGTGACGCTGCGCGAAAGCACATCGATCTCTCCCGACTCCAGCGCCGGGAACATCTGCGCGCCTGTCAGGATGACGAATTCGACCTTGCTGGCGTCGCCGAGAATGGCTGCGGCCGCGCCCTTGCAGAAATCGACATCGTAGCCCGACCATTCGCCCTTGTCGTCGAGGAAGCCGACGCCGGCGAGGAAGTTGAGCGTGCCGCATTTCAGCACGCCGCGCGCCTTGATGTCGTCAAGCAGTTCCGCCTGCGCCGCCGTCGCGCCGAGCATGGCGATCGCACCGATAGCGATGGATTTCATTCCGATCATTGGAAGACCCCTCTGTTGCTTGTTGTGGTTGAGATTTTCAGGCAGCTGCGAAAAGTCTACGAACGATTCCGCAGCGCACAACAAGGGAATCGGCTATGGGGCCAATATGGGGAATTTTATGCGCAACTGGCACCTGATCTAGCGGATTCCGGCCTGAAGGAACGCCTGCACGAACTGGCGCTGGAAAATCAGGAAGGCGATCAGAAGCGGCGCGACAGACATCATCGTCGCGGCGGAAATCACCGAGATGTTCACGCCGTTCTCGGGCGCCGCGAAGATCGACAGGCCCACGGTCAGCGGGCGCGTCGCTTCGGAATTGGTCACGATCAGCGGCCAGAGGAAGTTGTTCCAGTGCGTCGCGACCGAGACCAGCGCATAGGCGAGGTAGGTCGGCCGCGCCGCCGGCACATAGACCCGCCAGAGCACGCCCAGCATCCCGCACCCCTCGATCCGCGCGGCTTCGTCAAGCTCCTTGGGCACGGATTTGAAGGCTTGGCGCATCAGGAAAATCCCGAAGGCGCTGGCCATATAGGGCACACCGATGCCGAACACCGTGTCGAACATGCCAAGCCGGGAGACCATGGCGTAATTCTCCACGATCAGCACTTCGGGCAGAATGAATAGCTGTAAAAGAACGAGGATGAAAACCGTCTCCCGCCCCGGAAACTCAACCTGCGCGAAGGCGTAGCCGGCGAGCGTGGTGAGGACGAGTTGCCCGGCCAGAACCACGCTGACCAGCAGGAAGGTGTTGAAGAAATACCTGAGCCATGGCGCGCCATTCCAGGCGGTGCGAAAATTATCCAGCGTCCAGGCAGAACCGAGATTGAAATTCACCGCGTCGGACGTTGTGTGAAACGCCGCCCAGAAGGCGAAGACCAGCGGCGCGATCCAGACCACGGCCAGCACCCAGGCGCCGACGGCGTCGAGGACCCGCCAGGGCGAGAACGGTGGTTTTCGCGCGCTCATCGGTAATGCGTCCGGCGGTCGAGCAGCGTGAACTGGATCGCCGCGATCAGGCCGAGCGCCAGCAGCACCAGCACAGTCATGGCAGCGGCGTGCGGCGCGTCGAAATAGGCGAAGGCCATCTCCCAGATGTAATAAAGGATCAGCTTGGACGCGTCCGAAGGCCCGCCCTTCGTCAGAATGAAGAGATGATCGATCAGCTTCACCGAATTGATCAGCGCGTTCACCATGACGAAAAGCGTGGTCGGGGCCAGAAGCGGCAGCACGATCCTGCGGGTATAGGTCCAGCGGCTGGCGCCTTCGATATCCGCCGCCTCCTTCAGATCGGGCGGAATGGTCTGGAGCGCCGCCAGATAGAAGATCATGAAAAAGCCGCTCTCCTTCCAGATCGTGACGATAACGATCGCCCAGAGCGCGGTTTCCGGCTGGCCGAGCCAGTTGACTGAGGAAAATCCGAAAAGCGCGCCGATCTGATCCAGAACGCCGAGACCGGGCGTATAGAAGAAGAGCCAGAGATTGGCCGCCGCAATCATCGGCAGCACTGTCGGCGTGAAATAGGCGGTGCGCACGAAGCCCTTGGCCGGGATCTTCGAATTGGCCCAGAGCGCCATAGAAAGAGCGATGAAGACTGAAATCGGGATGGTGACGCCAGCGTAGAAAAGATTATTTTTTATCACCAGCCAGAAGGTCGGATCGGCGAAAAGGTCGGCATAGTTCTCGGTCCCGATGAACTCGGCAGTGTTACGCCGCGTGCCGCGCGAAAAGAGGCTCGACCAGAAGGTCGTCACCGAAGGGATGAACGCGAAAAGCGAAAGCAGGATCAGCGCCGGCGACAGCAAGAGCCAGCCGTTGATGATCCTGCGTCGGCGTTCCAGTCTGGCGAGGTCGTTCATTTCAGGCTTTCGGCGGAGTGCGGGGCGCCGGATGGACCCGGCGC
>JBBDTD010000185.1:24012-32188 GCA_040904645.1 Paracoccaceae bacterium
GGGGGGGGCGGTTTGCCCCGGGCGCCGCGAGAGGTTCCGGCTCAGCGGTAGGGTTTGAGCAACCGCTCGGCCGCCGCCTGCGCTTCGCCCAGCGCCGCCGCCGGCTCTTTCGCCCCGGTCAGCGCCGACTGGATCGCGTTGTTCAGCCCATCGCGGACCCGCGCCGTCTCGAACGTGGAGAATTCCGCCACCGCATTTTCGAGCTGGTCACGCGCGACCAGCGCCGGCGGGAAGCTCTCGCCATAGGCTTTCAGCGCCTCGGTCTCGTAGGAGGCCGGGCTGACGCCCATATAACCTGTCGCGATCGACCATTCGGCGGCCTGCTCCGGCGCAGTCATGAAGCGGATCAGCTTCAGCGCCGCCGCATGCTCCTCTTCGGTCGCATCCTTGAAGAGGTAGAAATTGCCGCCGCCGGTGGGCGAGCCGGGCCGGATGTTCGCCGGCAAGGTCGCGACGCCGAAATCGAACTTCGCCTCTTTCTTCACCGCGGTGAGGTTGCCGGTCGAATGCCACATCATCGCCGTCTGGCCTTCGAGGAACGCCTGGCGGAGCGTGCCCCATTCAACGGCGCCTTCGGGCATGATCTTGTGCTCGGTCGAGAGGGACTTCCAGAATTCCAGCGTCTCGACCACCTCGGGCTTGTCGAAATAGGTGTGGAGCCCGTCATTCGACATTAGCTCCTCGCCGTTCTGGATCGCCAGCGCCTGGAACATCCAATAGGGATAGCCGGTCGAGGGGATCATCAGCCCGTAGACGCCATCCTTGGTCAGTGCCTTGCCCATCTCCACCATTTCGTTCCACGTCGCCGGCGCTTTTTCCGGGTCGAGCCCGGCGGCCTTGAACATGTCCTTGTTGTAGTAGGCGACAATGGTCGAACGCTGGAACGGCACGCCCCAGGTCTTGCCCTCGACCTGACCATTGGCCATCAGCGCCGGATAGAAGCTGTCCAGCCAGGCTTTTTCCTCATCCGAGGAGATCAGGTCGTCGAACGGCACGATCATATCCTGCTCGATCAGATCATAGGCGTCGATCGAGAACATCACCGCCAACTGCGCCGGTTCGCCCGAACTGAGGGCGGAAAGCGCGCGCACGCGGGTGTCGTCGTAATTGCCGGCGTAGATCGCCGTGACGTCGATTTCGGGGTTCGCGGCCTCGAAATTGGCGACGATGCCGTCGACAACCTCTGTCAGCGCCCCGCCGACGGCGATCGGATAATACATGGTGAGCTCAGTTTTGGCGAAGGCCGGCAGGGCCATCGCCGCGATCCCGCCCGCGAGCAGGGTTGCTTTCAGAAGTGACGTGGTCATGGCGTTTCCCGTGTCATGTGGATCCAGAGTATCTCTCGAGTTTCACGCTCTTCAGCGATCGGACCGGAGGCTTCGCAAGGGCGCGCCGCCAGAGGATGGGGTCGTGGATGAGGTCTCGGCCGGCTCAAAACGCCGCCCGGTTTCAACGTCGAACAGATGAAGATCGCCCGGCGCGAAGCCGAGGCGCATGCGCTCTCCGGCGCGGACCCGGACCTCGCCGGGGAGGCGCACGGTCAGGCCCTGCGCCCGGTCGTGGTCGAAGGAGATGTAGGTCTCCGCTCCCATGTATTCGCATTCCGCCACCACCGCTTCGAGGGCGCCTTCGCCCGAAGCCGCGACATGCAGATGCTCGGGGCGCACCCCGAAATTCGCGCGCCGGCCAGCCGCGAGATACGCGAATTCAGGCAGCGCCGCGCTTTCGATCAGCGCCATCGGCGGGCTGCCGATGAAACTGGCGACGAAGGTGCTGGCCGGACGGTCATAGAGCGCCGCCGGGGCGCCGGCCTGTTCGATACGTCCATCCTTCATCAGGACGACGATATCGGCCATGCTCATCGCTTCGGTCTGGTCGTGAGTCACGTAAAGCACCGTCATGCCAAGATTGCGCTGCAGGCGCTTGATGTCTTTCCTGACCGAATGACGGAGCTTGGCGTCGAGGTTGGAAAGCGGCTCGTCCATCAGGCAAAGCGGATGCCCCGCGACGATGGCGCGGGCGAGCGCGACGCGCTGGCGCTGGCCGCCGGAAATCTCGCCCGGCTTGCGGCGCTCCAACCCGTTCAGACCGGTCATCTCCAGCGCCCGGACCAGCTTCTTGCGCCGCTCGGCCGCGGGAACCCGCCGCACCTTCAACCCGAAAAGGATGTTCTCCTCCACGTTCAGATGCGGAAAGAGCGCGTAGGACTGAAACACCATCGAGAGGCTGCGCTTGGAGGCCGGGCTCGCGGTCACGTCGTTCCCGGCGATGCGAATCTTCCCCTCGTCAGGCGTCTCAAGCCCGGCGACGAGCCGCAGCGTCGTCGACTTTCCGCAGCCCGACGGGCCGAGCAGGGCGACGAACGCGCCCTCCGCGATCTCCAGGTTGATGTCCTCGACGCCGAGCTGGCCGTTCCATTTCCTGGTGACGCCGCTGAGGGAGACGAAAGACGCGCCGCTCATGACACCGCCTCCGCGACGACCTGGAGCCGGCCCGCGACACGCTCCAGAATCGGCGCGAACGCATCGCAGGGGCGCGCTTCGATCATTACATGATCGGCGTCGTCGATCATGCCGCCAAGCGCCGGTGCGGCGCGGCCGAACTTGGAGCTGTCCGCCACGAGGAGCGAGACGCGGGCGTTCTCTCGGATCGCCTCGCGGGCCTGGATCTCCGCCTGATGAAAATCCAGAAGGCTGCCGTCGCGGTCGATCCCGCCGACGCCGTAGATCCCGAAATCCGCGCGGTAGCGGGTGAAGACAGCGCTCGCCTCGGCGCCCAGAAAATCCCGGTCCGGCAGGCGTATCTCGCCGCCTGGAAGGATGATCCGGTTGCTGCGCTCCCCCGTCAGCGCCATCGCGGCGTTCAGGTTGTTGGTCACGACGGTCAGGTTCTTCCTGCCCCTCAGCTCCTGCGCGACGATCGCGGGCGTGGTGCCGATGGAAAGAAAGATCGTCGTCCCATCGGGAATCATCGCAGCGACGGCCCGCGCGACGGCCCGCTTCGCGTCGGTGTTGATGACCGTGCGCGCGTCATAGGCGGTGTTGATCGGATGCTCGATCGTCTCGGCGCCGCCATGACGGCGCCGCAGGACGTTCGCGTCGCAGAGCGCGTTGATGTCCCGGCGAATCGTCTGGGCCGAAACGCCGAACCCAATCGCCAGTTCGTCGATGGTCACGGCGCTCTGAAGCCTGGTCAGCTCCACGATCTGGTTCTGGCGAAGCCCGGTCTTGGTCAGCATTACAACCTTCAAGCGATCATCATTATGCCCATTTACGCGCCAATCATTACACTAAAATGACAAAAACCTTACAGAGAAAATGCTCATATCGACAAAATCATACCCATTCCGCACTGCTTGCGAGGCGGCTGGACGAAGGGCCCTGCTTCAGCCTAGCGTCCGCTTTCGGCGCAAGAAGGGAGTGTTGCGGATGAGCGACCATCAGATTTTCGACCTCGGCCCGACGCGGCTCGCCTCCGGCGTGGTAGTCCCTTCGCTCCGCATCGCTTATCGGATCTATGGCGAGTTGAACGCGGCCAAATCCAATCTCATCCTCTATCCGACATCCTATGGCGCCCATCACAGCGATATCGACTGGCTGATCGGGGCTGACCGGGTGCTGGACCCGACCCGTTACTGCATTCTCATCCCCAATCAGCTTGGCAACGGGCTTTCCACCAGCCCGAGCACCCTGCCCGAGCCTTTCACCCATGGCCGGGCGCCAGTCTTCACCCATCCCGACAATATCGCAGCGCAGGATCGGCTCATGCGCGAGGCGCTGGGAGTGGAGCGCATCGCGCTCGCCTATGGCTGGTCGATGGGCGGACAGCAGGCGCTGCACTGGGGCGCCCTGCATCCGGAGCGGGTCGAGCGGATCTGCGTCACCTGCACCTCCGCCCGCACCAGCCCGCATAACAAGCTGTTCCTCGAAGGGCTGCGGGCGGCGCTGACCGCCGATCCGGGCTGGCGCGACGGATGGTTCAGGGAGCGGCCGATCCGTGGCCTGCGCGCCTTCGCCCGCATCTACGCAGGCTGGGCGATGAGCCAGGCGTTTTATCGGGAAGAAGTCTGGGCCAGCGCCGGTTTCGCCAGCCGGGAAGATTATCTGATCCGAGCTTGGGAGGGGAATTTCCTTCGCCGCGACCCCGCCGATCTGCTCTCGATGATCGAAACATGGATCAGGTCCGACATTTCAGACAATTCGGTGTTCAAGGGCGATCTGAAGGCCGCGCTCGGCGCAATCACCGCGCCGAGCATCGTCATGCCCTCAACCACCGACCTCTATTTCACCGAGGATGACAGCCGCATCGAAATCGCGATGATGCCGAATGCGGAGCTTCGGCCGATCCGCTCGATCTGGGGCCATCGGGCCGGTAACCCGGTCTCCGCACCCGAAGACGAAGCGGCGATTCGCGGCGCTGTGGAGGATCTGCTGGCCGACTGAGCGGCGCGCCGGCCTACTGCTGGCCGATCTTGTCGATCACGGTCGAGAGGGGCGCGAGCGCGACCGACTTGCCGGCTTTCACGCTCAGCCAGCGGCGAAGCCCGGCCAGCACCGCCGGGGTCGCTTCTCCCACGGCGACGAAGGCGCCGGTGCGCCGGGCGTCGAAGGCGGCGCGCTCCAACGATTGATAGACCATGTCGCTGTTCGCGACGGAGTCGATCCGCCGCCCCGCGGGCGCCGAAGGCAGTCCCCGACCGCGCGCCATCCGATAAGTGGCTGAGCCACCCTCGGCGGAGAGGTCCAGCAGGGCGAGCCCGCCGCCTGCAGCCGCATCGACCAGCGCCGCCGCATCGGCCGCGCCCTCTTCAACCGCGATCCCGATCACCGGGCCGGCGCCGGCGAGCGCCTCGACGCCCAGCCCGCTCAGGGCTTCAAAGCCGGCGCCTTGCAGCGTCGCCGCGATTGCGGCGGGCGCCGCCACGCCCGGCGCCACCACCACCGCGACCGGGCCAATCAGGTTCAGCACCGCTTCGAGCCGGGCCTCATCGACATTCGAGAGCACGATAGAGAGCAGCGGCTCGGTCACGTCGCCGCCGTAGGGAACACGATTCTCCGCGAAGCCCGCCGGGCCGGGCTCCGGCGCGGCGTCTGTCCGCTCAACGGCTGCCTCAGGGGCGAGCGAAGAGGCGAGCGGCGGCGCATCCTGCGAAACGGTTGGGCCGGACGCGGCGACGTTCGGCTCCGGCGCTGGCGGCGCGTCGATCGGGCTCTGCTCCCTGCTCGCTTGCTGCGCGGCGCCCTCCGGCTCGGCGTCAATCGCGACCGGCGCGCTTTCGAATGCAGGCGCGGCGGCGCCAGCTTCAGGCGCGGAGGGCTCACCCCCAGAGGCGGGCGAGGGTTGAAGTTCGGCGATTTCCGGCGCTGGCGCTTCGCTTTCGGCCTCGGGCGCCGAGCCGCGCAGCGGCGCCATTATCGACAGACCGGCCGCCAGTGCGCCGGAAATCAGGAGCCCGACAATCGCGCCCAACCAATACGCCCCCCGCCCTGACCTTCCCGACGCCATGCCTTGCTCCTCGCTCACCTGCCGCTTCGCTTGACCTTGGGGCCGCCTCCGGCGCATCTATATGCCCCAAGCCCATCCGGGGGGCAAACGCCCCGCAATCTCGATTTCCGGTCATCATATGCTGCTCCTCATAGATAACTACGACAGCTTCACCTACAATCTCGTCCACTATTTCGGCGAGCTTGGCGCAGACGCCATGGTGCTGAGGAACGACGCGCTGACGGTGGCGGAGGCGCTGGCCATGGGCGTTGAAGCGATTGTCATTTCACCCGGCCCGGCGACGCCCGATCAGGCCGGAATCTGCCTCGATCTCGTGCGCCAGGCGCCCGAAGCGGTGCCGATCCTCGGGGTATGCCTCGGCCACCAGACCATCGGACAGGCCTTCGGCGGCAAGGTCGTGCGCGCGCCCTCCATCATGCACGGCAAGCTCAGCCCGATCCGCCACAAGGGCGCAGGGCTTTTCGAAGGCGCGCCCGACCCCTTGCAGGCCACCCGCTATCACAGCCTGATCGTGGAGCGCGAAAGCCTGCCTGACTGCCTTGAGATCACGGCGGAGACGGATGACGGCGTCATCATGGGCCTCCAGCATAAAAGCCGCCCGATTCACGGCGTGCAGTTCCACCCGGAAAGCATCCGCACGCTGGAGGGCAAACGCCTGTTGGCGAATTTCCTCCGCCTCGCCGGGGTGCGCCTGAAGGCGACCGCCTGATGTCCGACGCGCTGAAGCCATTGATCTCCAAAGCCGCTGACGGCCCGCTCTCGCGCGCCGAAGCCGAAGCCGCGTTCACCGCCATCATGTCGGGCGACGCCACCCCCGCGCAGATCGGCGGCTTTCTCATGGCGCTTCGCACGCGGGGCGAAACAGTCGAGGAATACGCCGCCGCCGCCGCCGTGATGCGCGCCAAGGCGACCAAGGTTCCGGGCGGCGAAGACGCGATCGACATCGTCGGAACGGGGGGCGACGGCAAGGGTACGCTCAATATCTCCACCGCCGCCGCCTTCGTCGTGGCGGGCGCCGGGGTGAAGGTGGCGAAACACGGCAACCGGAATCTGTCCTCGAGATCCGGGGCATCCGACGCCCTGACGGAAATGGGCGTGAACGTGATGGTCGAAGCCCCCGTCGCGGCGCGCGCCCTGGCCGAGATCGGCATCTGTTTCATGATGGCCCCGATGCATCACCCGGCGATGCGCTTCGTCGGTCCGGCGCGGGCCGAGCTCGGCGCGCGGACCATCTTCAATATTCTCGGGCCCCTGACCAACCCCGCCGGCGTGCGCCGGCAGTTGACCGGCGCCTTCTCCCCCGCGCTGATCCGCCCGATGGCGGAGGTTCTCTCCGCGCTCGGGTCGGAACGCGCGTGGCTGGTTCACGGCGGAGACGGCACTGACGAGCTTTCCATCGCGCTTCCCTCCCGCGTCGTGCGCTTGAACGACGGCGTCTTCGAAGAGGACGAGATCGCGCCCGAGGACGCCGGCCTGAAACGGCATCCCTTCGCCGCCATCGTCGGCGGCTCCGCGAAGGAGAACGCGCTGGCCATGCGGCGGCTCTTCGCGGGGGAAGCCGGGGCTTACCGCGATGCGGTGCTCCTGAACGCCGCGGCCGCGCTCGTCGTCGCGGGCGTCGCCGGCGATCTGAAGGACGGCGCCGACCGCGCAGCGCAAAGCATCGACAGCGGGGCGGCGAAGGCCAAGATTGACGCGCTGGCGAAAATCACCAATGAGGCCGCGCATGGCTGACATTCTCGACCGTATCCGCGCCTACAAGCTCGAAGAGATCGCGGCGCGCAAGGCCGACGCCCCGCTCGCGGTGATGGAAGAACGCGCCAAAGCCGCGCCGAAGCCGCGCGGTTTTGCGCGCGCGCTTCGCGCCGACGAGGCGAAAGGCGGCTACGGCCTGATCGCCGAGATCAAGAAAGCCAGTCCCTCCAAGGGCCTGATCCGCGCCGATTTCGACCCGCCCGCACTGGCGCGCGCCTATGAGAACGGCGGGGCGTCCTGTCTTTCGGTGCTGACTGACGGGCCGAGTTTTCAGGGCGCGGACGCCTATCTGCAGGCTGCGCGCGCCGCCGTCTCGCTGCCAGTCATCCGCAAGGATTTCCTTTATGATCCCTGGCAGGTGGCCGAAGCGCGCGCGCTCGGCGCCGATGCGATCCTCATCATCCTCGCGGCCGTTTCCGACGGGCTGGCGGCGGAGCTTGAATCGGCGGCGATCGAGCATGGCATGGACGCGTTGATCGAAGTCCATGACGAAGCGGAACTGGAGCGCGCGCTGGCGCTCAAATCCGCGCTTCTCGGCGTCAACAACCGAAATCTCCGCACGTTCGAGACCGACCTTTCGACCACCGAGCGCCTCTCACGGCGGGCGCCGGACGATCGCCTGCTGATCGCGGAAAGCGGTCTTTTCGCGCCGGCCGACCTCGCGCGCCTCGCCCGCGTGGGCGCGCGGAGCTTCCTCATCGGCGAAAGCCTGATGCGCCAGGCGGATGTCGCCGCGGCGACGCGCGCGATCCTCGCCGATCCGCTGCCGCGGAGCGCGGCGGCGTGAGCGGCCTCACCCATTTCGACGCCAAGGGCGACGCGCATATGGTCGACGTGTCCGAAAAGGACGTGACCAGCCGCACCGCCACCGCGCGCGGGGCGGTGGAGATGCGGCCTGAGACACTGGCGCTGATCG
>JBBDTD010000186.1:0-5646 GCA_040904645.1 Paracoccaceae bacterium
CCGGCGCGGCGGCGCAAGGCGGCGGCATCGCGCGCGCGATGCTCGCCCACTCGCTGGACGAAGCGCGCCGCGCCGGATTCGCCGCAATGCAATACAATTTCGTGGTGGAGACCAACGTGCGCGCCATCGCGCTCTGGGCCTCGGCCGGGTTCGAAGTCGCCGGCAGGCTGCCGGGCGCCTTCCGCCACCCCACGGCGGGCGAGGTCGACGCGCTGGTGATGTTCAGACGGCTCTGACGCCGCCCTTATTCGACGACCTCGTCATCTTCGTCGGATTTCGCCGCCGTCTTCGCCGCCGGTTTCTTTTTCGCGGCGGGCGTCTTCGCCGCGGCCTTTTTCTTCACGGCAGGCTTTTTCGCTGGCGCCTTTTTTTTCGCTGGCGCCTTTTTCTTCGGCGCCTTCGCGGCGACCAGTTCCAGCGCCGCCTCAAGCGTCAGGGTCGCGGGATCCGCCTCCTTGGGGATGGTCGCGTTCACCTTTTCCCATTTCACGTAAGGCCCGTAACGGCCTTCGAAAAGCTGCACGGCGCCGCCCGAAGGATGCTCGCCCAACTCGCGAAGCGGCTTCGCAGCGCTCCGCCCCCGGCCCGGATTGGCGCGCTTCTCGGCGATCAGCTCCACCGCGAGGTTCATGCCCAGGGTGAAGACGTCCTCGGGATCTTTCAGGTTCGCATAGGTCTTGCCGTGGCGCACATAAGGGCCGAAACGCCCGATCGCCGTCTCGATCGGCTCGCCATCCTCCGGGTGCAGACCGACCAGCCGCGGCAGAGAGAGAAGCTCCAGCGCCCGCTCAAGCGTGAGCGTATCCGGCGCAGCGCCCTTGGGGAGCGAGGCGCGCTTGGGCTTTTCCTTGGCTTCCGGCTCCGGCTCGCCAAGCTGCACATAGGGACCGAAACGGCCGTTCTTCAGCCAGATATCGACGTCCGACGGGTCTTTGCCCAAAAGCCGGTCTTCGCCGCCTTCGCCCTCTTCCCCACCCAGCGCGCGGGTATAGCGGCAGGCAGGGTAGTTCGAACAGCCGATGAAGGCGCCGCCCGAGCGGGCCGTGCGCATCGAAAGCCGCCCCACGCCACAGGCCTTGCAGAGGCGCGGGTCGGTCCCGTCGCCGGGATCGGGGAAAAGATGCGGCGCCAGCACCTCGTTGATGGTGTCCAGCACCTCGCCGATGCGCAGGTCCTTGGTCTCCGCCAGATCGGCGGAGAAATCACGCCAGAACTGGCCCAGCACATCCTTCCACGCCGCCCGGCCGCCGGAGACATCGTCAAGCTGATCCTCCAACGAGGCGGTGAAGTCATAGTTCATGATGCGCTTGAAGTAAGTCTCCAGGAACGCCGTCACCAGCCGGCCCTTGTCCTCAGGGATCAGGCGGTTCTTGTCCTTCCGGACATAGTCGCGGTCCTGAATGGTGCCGACGATCGAGGCGTAGGTGGACGGCCGGCCAATGCCCAGTTCCTCCATCCGCTTCACCAGCGTCGCCTCGGTGTAGCGGGGCGGCGGCTGGGTGAAATGCTGCGCCGGGGTCACCTGGCGCTGCGCGGCGTCTTCGCCTTGCCGGATATCGGGCAAGAGGCCTTCCTCTTCATCCACTACATCGTCGCGGCCTTCTTCGTAGACTTTCAGGAAGCCGTCGAACTTGATCACCTGTCCGGTGGCGCGCAGGCCGACGCCGCCGTCGGCGGCGGCGATCTCGACCGTGGTGCGCTCGAGCCGAGCCGCTTCCATCTGGCTCGCCAGCGTACGCTTCCAGATCAGCTCGTAAAGCCGCGCCTGATCGGGCTCCAGCCCGGTCAGCTCATCCGGCCCGGCGGTCATCACCGTGGGGCGGATGCACTCATGCGCCTCCTGCGCGTTCTTGGCCTTGTTCTTGTAGACGCGCGGGCTCTGCGGCACGTAGGAAGCGCCGAACCGCGCGGCGATCGCGTCGCGCGCGGCGGTCACCGCTTCGGGCGCCATATCGATGCCGTCGGTCCGCATATAGGTGATGCGCCCCGCCTCATAGAGCCGCTGCGCCGCGCGCATGGTCGCCTGCGCGCCCATGCCAAACTTGCGCGACGCCTCCTGTTGCAAGGTGGAGGTCATGAAGGGCGGCGCGGGATTCCGCGATCCGGGTTTGGCTTCGACGCTGGCGATCTTCAGCGCCCGCGCCTTGATCGCCGTGACCGCCGCAGCGGCCGACGCCTCGTCGCCAAGATCGAACTTGTCCAGCTTGTTCCCATCAAGCGTGGTCAGCCGCGCGGTGAAGCGATCGCCGCGCGGGGTCTCAAGCTCGGCCTTCACGCTCCAGTATTCGCGGGCCCGGAACGCTTCGATCTCCATCTCCCGCTCGACAACGAGACGGAGCGCGACCGACTGCACCCGCCCGGCGGATTTCGCGCCCGGCAGTTTGCGCCAGAGCACCGGCGAGAGCGAAAACCCGACAAGATAGTCGAGCGCCCGGCGCGCGAGATAAGCCTCGACCAACTCCATATCGACTGTGCGGGGCTGGCGCATCGCCTCGGTCACCGCCGATTTGGTGATTGCGTTGAAGACCACCCGCTGCACCGGTTCGTCGGCCTTGATCGCGCGGCGCTTCTTCAGGGCTTCCAGAAGGTGCCAGGAAATCGCCTCGCCTTCCCGGTCAGGGTCGGTGGCGAGGATCAGTTTCGGGTCCAGCTTCAGCGCTTCGGCGATGGCGCGGACGTGCGGCGCGGCTTTCGAGTCGATCTGCCAGATCATCTCGAAGCCGTTTTCCGGGTCGACCGATCCGTCCTTGGACGGCAGATCGCGGATATGTCCATACGAAGCGAGCACGGTGAAATCGGCGCCGAGATACTTGTTGATGGTCTTCGCCTTGGCGGGCGACTCGACGACGACGACTGGCATGAGGGCTCCGCGATTGCTCCGCTCCGAGGCGGCGGAACATGGGGGCGGGGCGGTTGCATGTCAACGCGGGCCGCAACCCCCCATCATGAGCGACGCCTCAGGCGCCTCTCAGCCGCCGGGGGCCAGCGCCACCAGCCCGCCCGCCCGCCGCTCGATTCGCCCCGCCAGCTCCAGCTCCAGCAGAACAGCCGAAAGCGCGGCCGACCCGACGCCAAGATCACGCGCCAACGCATCCTGATCTACCGCCGCCGGCCCGATGAGGTCCAGCGCCCGCGCCGCGAGGCCGGCTTCCGTCTCCGGTTCAGGCGCCCGCGGCGCGGCGGCTTGCGCCGGCTCGGGCGCGTAAAGCGCGCGCGGAGCGCAAAGCGCCTCGATCACATCCTCGGCGGAACGGATCAGCGCCGCGCCCTGTCGGATCAGCCCGTTGCAGCCCTCCGCCCGCGGGTCGAGCGGCGCGCCGGGCACCGCCATGACTTCGCGCCCCTGCTCCAGCGCCATGCGCGCGGTGATGAGCGAGCCTGACCGCGCCGCCGCCTCGATCAGCAACACCCCGGCGGAAAGCCCGGAGACGATGCGGTTGCGGCGGGGAAAATGCCGCGCCAGGGGCTGCATCCCCATCGGCGCCTCGGACAGCACGAGCCCCCGCCCCGCCATCTTCGCGCCAAGCGGCGCGTTTTCCTCCGGATAGATCACATCGGCCCCGCCCGCGAAGGCGGCGACGGTGCCGGTCTCCAGTGCCGCGCCATGCGCCGCAGCATCGATCCCGCGCGCGAAGCCGGAGACGACGACCCAGCCCATGGCGCCCAGCTCACCCGAGAGCATCCGCGCCATCCTGAGTCCGAGAGACGAGGCGTTCCGCGCCCCGATCACAGCGATGGAGGGTCGGTGCGCCAACGCGATCGGGCCGATGGCCCAGAGAAAAGCCGGCGGATCGGGAATCTCGGCCAGACGCGCGGGATAATCCGGCGCGCCGAGGCGCAGCATCCGGGCGCCCGCCGCCTCCGCGCGCTCAATCTCCTCGCGCCCCTGTCGCTCCGAGCACGGCTGATAGGCGCGCGCGCCGCCTTTGGTCGCCAATCCGGGAAGAGCTTCAAGCGCAGCGGCCGCGCCGCCATATTGTTGAAGCAGCTTGCGAAACGACTGCGCGCCGACATTGCGGCTTCGCGACAGCCGCAACCAGGCCAGCCGTTCTTCTGGCGTCGCCTCATCCGGCTGCGGCTCGACCATCCGCCAGCCCTATTTCTGGCCGATGCGCGGCTCCGCGCCGCGAAGCAGCCGGGCGATATTCGGCCCGTGCCTGACCCAGACCAGGAGGACGAGGATCACCGCGATCCATATCGCCCCGCCACGATCCAGCACCCAGAGCCCGGCCGGCGCAGACAGCGTCATCAACAGCGCCGCGAGAGAAGAAATCCGGAAAACCACCGCCGCGCTGAGCCAAACAAGGCAGCAAAGCGCGCCAGCAATGGGCGAAAGCCCGAGAATCACGCCGATAAACGTCGCGACGCCCTTGCCGCCGCGAAACCGGAGCCAGACCGGGAACATATGCCCGAGCACCGCGCCGAGCGCCGCGAGTTCCGCCGCCGCCTCGCCCCAAAGCGCCAGCGACATGGCGACGGGGCCAAAACCCTTCGCCATATCGAGAAACAGGGTCAGCGCCGCCGCCCGCTTGTCGCCGGTCCGCAAGACATTGGTGGCGCCGATATTACCGGAGCCGATGGCCCGCAGATCGCCAAGCCCGAACACCCGCGCGACGATGACTCCGAACGGGATAGAGCCGGCGCAATAGCCGATCAGCAGCGCGGAAATAAGCGTGGGCCAGATCGCACCCCATGCGGCGATATCGGGAAGGATCGTCATTCCGCCGACCCCGCGCGGCGCAAGGGCTCAGTCACGTGCGAAGACCTCCACCCCGCCGACCCAGGTGCGCAGCGCGCGTCCGGTCATCAGCCGCCGGTCAAAGGGCGTATTCTTGGATTTCGAGCGCAGCGTGTAACGGTCCAGCACATAGGGCGTATTCGGATCGAACAGCACCAGATCGGCGGGCGCGCCCTTCGCGAGCCGCCCCGCGCCAAGGCCAAGAAGGCGCGCCGGGGCGAGGCTGAGCCGTTCGAAAAGCGCCGGCAGGCCAATCACGCCATCGTGAAATAGCTTCAGCGCACCGGGCAGCAATGTCTCCAGCCCGACCGCGCCATAGGCCGCGACTTCGAAGGGCTGACGCTTCGATTCTTCATCCTGCGGCCGGTGCGATGAACAGATCACATCGATCAGCCCCTCCGCCACTGCGGTGGCCACGGCGGAGCGATCCTCCTCTTCGCGCAGCGGCGGGTCGAGTTTGAAGAAGGTCGGATAATCCGCGAGGTCATATTCGTTGAGCGTGAAGTGATGATGGCTGATCCCGGCGCTGACCTTCAGCCCCCGGTCCTTCGCGCGCCGAAGCGTGTCGAGCGCGCCGCGCGTGGTGACGAGGTCGGCGTGATACCGCGCGCCGGTGATCGCCACCAGGGCCATGTCGCGCTCCAGCATCATCTGCTCCGCCGCCGGGTGCGCGGCGGGCAGGCCCAGCATTGAGGCGAAGAAGCTTTCTGTCACGCAGCCCTCGGCGGTCATCGCGGGGTCCTGCGGATGATGCACCACCAGCGCGTCGAGCGAATGCGCGTAGTCGAGGCAGTTGCGAAACACCGTCGGGTCCGAGACCGGGTGCGACGCGTCCGTGAAGGCCAGCGCGCCGGCGTCGATCAGGAAGCCGTATTCGGCCATCTCGCGGCCCTTCAGCCCGCGCGTCA
>JBBDTD010000187.1:0-32058 GCA_040904645.1 Paracoccaceae bacterium
CACTTTCACTCTGGGGCTCCGCCGTCAGTACTTGCAAGCGACCGCTCTCTGAACTTTCCATTATTCAATCCTCGCCTTCTCAGATCTGGAAACAAAATAATTCTGCTAATGGACCAATCTTCGTTTATTCGTTACTCGCTATAACTACGGCCTTACCCAAAAGCTCCAACGACCCTTCGCCGCCACAAGGCGCCGCAGAAGCGATCCAGTCGGCCTTCTACGCCAAGACGCGATTCAATCGACCTTGTCCTGGCCGGCCATTCTTCGGGTATCTGGAAACAATCACGCCCACCACACCGTCGACATCAATCACAAGAAGGCGACGCAAGACACGCATGTAGCGATTCGTTCTACACACAACCTCATGTTAAGAATTTTTTGGGGACTCTTCATTAACCACGATTAACTTGATGTCTTAATTTGTGCGATTCTAAACATTGTGAACATTGGGCTCTGAATTTCCGGCCATTCGGATGATGTGACAGGTTCGACCGGATCGGCGCGACCCGCCTTCAATGGGCGCACCGATCCCATTCGAGGTATTGTCGGTCGAATCCCGCGAACTCGGCCAGTTTCTCAACATCGTCAATTTCGACAAGGTTGCCATGAACCCTGACGAACCCGAGCTCCCGCAATTGGCGAAGGACGCGATTCAAGTGTATCCCGCTCAAGCCGAGCGCGTCCGCGAGCAGGACCTGCGTCAACGGACATTTGAAACGCGCCTCCGCGCCGAGGCCGACCCGGCGAAGCCGCACGCCAAGTTCCAGAAGCAGGTGCGCGGTACGCTCCTGCGGGTCCCGGCGCCCTACATTGACCAGGTGCTCTACGATGATGGCGGCATCGCGCGACAATGCATCCAGCAGCGCCGCAGCCACGTGCGGTGAATTCTGACGCAGAACGACACCGATGGGCGCCTGAAACTCACAGATTACAACGTCGGTCAGCAGCGTGAGGTCAACGCCCGAGATTCCGCGGGCGTCACCACCAGCGGGGAGCAGATCACCGGGCACGCGAAAGTCTATGATCTGGCTTTTGCCGTTGGCGAGGGTTTTCGACGCCGCCACCCACCCCTGAAGCAGCACGCATGCTGAATTATCCGCCTGCCCCTCATGGGTGATGTTCGCTCCAGCCGCGAGTTTGCGCGGCAGACCGAGCAGCTTGCCCAGATCCTCCATATCCTTGGTCTTCAGTTTTGCTTCCGCCGCAAGTTTTCGTAGAAAGGCGTTGCCTTCAAACTTCAACATTTTGCCTCATCAGATCCGCACATACTCCCAGCATGTGCGGATCTCCTGATAAAATTGATAAAATAACTACCTCAAACAATACACGAATACCTTATAATCCATTAACAATTTCATCCGGTTGGGGCTATAGACATGTCGATTGCAATCATAGCGTGTAATTTCTGTGTCGGATTTACTTAATGGATGCACGTTCCGTCAGTGCGTCTGCGCCAGACGATCGCGCAGGGCGCGAATCGGCGTCATTTCTTCGTGAACAGTCGCTGTTACCGGGTGGAAAGTGTTTGGTCGCCGCACACGGCCAGAAGCAGAACCCAGTCGTGAAAACCGCGGAAGTTCAGCGGCTGCGGCGGTTCAGCGATGAAATCCTCGCCATGAATGAGCGGAGCCTCGGAAGCCTGATATCTGCCGCCGCTGCTCGGATCATACCAGCTCGCGCAGATTGGGCCCTCGGCGAGCCCGCCGGTCCCGAGGCGGATAGCGCCGCCCCTCGGCGCATACGCGACAGCAAAGGCGCCATCGCGCGCAATGGCACATTTCACCCGACCGAGCTTCGTCCGCCACCCGCAGAGCGCGCCATCGGCGTCTTCCGCCATGGTCCACCATTCGAGCGGCTCGAAGAACGTCCGCATGTTGCCCATGTTCAGGGATCCGGCGCGGGGCAGTTCATCCCTCCATGCGCGTGGAGCATCGAAAAGGCCCCCGCTGCTGAAGTGCCAGATCGGATTGTTGCCGAATACATATCCCGCTGCGCCCGCCATGATCGCGCCATAGGCCGCTTCGCGCAGAGTTTGCTCCGTCGTCCCGTGTTCGTTCTCATAGAGGCTTTCGATCATGATCACCGGCAGATCGAACCGATCCCTCTTTTGCGCCGCTACCTTTTCGAAGACGTCCCCGTAGGTGTACGCAGCATCAAGATCGAGCCAGGGCGCGTCAGCCCACGCTGCGGCGGTGACGGTATCGCGCCGGGAATGTACGGTCTGCAGCGCGGCGGGGTCGGCTTCGCGGATCCCCTCCGCGATGGCTGAAACAAGCGATGGCTCGGGCGCGTCTTCATCGCCCCCCTGGGTCCAGACGATGTTTTTCAGCGCGCCGAAGCGGCGCCCGAGATAGAGGCCGTAATGGCGCAGGCGCTCAGGGCCGGCCTCCCGCATCTCGGTGTACCACCCCTGGCCGCCCCCGCCGGCGCCGATATAGGCGGGTGTCAGAAACACCGCGAAACCCATTGACCTGGCGCGGCGCAGCACCCAGTCGACATGGTCAAAATAGACATCGTTCGGGTCTTCAAAGGCTGCGCCACCGACGAAAGGTCTCTCGCCATACGCGTTCGCAGGCGGGTTTGAGCTGAACTGATGCTCGATAAGATTGATCAGAAGCGCATTGAACCCGCGCGCTTTGCGATCTTCCAGATATAGCTCGGCATCCTCCCTGCGCAGTTCAACCATGAGCGACCAGGCCGCGTCGCCGACGACCAGCAAGGGGCGGCCTTCGCCGTCCAGAAGGTGGCTCCGGTCGGGCGAAACCGAGAGGGGAAACGTGGCGGAGGGCCAGGCCCGGACACCGCCCGGCGCAAGGAGGCTCGCCACAATGGCGGTCGCGACGAACAGGCGCTTCAAAGCCCGCATCAAATCATCGCCGCCCGCGACACGACCGCGCGAGCGGATGAGGTGTTGCGGCCGCGAAAGACGATCTCGGACGCACGCCCGACGAGATGGGCGCCGACGCCGTCCTCGAGCGCGCGCCGATAGACGCCGAGCGCGCCATCGAACGCCTCCACCGTCGCGTCGACATCCTCCGCCCGATGACTGTAGCTCACCACGAGGGACGGCGAGAGCACGCCGCGTCGAATCGTTTCCTGCAGCAGAAGCGAGCGAAAGGCCTGAGACGGAGCGCCCTCCGCGTCGAGCGCCTGGTAGGCGAGGCAGCAGTCGCGCCCGGTCAGGCGCACATGACTTTGCAGCCCGCGCCCTGCGATCACGGCGTCGATCCCCGCGCGGAGCGTAGCGCCGATTTCATGCAGATGCGCGATCACCGGCTCATCACGATAGACCCTCATGGTTTCGGTCGCCGCGGCCAGCGCGTGGGATTCCGCGCCATGCGTCGTGGAAAGCAGGAATACGCGCTCACGGTCCGTGTGCTCCAGCCCGCCGAGGCGCATGAACTCCCGCTTGCCGCAAAGCGCCGATACGGAGAAACCGTTGCCCATCGCCTTGCCGAAAGTCGCCAGGTCCGGCTCGATGTCATAGACTTGCTGACCGCCGCCGCGGCTCCAGCGGAACCCGGTGATCATCTCGTCAAGTATGAACAAGGCGCCGTCGCGATGCGCGAGATCCCGCAACGCCCTGAGATAGCCGGGCGCCGGATCATCCCCTCGCGCGGGCTCGAGGATCACTGCGGCGATGCGGCCGCGATGCCGCGCGAAGAGCGCGCGCGCGTCCTCGATTTCATCATAGCGAAAACCGACCGTCAGATCGCGGACAGCTTTCGGCACGCCCGCGTTCATCGGCGTCGTTCCGATGAACCAGTCGTCTGTCGAGAAAAACGGATGATCGGCGCAAATCGCTATGAGGTCCCGGCCGGTATAGGCGCGGGCGAGACGCACGGCGGCCGAAGTGGCGTCCGATCCGTCCTTGCAGAACTTCACCATCTCCGCCGAAGGAATGGAGTCGAGAAACATGTCGGCGCAATCCGTCTCGAAAGGCGTCGGACGCGTGAAGTTGCACCCGAAATCGAGCGCGCGCCGGGCGGCCTCGACGACGGACGGATAACAGTGGCCGAGTCCGACCGCCCGGTTGCCCATCCCGTATTCGATATACTCAGCGCCATCGACATCCCAGACGCGACAGCCACGGCCGCGGCGGATGAAGCCGGGCGCGAGGACCGGATATTGGTCGTCGCCCTTCGCATAGGTGTGCGCCCCGCCCGGGATCATCGCGTGCGCACGCGCGCGCAACGCATCCGAGGCCGCGAAGCGCCCGGCGTCCAGCGCCTCCAACGCACACGCTACTTCGCCGAGATGTTCTTGCATGAGATCCCCCTTACACGCCGAGGCACGGCCTCATCCGCTCCCGCGCGAGACGCAGCGCATTCTTGAGCGGGCGCGGCGCATAGGTCCGCAATCCGGAGCGAAGCCCACCGGGCAGCCGCCATTCCTCGAATGGAAGCGGGGCGGCGATGGGCGGAGGGCTCTTTTGCAGAGCCAGGATCAGCCCTCGATATTCCTCTCCCATCCGCGCGCCGCCATAGAGGCTGCGCGCAGTGACGCGCGCCGCCGCGCTCAACTCCGCGCGCCACGCAGGGTCGGCCCTGAGCGCGCTGAGGCGACTGGCCGCCGCGCGCGCGCTTCCGACCGGGAAGAGCAACCCGTTCCGCTCATGCTCGACAATTGTATTGGTCACGCCGTCGATCCGCGACGCAACCGGCACGCAGCCCATCGCCATCGCCTCGATCAGCGCCATCGGCATGCCTTCGAACCGCGAGGGCATGATCAGCGCGTCGTGATGAGCGAGGAGCGCAGGAACGTCGCGCGGCGCCGCCGCGCCGATCATCATCGCCCGGGCGCCGAGGCGCGACAGCGCCGCCCTCAGACGCGGGGCGTCAGGCCCGTCGCCTGCGACCGTGAGAGTGACGTCACCCGCCACGCGGTCCAGTATGGCTGGCAGCAAAAGAACGCCCTTCGACGCATCCTCGATCCGGCCGAGGAACAACGTGCGAAGGCCCGGCTCGGTGCTGCGTTCCGCAGCCTCGACGCCCAGGTCCGGGAGCGTGACCGCATTGCGGATCACCGAAAGCCGCGCCGGGTCGAAGCCGCGACGCCGGCGGAGATCCTCGCAGGCGCGGTCGCAGACACAGACAACCGCGTGGACATGATCGCGAATCGCGGCGGCGGCCGCGTAGGTTCCGGGCGTAATGTTGTGCACGATCATGATGCGCAGAAGCCGCGAGGGAAGATGTCGGACGAGATTTGTCGAAGCCTGGTCGCTCAGCACGTTCACGAACACGCCGTCATATCCGCCAGCCTCCAGCCGCGCGGCCATCTCGCGGGCCTGCGCCGCGCCAGAGTCTGCGCCAGACGCTGCGTCAAGCCCTGCGCCATGGCGCGCGATCGCCTCGCCTGACATCGCTTCAACGGCCCAGGGCGGGTCCGCGAGCAGCGCATCGCGATCCGCCGGACCCATCCAGCGCAGATCGACTCCATGCGGGCGCAGTTCGGCGCGAAGACTTGCGAAAACTGAAAAAGTGCCGCCGGTGTGGGGCGTGACCAAGAACGCGAACTTCATCATGCGGCCCCCAACCAGAAACATGCCTCGCAAGCGCGCCGGAAGCCCGCGAGCCGAATCGTCCTGCCAAAGCCTAGCCCGCCTCCACGCCCTCGCCATCGGCGCTTTTGATGAGCGCCGATACGAGAGTGGTAGTCACGGCGCCCATTAGGCGTAGAGCATCCATCGAGAAGCCTATGCGCGCCCACGCCGCTCCGGCTCTCTCGTGGGCGGCGACGCAATCGCCTAGAGGGAGGAAGCTCCATGAGGATCGCGCTGCTCGGTCAGTTCGGATCCGGAAACTACGGGAACGACGGATCGCTGGCGGCGATGGTCGCGACGCTTCGGCGCGTGGCGCCGGAAGCCGAACTTCTCTGCATCTGTTCCGGACCGGCTGAGGTGCGGAGCCGGCTCGGCGTGCCGTCGGTCGCGATCGGCGCGCCAGCATTCGTCACCGCGCGCGCACGCGCGCTTGATCGCCTCGCATTGCGGATTCCGCGCCGGATCCGGGGTCTTGGCGCGGCTTTGTCGGCCTGCCGGGGTGTCGATGTGGTGATCATTCCCGGCACCGGGATTCTCGACGACTTCCATGACCGCGCCTTCGGATGGCCTTTCGTGCTGTTGCGCTGGTGCTTCGCTGCGCGACTCGTTGGCGCACGGATCGCTTTCGTCAGCGTCGGCGCGGGTCCGATCCGGGGCCGGCTCAGTCGCCGGTTCCTGACCTGGGCCGCCGGTCTGGCGGGCTTGCGGACATATCGGGACGCGCTCTCGCGCGACTTCATGGCCTCGGTCGGCTTCGACGTGAGCAATGACCGCCTCTTTCCCGATCTCGCGCTCGGCCTGCCGGCGCCGTCGCTTCCGCCCACGAAAGCGGCGCCGCCGACCGTCGGTGTAGGCCTGATGAGTTATTTTGGCTGGGTGAAGGACGGCCCGGACGGCGAAGCGATCTTCGAAGCTTACCTCGTGAAGATGGCTGGTTTCGTCGCGTGGCTACGCGCCGCGGGCTGGCGTGTGCATCTTCTCGGCGGCGATGACAGCGACGCCCGGGCCGTCGCCTCGGTGCTCGAACGTGTCGATGGCGATGAGCCGCCCCGCCGCGCCGACGCAATATCCGTCGGCGTAGGAAGATCCCTTGAGGACGTGATGGCGGAACTCTCGCAGTGCGATCTCGTCGTCGCGTCGCGGTTCCACAACGTGCTCTGCGCCGTCCGCGTCCGCCGCCCGACCCTTTCGGTTGGCTATGCGGAGAAGAACCGGGCGCTGCTTTCGGCCGCCGGCCTCGGCGCGTTCTGTATGGAAATCGAGAGCCTGGACCTGGAGGCGCTCAAGTCGCGATTTCTACAGCTCAGCGTCGAAAGAAGCGAACTCGTCGCCGGCATCGACAGGTTTCTTGTTGATTCCAGTCGTCAACTGGCAGAGCAGGAGGCGCTTCTCCTCGGATTCGTCAAGGGCGACGGGCGACACCCGAGGCCGGGCGGTGAGTGCAGCGCCTTGGGCCGAAATGCGGTCAATCCCTCCCGGGCGAAACACGCCTTGCGACGGCCCCGAGTCCCTGCGCGAGCCTCGCGCGGGCGTCCGGGCGGTTGAGCAGATAGCCGAGCGGCGGCGCCAACGCCATTTCCGGCGATTTCGCGAGAGCGTAACGCATGAGGCCCCAGCCGCCCGGATCGCCCCGCGACCATGCCCCTAGCGCGGCCCAGTAGGCGCGCGCGGCGAACCCGCGGCGTGCGAGACGCCGAAGACGGCGCGCGCCGTCGATCGTGACGCCTTCGCGCGCAAAGAAAGACTCCGCAGCCGCCTCGGTCTGGCGGATATGCAGAACCTGACGCGCCCGCAGCGCGCTGGAGCGATTGTCGCCATGGTCGCGTATCATGCCTTGCACGTTATCCAGCACCGCCACGTCGCCGAAGAGCGCAAGGCGAAGCCAGAGTTCGTAATCATCGCTATGGGGCAACTCCTCGCGGTAATGCCCCGCCGCCTTGTGCGCGGCGGTGCGCGCGACCAGCGTCGGGCCCGGAATCTGGAACACGCCCAACCGGCAGAATTGTTCTATGAACATACGGCCGGACATCCGCCGCCAGCGCGCCGGCTCCGGCCCGGTAGCGACCTGCGGCGGCGGCGGCTGGCCGCGCCCGAAGCCGATATCGCGCCCGTAGCAGAAGGCAAGAGACGGGTCCCGGGTCAGGACCTCCCCCGCGCGGCGCAGCGCGCCCGGCGCCAACAGATCATCCGTGCAAAGGATCAGGAAGCAATCTGACGACGCCCAGTCCACCGCTTCGTTGAAGGAAGCGTGCGGCCCGAGATTGCGCGAGCGGAGGCGCAATTCGACGCGCGGATCCGCAGCCGCGATTCCCTGTGCGATACGGGCGCTGTCGTCGGTGGACGCATTGTCGATAATCAGGATCCGGAGCGCATCGACGTCCTGGCTCGCGACGCTGGCGGCGCATTCGCGAAGATAGCGACCGTAATTGTAGTTCGGGATCGCCACGTCGAAGCTGGTCATCGTCGCGCCCCGGCCCTTATCGGCGCGGCGCCGCTCGTCTCGGCTCCCTGATCGCGCAGCTGGATGAGTATCGCCTTCACTTCCTCGCGCAGCGGGTGACGAAACCCCCAGAGCCCGGCCAGCCACCCCGGCGCGGCGAGCGCGCCGCAGAAAACCGCCTCGAGCGGCGTCATTTCGAGCCCGCTTCCGGACAGCGCGGCGAAGAGGCAGGGCGGCGCCAACGATGAGACGAGCACCGCGACGTTGCGCAAACTCTCCAGCGCCAGTTCGCCCCATCCGAATCCCATCCGCCGACGCGCAATGCGAAGGGAGATCCAAGCGTAGACGGGAATCGAGATAAACTGGCTCGCCGCCAGCGCCGTCAAGCTGACAAAGCTCGCCCCCACCATGACCGCCGCGCCAAAGCCTCGCCCGTAGAGGCTCGCGAGGAACGCGTCCCGGTTGGCGCCGAGGGCGAACAGCGTCGGCGTGGTGACAACCATCGGCACCCAGAACATCGCGGCGAGCGAAAGCAGCCGAAGGAGCGGAACGACAGGGTCCCAACCCGGGCCAAGCGCGAACGAGACGATGGGGTCGGCGAGTAGCGCGACCAGCGCAAGCGCCGGACAATAAACCACGGAGATATAATTCAGCGCCCGCAGATATGCAGCCTTCACGTCGCCGCCCTCCCGGACGCGCGCCGCAAGCGCCGGGAACGCGAACGAGAAAATCGCCGACATCGTGAACTTGTCGGGAATCCCACAAAGCACGTTCGAGCGGTTGTATATCCCGACTGCGGCGTGCGACATTGTCCGGCCCAGCACGAGCTGAGGCAGCGCCTCGTAGACGCGGTCGATCATCGTCACGGCGCCCTTGCTGCCCCCGAATGAAAGCATGGCGCGCCAGGAGGCGACGGACGGACGGGTCGGCAGGCGCATCGGCGCCCAGACGACGCAGAGAACCGCCTTCGTCGCAGCGCCTGCGGCCTGCCCCCAGGCGACGCTGATGAGACCGAACCCGGTGGCGGCGAGAAGTATCGTCACGCCCGCCGTAGCAACCGACGCCGCCACGTTGACGCGGGCCAGCACCGAGAACGCCATCTCTCGACGCAACAGCGCCTGGGTCGGCGCGGAGACAGCGTCGACGAGACCGACAAGGCACATCACTTCCAGGAATCGCGCGACGCCCGGCGCCGAATAGGCGGATTCGACCATGCCTGCCACGCCAAGGAGAATAATAACGATGACGGCGCTGAGGGCGGCCGTGATCGTGAACGCCGTACTTACGTCACCCCCGTCGATCGCGCGGCGCTGGATCAGAAATTCGGCGCTTGCGAACTCCTTTGCGGCGAAAGCGATGGTCGAAACGCCAAGCCCGATCGCCGCAAGGCCGATTTCGGCGGGCGTCAGCAGCCGCGAGACCGCGGCGATGCTCGCCAGGCCGACGAGCGCGACGACGTATTGCTCGACATTCGCGAAGAAAAACGCTCGGCGCATCGCGTCCGCCCTCTGATAATGCGCCGCCGGTCGCGCAACGACGCGCACTGCGGCGGCGATAGCCGCGCCGCCGCTTCCCACATCCCGTAGAAATAGCAGAGTCCGGGTCAGCCGGGCCTGCGCCGTTTGGACAGGCCCTCGGCCAATTGGCCGAGGGGGCGCCATTGAATGGCGGAGCCGGAGGGCGACCATGAACGCCGCCGCGGGCGCGTATCGCACCGCGGTGAGCGTGGCGGCGCGTATCGGCTGAAAGGCGTACGCCGACATTCGATTTGCGGGGTCCGCCGCCGCGCGCCGACGCATCACCTTCCTGATGGCCCGCCGCTCGGGATGGAACGGGCCCGATACGCCATGTGGATGGCGGCTCGCGGATCGGGGGGAGTTACGTTGACCGCACCAAAACCGATATCGCCGCTGGTGCTGGCGACCGGAGGAGCCGGCTTCATCGGCTCGCATGTCGTCGTCGAGCTGTTGGCGTGTGGATTCGATGTGGTCGTGCTCGACGATTTCAGCAATTCGCATATCGAGGCGGCGCGACGGATCAACACGCTCGCCGGTGGCCGCAGCGCCAGGTTCGTCCGCGGCGACGTCACCGATCGACGGACGCTTCGCGGGCTCTTCCGATCGCACCGCTTCGACGCCGTCATCCATTTCGCCGGTCTCAAGGCGGTGGGGGAGTCCGTCGCGGCGCCGGAACGGTACTACGACGTCAACATCTCGGGGTCGGCGCGGCTGCTCGCGGCGATGGCCGAGCACGGCGTGAACCGGTTTGTCTTTTCATCCTCCGCTACGGTCTACGGCCTGGCCGAACGGGTTCCCATCGCTGAGGATGCGGCGCTGAGCCCCACCAATCCTTACGGCCGGACGAAGCACATCGTCGAGACGCTGCTGGCGGACATCGCCGCCGCGCGGCCGCAAATCCAGATCGTCATGCTCCGCTATTTCAATCCCGTCGGCGCGCACCCGAGCGGCATGATCGGGGAGGATCCAGTCGGGGAGCCGACGAATCTCTTTCCGCTCATCGCGCGCAGCCTGAATGGCGCCGGACCGCCTCTCAGGATCTTCGGCGCAGACTACCCTACCCCCGACGGGACCTGCATCCGCGATTTCATCCATGTCCTCGATCTCGCGGACGGCCACGTCGCCGCCCTGGACGCGTTGCTCTCGTCGGATCTGGCGCGCGGTCTCGCGCTTCCGCTCAACCTCGGCGTCGGCCGCGGCGCCAGCGTTCGCGAAGCGATCGCCGCCTTCGAAGCGGTGTCAGGCCTCACCGTGCCGACGATCAACGCGCCGCGCCGACCTGGCGATGTCGCCGAAAGCATCGCCGATCCGTCGCGCGCGGCGGCGCTGCTGCGCTGGCGACCCCGCCGCGACCTCGCCGCGATGTGCCGCGACATGTGGCGCTGGCGCGTTCTTAACCCGGAAGGGTATCGCGGCCACGCCCCGGAAAACGAAGCCGCGCTTCCCTTTTCTACGCCGACGCATCTCCGGGCAGGCGCGCCGGCGAGAACAGCGACCGAACTTGGCGGCACCGTTCGCAGCGATACGAGATGAAGCCATAGCAGCATAGGGAGGTTCCGCAGATGCGTGTTCTTGTGACCGGAAGTCGTGGGTATATCGGCGCCATCATGACGCCGCTCCTCAGCCGCGCCGGGCATGACGTCGTCGGGTTGGACGTCGACCTCTACCGGAACTGCGGATACGCGCCGGGCGGCGCGCTTCCCAATCCGCCCACCATCATGAAGGATGTCCGCGACGTCGTCAGAGCCGATCTGACGGGCTTCGACGCGGTCATCCATCTCGCCGCGCTCTCCAACGATCCGCTCGGCGATCTCGACGAAAGTGTCACCTACAGCATCAATCACCAGGGCAGCGTAAGACTGGCCGAAGTGGCGAAGGCGGCCGGCGTCAGGCGGTTTCTCTTCGCGTCGTCCTGCAGCAACTACGGCAGCGCCGGCGACGCGATGGTCGACGAGACCAGCGCGCTGAATCCGGTCACGGCCTACGGGCGTTCCAAGGTGGCGAGCGAGCGCGACATCGCGCCGCTGGCCGACGAAACCTTCTGCCCCACATTCCTCAGGCCGGCGACGGCTTACGGGCTTTCGCCGCGCCTGCGTTTCGACATCGTGCTGAACAATCTCGTCGCCTGGGCGGTGTCCCAGGGGGTGATCCTGCTCAAATCCGACGGCAGTCCGCTTCGGCCCATCGTGCATGTCGGAGACATTTCGCGCGCCTTCCTCGCGGTGCTGGAGGCGCCGGTCAAAAAGGTCTGGCGCGAGGCGTTCAATGTGGGCTCGACCACGCAGAACTACAGGATCAGGGACATCGCCCGGATCGTGTCCGAGGTCGTGCCCGGCTGCAGGGTCGAGTTCGCCGCCGACGCGGGGCCGGACACGCGCTCCTATCGCGTCGATTTCTCCAAGCTGGAGCGCGTGCTGCCGGAAGCACGGCCGCGCTGGAACGCGCGAATGGGCGCTGAAGAGCTATACGCCGCCTACCACGGCGCGCCGCTCGACGTCGCGTCGTTCGAGGGCCCACGTTATCAGCGCATAGGCTGCATCCGAAAGCTGCTCGAATCCGGGAAAATCGGCAAGGATCTCCGCTTCACGGAGCCGGCCGCCGTCGCGGCGGGTTGAAATGGCGTTCACGGCGACTGAAAATGGGCCAGCCGTAAGCGCGCCTTCTCTCGGGGCACGGATCTACGCGCTCGCGGCGGAGCTCTATCCGATCTGCCGGAGCCTGGCCGGGCCAGGCGCCCGCGCGACGCTCGACATAATCGAGAGGGAGATCGCGCTGAAGCGGGTCGAAACGCCGAGCGGCGCGCCGGCGCATGACTGGACGACGCCGCGGGAATGGCACGTTCGAGAGGCCTGGATCCGCGATCCCGCCGGGCGAGTCGTCCTCGATTTCAGCGACTGCAACCTGCATGTGCTGAACTACAGCACCCCGATTCGCGGGCGGATGTCGCTCGCATCCCTGCGCCCACATATCTTCACGCTACCCGAGCAGCCGGATCTGATCCCTTACCGAACATCCTACTACGAGGAACGCTGGGGGTTCTGCATGCGGCACGCGGATCTCGAAAGGCTCCCCGCCGAGGGCGTCTACGAGATATGCATTGATACGGAGCACATCGCCGGCGCGATGAGCCATGGCGAACACCTGATCCGCGGGCGGACCTCCCGCGAGTTCGTCCTGACCGCGCATATCTGTCATCCATCGCTCGCGAACGACAATTGCTCGGGAATAGCGGTGCTGACCGAGCTGGCGAAGACACTCGCTGGCCGCGATCTGCGCTGGAGTTACCGCTTCATCTTCGCGCCCGCGACGATCGGCGCGCTCGCCTGGCTGGCTCGGAACCGCTCAACCGTCGAAAGGATCGACCACGGCCTGGTGGTCTCCTGTCTCGGCGATGGCGGCGGGCCGAACTACAAGCGCAGCCGCCGGGGCGACGCGCCGATCGACGACGCGATGCGCCATGTGCTGGCGGGTGCGGGGCCAACCGCAAGCACGCGCGATTTTGCACCGGACGGGTATGATGAAAGGCAATTCTGCTCCCCCGGTTACGACCTGCCCTTCGGACTCTTTCAGCGAAGCGTCCACGCGACTTTCCCCGAATACCACACCTCGGCGGACAATCTCGATTTCATCCGCCCCGAACACCTCGCCGCCTCGCATGACATGATCCTTGAAGCGATCGAGATCATCGAGGCGAACCACCGCCCGATGAACCGGTCGCCGATGGGAGAGCCGCAGCTGGGGCGTCGAAATCTCTATGGCGCGGTCGGCGGCGGCACGCAGATAGCTGATATCGACGCGATCCGCTGGGTGCTCAACCTCGCTGACGGCCGTCATTCCCTTCTCGACATCGCCGAGCGCTCCGGCCTTCGCTTCCGCGCGGTCGCCGCAGCCGCGGAGCGATTGCGGGACGCCGGGCTCCTCGCCGATGAGATGGGACGGCCCCTGCGCTTCAAGGGGCGTCGGCAGGGCCGCTGTCGCGAAGGAACGGCCAGGAAAGGTCCTTCTCATTGATGGCCGCGACAGGCGCCGGCCATGCGATGGCGATATCGGAATCATCGAACCGAACGCCGCGCGCGGAGCCAGGCGTATAAGCGCGTGAGATCAGGTAATTCGTCGCGGCGCCGTCCGAGAGGGACTGGAACCCATGCGCGAAGCCAACGGGGATATAGAGCTGCCAGCCATTCCGGGCGCTCAGCTCGAACGCCCGCCAGCGCCCGTAGCTTTCCGAGCCGCTTCTGAGATCGACCGCGACATCCCAGATCGCACCCGCGACGCAGGAGACAAGCTTGGCCTCGCCGTAAGGCGAACGCTGATAGTGCAGGCCCCGCAACGTTCCCTTGCGATACGAAATCGAGCGGCTGTGCTGAACGAAATCAGTCTCCAGCCCACGCGCGGCGAACTCGCCGGCGCAAAAGGTTCTGGTGAACGAGCCCCGCTCATCGGTGAAGGGCTCCGGCTCCGTCAGCCACAGACCGGCTATGCCGGTTTCAATGAATCTCATCTCTCGCGCCCTTGTTCCGCGCCCGACGCCCGGCGAAAGACGAGAATGGCCCCGCGGGGCGGGCGGCATCAACTCTCTCCTCGGGGGAGCTTCACCATGTCCCATGGGCGTAGAAGGCTTCATCCAAATGGTCAGCCCTCCACCGCATCGCCGGGTTCTGGCGCGCAGCCCCTCGCCTTACCGTGCAGTGGAGACTGCGCTTCAGGTTCGATCCTGCGCGGCCTCGGGTGGTGGCGCATGGGAGACGACGACAATGAATGTCCATAATAATTCAAGCCAATACGCGGGCGCGACACGGACGTCGTCCTGCCGGCTTTGCGGCGCTTCGCTCAGCCACACCGTCGTCAATCTCGGCATGTCCCCGCCTTGCGAGAGCTTCCTGCCGCCCGAACTCGTGGACGCGGCGGAGCGTTACCATCCGCTCCATGTCATGATCTGCGAGGGCTGCTTGCTCGTGCAGCTTCGGGACTACGTAAAACCCGAGGAGATCTTCACCGAATACGCCTATTTCTCCTCCTATTCGTCGAGCTGGGTCGAGCACGCGCGCCAGTTCGCGGTCATGGCGACCGAGCGCTTCGGCCTCGACCGGCAGAGCCTGGTCGTCGAGCTTGCGAGCAACGACGGATATCTTCTTCAGCATTTCGGCCCGCTTGGCGTGCCGGTGCTTGGCGTCGAGCCGGCCGCGAACGTCGCCGCCGCCGCGACGCGCCGGGGCGTTCCGACGCGTGTCGAGTTCTTCGGCTCCGCCCTGGCCGACCGAATGCTCGGCGACGATCTCGCGGCTGACCTGATCATCGGCAACAATGTGCTCGCGCAGGTTCCCGATCTGAACGATTTCGTCGAAGGCGTGTCGCGACTGCTGAAGCCCGACGGCGTCGCGACGTTCGAGTTTCCCCATGTGGGCCGATTGCTGACGGAGAACCAGTTCGACACGATCTATCATGAGCATTATTCTTACTTCTCCCTCCTGACGATCGAGCGCATGGCCGCGAAGCACGGACTGTCCGTCTTCGACGTCGAGACGTTGACGACACATGGTGGATCGCTGCGCGTCTACCTCGCGAAGACAGGCGCAATGCGCGCGCGCACGCCGGCCGTCGCCGCCCTGCGTGTGCTCGAACGTGAAGAGGGGCTCCATGAAGTCGCCACCTACCAGGCGTTCGACGAGAAAGCCCGCCGGACAAAGCGCGCACTACTGAGTTTCCTGATTGCGGCGAAGGACGAGGGCAAACGAATTTGCGGCTACGGGGCGCCCGGCAAAGGCAACACGCTTCTCAATTATTGTGGAATCGGGCCGGACTTCCTCGACTTTACCGTCGATCGCAATCCCTACAAGATCGGGCGGTTCACGCCGGGGATGAGGGTTCCGATCCGCCCGGTGGACGCCATCGACGCCGCAAAGCCGGATTACATCCTGATATTGCCGTGGAACCTGCGAGACGAGATCGTCGCCCAGATGCGCCACGTCGCCGATTGGGGCGGGCGTCTCATCGTTCCGATCCCCCACGTTGAAATCATTGTTCCGGAAGGGAGCCCGCTATGAAGGTCGTGCTGTTCTGCGGCGGTCTTGGAACGCGGATCCGCGAATATTCCGAGAACGTGCCGAAACCGATGATCCCGATCGGCCAACAGCCGATCATTCGGCATCTCATGCAGTACTACGCCGATCGCGGGCACAACGATTTCGTGCTCTGCCTCGGCTACAAGGGCAACGTCATCAAGGATTTCTTTCTCCAGAGCCGGCCGCAAACATTCACGGATTGCGTGGTCTCGGCGGGCGGACACAAGGTCGAGGTGCTCGGCGAACCGGCGCTCGACTGGCGGGTCGCGCTGATCGACACGGGAATCTGGCGGAACATCGGCCAAAGACTCTGGGCGGTCCGGAGCCAGGTGGAGAAGGAGCCGATGTTCCTCGCCAACTACAGCGACGGGCTGAGTGATCTCGATCTTGCCGACATGATCCGGCGCTTCGAGCAAAGCGGCAAGATCGCCTGTTTCCTCGCGGTGCGCCCGCCGCTCACCTATCATCTGGTGGATGCGGACGAGGATGGGCGCGTGCGAGAGTTCCGGTCGTCGAGCTCTTCCGATATCTGGATCAATGGCGGCTACTTCATATTCCGGTCCGAGATATTCGACTACATGCGCGACGGTGAGGAACTGGTACTCGAGCCGTTTACGCGGCTGATCGCCGAGGATCAGTTGCTCGCCTACAGATACGAGGGCTTCTGGCGCTCGATGGACACTCTGCGCGATTGGCAATCTCTTCAGGATATGGTCGAGCGTGGCGAGACGCCGTGGCTTTTGAAGAGCGAAGGAGCCCCGCGACGCGAAGCCCTGAGGGCCGAACGCTCTTGATCCCGCTGGATCTGCTCGGCGGCCGCGACCGCCTCTCGCTGTTGTGCGTTGGCGCGCATTCCGACGATATCGAAATCGGCGCCGGCGGCCTGATCCTCACCCTCATGCGCGCAGGCGTTCCGATCGACGTTCAATGGTGCGTTCTCAGCGCGGCGGGCGTGCGCGGCGAGGAAGCCTGCGCTTCCGCCGCGGATTTCCTCGCGGGCGCCGCCTCCCATCGGGTCGATTGCGGCGCGTTCGAGGACTCAATCTTTCCAAGCCAGAGCCTCGCGATCAAATCGTGGCTCATCGATGTGCGGCGACGATTTTCCCCCGATGTAGTGCTGGTTCATAGCCGCGACGACGCCCATCAGGACCACCGCGAACTCGCGGCGCTCGCCTGGAACCTGTTCCGCGACGAGGTCATCCTCGAATACGAGATTCCGAAATGGGACGGCGATCTCGGCCGCCCGAATGTCTACGCGCCGATCGGCGCGGAAGTGATGAACCGGAAGATCGAACTGCTCATCCGGCATTTCGGCAGCCAGCGCTCCAAAGACTGGTTCGACGCGGAAACGTTCCGGGGAATCGCACGCCTGCGCGGCATGGAATGCCGGGCGCCCGAACGTTTCGCGGAAGCATTCACCGCGCGCAAGCTGCGGATCATCTGAATGCCGCCCAAGTATTGTCAAGAAAATGGAGAGGTGGGTAGTGCATCAGTTTGAAATCTGACTGTCGCCCAGCGCCATCGGACCCTATATGCTTACCGAGAAGCATAGGAGGCTGCATGCCCAAAGGTCCGAAAGGCCAGAAGCGCCCCGCCGATGTGATCGGCAACGCTGTCCGCGTCATGCAGATCGCCACGGGCGAGGTGGAGGAAGAATTTGACGACGACGGGAAAGACCCGGCCGCGAAGGCGCTCGGCAAGAAAGGCGCCTCTGGCGGACCATCAAATACGAGGAGGTCTACCTGCGAGCCTATGACAGCGGCTCGGAGGCGCGCGCGTCGATCGGCCGTTATCTCGGTTTCTGCAGCAGCCGCCGCCCACACTCATCGCCCATATTCATCGCTTGACGGGAATACCTCCGAGCAAGCCTGCTTCAACCAGCCGATGCCCGAAGCGGCGGCAGCGTAACCAAGGCGGAAAACCACTTGGAAAGCGCCCGGAACCTGTTCAGATAAACCGAACTACCTCTTTTTGTGCAGTTCGGTCATAGTCCGGCTGATTAGTTCGGGTGACGGTAATGGATTCACCGCAACCTCCTCACCGCGCCAAGCTGGCGTAATAGTACCGACATCCTGCAAGCCAAGGCGTGGCAGTAACCCGAAAACACGCTCGCATGCATGCGCGAATTCGCCATCGCTGCGGGTAGCACCTCGTGCAAACCTTTGCCTGATGATAGAGGCTTTGGGTAGTGGGTGGAAAATCCTGCTTCGGGCCAGAAAAATCGTGCCTGCGAAGAACCCCCAGTCCTGCTTCAGATCGGCATAGAGACAAGCCTGATTTAAATCAAAGATATGGGGGAAATTGTCCTTCATCGCGTGGTGAGCGGAAAGATAGGTCGAGGCTGCCCCAAGCATGGCCATGTGGGAATGCGCTGCAAGGTATCTGATATTAGAGTCGAACCGCGACCCGTCCCCCAGAATTGAGTCGAAGAGCTCCGTTTTCCAAGTGTCGCCGATTGGCCCTTCGCCGCGTTTGGTATGCAGTTTGCAGAGAAGGCCGGTCTCGAAAAGTCCGAAATGTTCCAACGCCGCAAGGAAGGGATATACATCCATGCCAATGTTTTCGGTCTTGAGAAACCGTAGCCGCACTTGCAGCCCCGCCAGTGCCGTGATTGTATCTGGGGTCAGGTCGTGATTATGCGTAACATAAAGCGAATAAGGTGAGCGAATATTTTTTCGCCGAGCAATGATTTCCTTTGCAATATCCTCGTAATAAATATGGAATACTACTGCAATCCGCGGGCGGAACATCAACTGTCGCAGCATATGTTGCAGCATCAAGCGCCTTCGAAGTTATCGAGCAGAAAAGGGGGCCACGTCGTTCGACGCAACCAAGTCCAGTGGCAGGGACGTCGGGCTGAGCGGAACAATATCGCGCCCTAAGGACTGCTTGTCTTCGAGACAGCGATAGATTGTAGCTGGATGGGTAATCCCCCATTTTTAGCGGAGTGCATCCGTAGAATTCACGCGGCCATTTTCAGTTTCTGGGCGGGTGTGAGGCCGCCGGCACCCATGTTCGGGCGTTCGTTGTTGTAAGTCCAGAGCCATTGCGTGGCGCGATCCTGCGCCTCCTCGATGCTTTCGATGGTGTATTGATCCAGCCATTCGCGCCTGACGGTGCGGTGACCTACGCTCCGGTCGTCCCTCGTTCATAATGAGAGTCCTTGGGTTTGATAATCTTCAGTTTCGCGTTGGGCAAGCGCATCGGGCGCGGAGCCCTCAGATTTCTCAAGCGCCCGGCGCGCTTCTGTCGGGGTCTTGTTGCTGAGCGAGGAATGCCGCCTGACGCTGTTGTAGTCATAGCGCCAGAGCGCCGGTTTGCTGCGGGCATCGGCCAGGGTGTCGAATATCTGCTCGTTGAGGCATTCGTCGCGCAGGCTGCCGTTGAAACTCTGGATGTAACCGTTCTGCTGCGGCTTTCCCGGGTCAATGCAGCGCCACTCGACACCATCGTCGTTCGCCCACTGCAGATATCCCCTTCAACGCACACGCAGAGCGAGAGATCGTGAAAGGCAGGCGGAAGGCGGAAAATTTCTCTACTCGCCTCTTCTTCGCCAACCATTTGATTTTATTGGTGAGCGGGGTGGGGATCGAACCCACGACCAGCTGATTAAAAGTCAGCTGCTCTACCACTGAGCTACCCGCCCTCACCTTTAGCGCCGCCGTGGTCAAATCCAGTCGGGTGACGCGCGCGGAAACTATGAACGAGGGCGTCGCAGGTCAAGGCGAAAACGGCGCTTATCGGCCGTCCCCCGGGTCACGAGCCGGCGTGCGACTGAACCGAGGGGCCGGGGCGGCCTGAGTCACGCCGTCGACCGCCGTCAATATGCCCCGCGCCTTCATCTGCGGGTGCTCGACGGCTTCCTCCCAATCCATCACCGGCGCGACACAGGCGTCCGAGCCGGCGAAGATCGCTGTCCATTCGTCGCGGGTGCGGGCGCGGAACGCCGTTTCGTAAAGCGCGCGCCGCTCGGGCCACCGCGCGCGGTCCATCTGCGTTTCCTGATGCGCGGCAGGCAGCCCCGCCAGCCGCAGAAACTCCGCGTGGAACTGGGGTTCGAGGGCGCCGACCGAGACATATTTCCCATCGGCCGTCTCATAGCTCCGATAAAAGGGCGCAGCGCCGTCCAGCATGTTGGCCTCCCGCTCATTCGTCCAGAACCCGCGCGCGAGGAAACTGTGGAAGAGCGACATCAGGGCCGTCGCGCCGTCGATCATCGCCGCATCCACCACCTGACCGCGCCCGGAGCGCCCCCGCTCCCAAAGCGCGGAAAGGACGCCGAGCAGGAGGAACATGGTGCCTCCTGCGTAATCGGCGCCGATATTCAGTGGCGGCGGCGGCGGCTGGTCGCTGCGGCCGATGGCGTTCAGGACGCCCGTGATCCCGAGATAATTGATGTCATGCCCTGCGGTCGACGCCAGCGGCCCGTCCTGCCCCCAGCCGGTCATCCGCCCGTAGATCAGTCCCGGATTGCGGGCCATCAGCGGCTCCGGCCCCAGGCCGAGGCGCTCCATCACGCCGGGGCGGAATCCCTCGATCAGAGCGTCGGCGGCGTCGATCAGCCGCGCGGCCGCCCCAAGCCCCGTCTCGGATTTCAGGTCCAGCGCGACCGCCCGCTTGCCCCGGTTGACGATATCGGTGGCGTCATACGGCGCTTCGCGGCGCCGGATCAGCGTGACTTCAGCGCCAAGATCGGCGAGGAACTGTCCGGCGAGCGGGCACGGCCCCAAGCCTTCCATCTCGACGACGCGCAGGCCCTCAAGCGGCCCCGCCACGCCTCAATCTTCCCCGTTCTTGGTCATGCGCATCTCTCGCTCACGCCGCACGGTTCAATAGCCCAACCCGCGGGCCGTGACCGGCCAGAGCGTCTCCACCTTGCCGCCGCGCACTCCGACATACCAGTCGTGAATATTGCAGGTCGGGTCGCAATGCCCCGGCACCAGTTTCAGTTTCTCATTGATCTTCAGCGCGCCGTTCGGGTCAGAAAGCGTGCCATGCTCATCCGAGCAGGCCAGATATTCCACATCGTCACGCCCGAAAACATAGGGCAGGCCGCTATCCACCGATTGCACTTTCAGCCCCGCGTCGCACACCGCCAGATCTGGCTTTGCGTGCGACATGATCGAGGTGAGGATGAAAAGAGAATTCTCGAACTCCGCAATCGGCGCGCCGCCCTCATCCTCGACGCGCTGATAATCCGCGTCCATGAACGCATAGGAGCCGCTTTGCAGTTCATTGTAAACGCCCGAAGCGCCTTCGAAATAATAGCTCCCCGTTCCCGCCCCGCCGACGATGTCGCAGCTGAGCCCCGCCGCCGTGAGCATATCGACCGTCTCTTTGGTCTTCGCGATGGCGATATCGGCCTTGGCCTTGCGCGCGGGATAGGTGCGTTCATGCTGCATCGCGCCCTGATAGGATTGCACGCCGCTGAATTTCAGCCCCGCCGCCGCATCCGCCGCTTTGGCGATCTCCACCGCAGGCGCGCCGGGGGGCACGCCGCAGCGCCCGGCGCCGCATTCTATCTCCACCAGCACTTCGAGCGTGACGCCATGCGCGGTCGCGGCCGCGCTCAGCTCGGCGATATTGTCGATGTCGTCGCAGCAGACGATCACGCGCGCCATTTTCGCCAGCCGCGCCATCCGGTCGATCTTTCGCGGATCACGCACCTGATTGGTGATGAGAATGTCGCGAACGCCGGCGCGGGCGAAAGCCTCCGCCTCCGCCACCTTCTGGCAGCATATGCCGCAAGCGCCGCCGGCCGCGATCTGGTAGAGAGCGACGTCGGCGGATTTGTGCATCTTGCCATGCGCGCGGTGGCGCACGCCCATCGCTTCGACGAGCTCGCGCATCGTTTTCACATTTCGCTCGAACGCGTCGAGGTCGATGATCAGGCATGGCGTCTGGATATCCGCCTCGTGCATACCGATTTCGGCCGGCACGTTATAGCCGACCTCCAGCGCCCCAAACCGTGCATCCGCGTTCATCTTGCGCTCCTCATTTGATCCAGGGCAGGCGGTCAAGGTCGACATTCCCGCCAGTCAGAACAATGCCGACCCGCTTGCCAGTGAAGCGATCCGGGGTTTTCAACATGGCCGCCAGCGGCACGGCGGAGCTTGGCTCGATCACAATCTTCATTCGTTGCCAGACAAGCTTCATCGCGGCGACGGTCTCTTCGTCCTCCGCCGTCAGGATATCGGCCACATGGCGGGAGACAAACCACCATGTCAGCGGCTTCAGCGGCGTTTTCAGCCCGTCCGCCACGGTCTGCGGGTCGTTATCGGCGATGATCCGACCGGCCTTCAGGCTGCGCGCCGCGTCATCCGCGCTCGCAGGCTCGCCCGCAAGGATCTCCACCTCCGGCGCGAGGGTCGACAGCGCCAGACACGCGCCGGATATCAGCCCCCCGCCGCCGATCGGCGCGATCACCATGTCGAGCCCGTCGGTCTGCTCCATCAACTCGCGCGCGCAGGTCCCCTGCCCCGCGATCACCCGCGCGTCGTCATAAGGGTGAACAAAATCCGCGCCGCTCTCTCGCACCGCCTCGGCCGCTGCGGCCTCACGCGCGGTGGTCGCCGCCTCGCATTCGACGACGCGGGCGCCATAGCCAAGCACCGCGTCCCTTTTCGCCTGCGGCGCGGTGCGGGGCATCACCACCACCGCCGGAACGCCGCGCCGCCGTGCGGCGTAGCTGAGCGCGCCGGCGTGATTGCCGCTCGAATGGGTGACCACACCCTTGCGCGCCGCCTCATCCGAAAGCCCGAACACCGCGTTGCAGGCCCCCCGCGCCTTGAAGGCGCCGACCTTTTGCAGATTCTCGCATTTGAAGAACAGCGACGCGCCCGTAAGTTCATTGAAATAGCTGGAGGTCAGCACCGGCGTCCGATGAATATGGGGCCGGATGCGCTCATGCGCCGCCAGCATGTCTTCATAGGTTGGCGGCGCAATATCGTCATTCATATCAGCTTCCCGAAACCCGGCCCTGTCAGAGACAGGCTTCATAGAGCGATTTCAAGCCCGCTTTGGTCAACTCGACCGGATTGCCGCCGCAGGAAGGGTCGCGGATCGCCGCTTCGACCAGCGCGTCGACATCGGCGTTCTTGACGCCCAGCCCCGAAAGCCGCTTGGGGATGCCAAGGCTGGCGTTCAGATCGGCGATGAATTTCACGAAGCCGTCAAAGCCGCCCTCAATGCCGAGATAGGCCGCCGCCGCGGTGATCCGCCCTTCGATGGCCTTGCGGTTGAAGGCCAGCACCGCGCCCATCACCACCGCGTTGGTCGCGCCGTGATGGGTGTGATGCACCGCCCCTATCGGGTGCGAAAGCGCATGGATGGCGCCGAGCCCCTTCTGGAACGCCACTGCGCCCATCATCGCTGCCGACATCATGTGGGCGCGGGCCTCGATATCTTCGCCGTCATCATAGGCGACGGGAAGGTGCGCCTTCACCAGCCGCATGCCTTCAAGCGCGATGCCCTGGCTCATCGGGTGATAATGCGGGGAGCAATACGCCTCCAGGCAATGGGCGAAAGCGTCCATGCCGGTGCCGGCGGTGATCGCCTTCGGCATCCCTACGGTCAGCTCCGGGTCGCAGATCACCACTGTGGGCAGGAATTTCGGGTGGAAGATGATCTTCTTCTCGTGGGTTTCCTCATTGGTCAGCACCGAAGCGCGGCCAACCTCGGAACCCGTGCCGGCGGTGGTCGGCACCGCGACGATGGGCGCGATGGCGTCGGCGCGCGCGCGTTTCCACCAATCGTCGATATCCTCGAAATCCCAGACCGGGCGGTCCTGCCCCGCCATGAAGGCGACCGCCTTGCCAAGGTCGAGCCCGGAGCCGCCGCCAAAGGCGATGACGCCGTCATGGCCGCCAGCGCGATAAGCCGCGACGCCGGCGTCGAGATTGGCGCCGGTCGGGTTCGCGTCCACCTCGGCGAAGATCGCGTCGCCAAGGCCCCCGGCCTTCATCACTTCGCGCGCGCGCGAAGTGATCGGCAGCGCCGCGAGGCCCTTGTCGGTGACCAGAAGCGGGCGCTTGATTCCGGCGACCGCGCAGGCCTCGGCCAGTTCGGCGATCCGCCCCGCGCCGAAGCGGATGGCGGTGGGGTAGGACCAGTTGGCGATAAACGACATTGTCAGAGTTTCCTGAGATGGAAGGATTTCGTCCGGGTCAGATTCTGGTAACCGATCACCGAAAGCGCACCGCCCCGGCCGGTGTTCTTGCAGCCGCTCCAACAGAGCGCGGGGTCGAGGTAATCGGCCCGGTTCATGAAGACGGTCCCCGTCTCGATCCTTCGGCCAAGCCCTTCCGCACGGTCCATATCGGAGGTCCAAAGCGAAGCGGTGAGGCCGTAATCGCTGTCATTGATCAGCGAGAGCGCCTCATCGTCCGACTCGACCTTCATGATGCCGACGACGGGTCCGAAATTCTCCTCCCGCATCAGCTCCATCGAATGATCGACGCCGGTCAGGATCTGCGGCGCGAGATAGGCGCCGCCTGCATCGGGAAACTTGTCCTTCGAGATCAGCGCCTTCGCGCCGCCATTGATCGCGCCGGCGATCTGCCCGCGCACCAATTCGGCGAAGCGCTTTTGCGCCATCGGCCCCAGCGTGGTTTCCGGGTCGAGTGGATTGCCAAGGACGTACCCCTCGACGATGCTCACCGCTTTCTCGACGAAGCGGTCGTAAAGCGGCGCGGCGACATAGATACGCTCGATCCCGCAGCAGCACTGGCCGGAGTTGAACATCGCGCCGTCGATCAGCGTCTCGACGGCCGCCTCAAGGTCAGCGTCCTCCATCACGTAGCCGGCGTCTTTTCCGCCCAGCTCCAGCCCCAGCCCCGTGAAGGTGCCGGCCGCCGCCGCCTCCATCGCCTTGCCGCCCGCGACCGAGCCGGTGAAATTCACGAAGCCGAACGCCCGCCCGGCGATCATCGCCGCCGTGCCCTGATGGGTCAGAAACACGGTCTGGAGCACATCTTCGGGCACGCCCGCCTCGTGGAAAGCGCGCACCATCCGCTCACCCGAAACCAGCGTCTGCGCCGCCGGTTTCAGCAGCACCGCGTTTCCAGCGATCAGCGCGGGCGCGACCGTGTTGATCGCGGTGAGGTAAGGATAATTCCAGGGGGCGATCACCAGCACGACGCCATGCGGCTCGCGCGTGATGTAACGCCGGAACTTGTCGTCATCGGAAATGTTGATCGGCGCCAGCGCGGCTTCGGCGATATCGGCCATATGGCCGGCGCGTTCCGCTACGCCGCCGAACTCCCCTCCATAGCGCACCGGGCGACCCATCTGCCAGGCGAGCTCTGGCGTCGCCTCATCGCCCATGGCGCAGAGCAATTCGACGCCCTTGCGAACCAGCGCGATGCGCTCGGCCAGCGGCCGTCCAGCCCAGTCCTTCTGCGCCCGCGCGGCGCGTGTGGCGAGCGCGCCGGCTTCGCCCGGCTCCAGCGCCACCCGCTCCGCATAAAGCGAGCCATCTATCGGGGAGACGCAACGGATCATGTCGGTCATGTTCAAGCCCTCTCGAATCCGCGTGAAACTTCGTAATCGGTGACCTTCGAGTCAAACTCGCCCTGCTCCCAACGCGCGGCGTGAAGGTAGTGCTCCACCACAGCGTCGCCCATCGCGGCGCGGAACATGGCCGACCCGTCAAGCGCGGCGATCGCCTCGCGCAGCGTCGATGGGATCGCTTGCGTCTCCGCCGCGGCATAGGCGTCGCCGGTGAAAGCCGGCTCCAGCTCCAGCCCGGCTTCAATCCCGGCGATCCCGGCGGCGAGTTGGGAGGCGATCGCGAGATAGGGGTTGAGGTCCGCGCCGCCGACGCGGCACTCGACCCGCACGGCTTTCGTGCCTTCGCCGACCACCCGGAACCCGGCGGTGCGGTTGTCCATCGACCAGATCGCCTGCGTCGGCGCGAACATGCCCACCGTGAAGCGCTTGTAGGAATTCACATATGGCGCGAGAAACAACGCCCCTTCGCGCGCATGGGCCAGCAGGCCGGCGACATAGCTGCGCATCAGCGCCGACATGCCGTGCGGCGCCGCCGCGTCATAAAACGCCGGCGCGCCCGAAGCGTCGATCAGCGACTGGTGCACGTGGGAGGAAGAGCCGGCGGCGCTGTGGCTCCACTTCGCCATGAAGGTGACGGCGCGCCCTTCGGTCTGCGCAATTTCCTTCACCGCACCCTTGATGATGACATGGTTGTCGGCGGTGTCCAGCGCGTCGGAATAGCGGACATTCACCTCCGCCTGCCCCGCGTCAGCCTCACCCTTGGTGTTTTCCACCGGGACGCCGGCGCCGCAAAGCCCGTTGCGGATCGCCCGCATCAGGCCCTCCTCCTTGGCGGACTGGAATATCTGGTAATCTTCATTGAAGGCGCTGATCGGCGTCAGCGGCCGGTAGGCGCTGTCGGAAAGCGCCTCGAAGCTTTCGCGAAAGACGAAGAACTCCAACTCCGTCGCCGCCGCCATGCTGAAGCCGAGCGCCTGAAGCCGCTCGATCTGCCGCTTCAGCACCGTGCGCGGCGCGTGCGCGATCAACTCGCCATGATGATCGGTGAAATCCGCCAGCACCATCGCCGCGCCCGGCGCCCAGGGGGTCAGCCGCAGCGTCGCCATGTCCGGCTTCATGGCGTAATCGCCGTAACCCTTTTCCCAACTCGTGGCGGCGTAGCCCTGCACCGTCTCCATCTCCAGATCGGTGGCGAGGAGATAGTTGCAGCAATGCGTCTCCTCATGCGCGGAAGCGATGAAATGCGAGGCGGTGAACCGCTTTCCCACCAGCCGGCCCTGCATATCGGGCGCGGCGACGATCACCGTGTCGATTTCGCCGCTTTCGGCGCGGGCCTTGAGGTCGTCGAAGCTCAGATTACCGGGCATGTGTTGTCTCGTCCGCATATGAGGGGCGGGGGGGGGGGCCCCCCCCCCCCCCCCCGGCAAGGTTCAGGAGTAACGGTAAGGCCGGCCGGCTTTCACCATGTCCGAATTGTATTTCTTGAAGATCTCCACCACTTTCGCCTTCGTCTCACTCTCCGCCGCGATCTCGTCCCAGAAAACGTGCGCCGCATCCTCCACCGTCTGCCATTCGGCGTCGGGAATGGTAGTGAGCTTCATTTTCGGGCCGTCGACGCGCAGCGCCGCCTCGCCGCCCCAATACCACCACTGCCGGTAATAGTGGGAGCTGTCCATGGTCAGCTTCAAAAGCTCCTGAAGTCGGGGGGAAAGTTCGTTCCACCTGTCCATATTGGCGAAGAAAGACCCCGCCCAGGCGCCGGAGATGTTGTTGGTGAGGAAGTAATTCGTCACGTCGGCCCAGCCGACCGTGTAATCCTCGGTGATGCCGGACCAGGCGATGCCGTCCAGCTCCCCGGTCTGCACCGCGACCTCGATATCCTCCCAGGGCAGCGTCACCGGCACGACGCCGAACTGCGTCAGGAACCGCCCCGCGGTCGGGAAGGTGAAGACCCGCTTGCCCTTCAGGTCCTCCAGGCTGTTGATCGGATCCTTGGTGGCGAAGTGGCACGGATCCCACGCGCCGGCGGAGAGATGCTTGACGCCGACCTTGGAATATTCCGCGTCCCAGATCTCGTTCAGCCCATACTGGTTGAAGAGCACCGGCACATCGAGGGAATAACGGGACGCGAAAGGGAAATAGCCGCCGAACACCGTCACTTCGGTGGGGGATGCCATGCTGTCATCATCCGATTGCACCGCGTCGATGGTGCCCGACTGCATGGCCCGGAACAGCTCCCCCGTCGGGACAAGCTGATCGGCGAAATAGAGTTCTATCTCCATCTCGTCGCCGGCGACCTTGTTGAAGCTGTCGATGGCGGGCTTGACGACATGCTCGGCCAGCGCCGGGCCGGCATATGTCTGCATCCGCCATTTGATCCTGGATTGCGCGATGGCCGGCGCGGCCAGCGCGGCCGCCGGGGCCGCTGCGGCGGCGGCGAGGAACTTGCGTCTTGTGGTCATCTTCATCTCCTTGTTGCGAAAATCCCGCGCCTTGCGGCGTTCTCCTTAAAGCCCGTAGACGAAACCCGGCAGCCAGAGCGCGATGCCCGGGAAAACCATCACCAGCGCCAGCGCGCCGATCATCACCAGAACGAAAGGGACGATCGAAGCATAGATGTCCCGCATCCCGATCTCGGGCGGCGCCATGGCGCGCATCAGAAACAGGTTATACCCGAAAGGCGGGGTCATATAGGCGATCTGCGTCGTTATCGTGTAAAGTATGCCATACCACACCAGATCGAAGCCGAGCGCGGCGACCAGCGGCACATAAAGCGGCGCGACGATCACCAGCATCGCGGTGTCGTCCAGAAAAGTGCCCATCAGCAGGAATGAAAGCTGCATCAGAATCAGGATCATCCATGGCGAAAGCCCCAGCTCCTCGGTGAAGAGCGTGTCGATGGCGCGCACGGCGCCCAGCCCGTCGAACACCGCGCCAAAACCCAGCGCCGCGAGGATGATCCACATGAACATGCAGGAAATCGCCAGCGTCTGGCGCGTCGAGGTTTCCAGCACCGCCCAGCTCATCCGCCCCTTCAGCACCGCTGCGACAAATGCGGCCAGCGCCCCGATGGCCGAGCTTTCGACAAGCGAGGTCCAGCCATTGACGAAGGGGGTCATCATCGTCGCGAAAATACCGATAGGCAGCAGCCCGGAGCGCAAAAGCCGCAGCTTTTCCCGCATCGGAACCGCGCGGGCCTCTTGCGCCAATGCGGGGCCAAGGCTCGGCTGGATGCGGCAGCGGATATAGATATAGGCGATGAACATCGCCGCCATCATCAACCCCGGCAGAACCCCCGCGAGCCAGAGCTGCCCGACCGGCTGGCGCGCGATCATCGCGTATAGCACCAGCACGACAGAAGGCGGCACGAGGATGCCGAGCGACGATCCCGCCTGGATCACCCCGGTCACCATCCGCTTGTCATAGCCGCGTTTCAAAAGCTCCGGCAGCGCGATGGTCGCGCCGATCGCCATGCCCGCGACCGAAAGCCCGTTCATCGCCGAGATCAGCACCATCAGCCCGATGGTGCCGATCGCCAACCCGCCGCGCACAGGGCCCATCCAGACATGGAACATCTTGTAAAGATCGTCGGCGATGCGGGATTCCGAGAGCACATAACCCATGAAGACGAACATCGGCAGCGTCAGCAGCGGATACCACTTCATCAGCTTCATCGCCGCGGAGAACGGGACGTTGGAGCCGCCCGTCCCCCAGAGCGCCAGCGCCGCCACGGCCGCCACTACGCCAATGGCGCCGAAGACCCGCTGCCCGGTCATCAGCATCAGCATCATCGACGCGAACATGAAAAGCGCGATCATCTCGTAGGACATCAGAGCCGCCGCTCGCCGAAATCGACGCCCCTGATCTTCGCGATGTCGCGGCAAAGCTCGGCCAGCGCCTGCATCAGCATCAAGAGAACGCCAAGCACCATCAGCGACTTGACCGGCCAGAGATAGGGCCGCCAGGCGGTCGGGCTGCGCTCGCCATATTTGAAGGAATAGGCGAGGCTGTCATAGCCGCCATAGAGCAGCACGCCGAGATAGAAGATCAGGAACAGCACGGTGATCGCATCGACCTCGGCTTTGCGCCGGTCGGACCAGCTGGCGTAAAAAAGATCCATCCGCACGTTCGAGCCGAGTTGAAGCGAATAAGGCCCGCCGAGCAGGAAATAGGCGACCATGGCGAACTGCGCCATCTCCAGCGTCCAGAGCGAGGGGTTGAAAAACGTCTTGGAGATCGACGACCATAAAAGGATCACCATCATCGCGAACAGCCCCCACATCGCCACCCGGCCGATGCGGTAGTTGATCGCGTCCACAAACCGGACAAAGGCGCGCATCGCGCCCATTGCGCCGCCACCTGTCATGAAGCCGCCCGGATCGCGGCGAGGAGGCGCGGCGCGAGATCGTCGGCGAAGCGGTGCGCCGAAGGCGTGTCCACGATCACATCGCTCCTGATCTCCAGCATCACGTTCAGCCGCCCCGTCTCCAGCGCATGGAGCTTCAGCGTATGCGTGACACCATCCTCGGGTCCATAGGGCGCGTTGCGGCGCGGATCGAGATCCGCCGCCGCCACGAGGAGCGCGTCGGCGAGCCGCGCGTCGGAATCGTGCAGAACGCCCAGCGTGAAATCCCGGCGCCGGCCATGCCAGACCGGCGTGAAGGAATGAACGGTCACCAGCGCCGCTTCAGGCGCGGCGGCCAGCATATTCGACAGCGCGCCGTGAAAGGGCGCGTGAATCGCGGCGGCCCGCGCTGCGCGGTCCGCAGCCAAGATGTCCCTGTTGCCCGGAACGTCGAAAACCTCGCTCCGCGCCGGAATCGCGTCGGGCGCCTCGGGCGGGCGGTTACAGTCATAGACGAGCCGCGAGACCGACCCGGCGATCAGCGGCGCCGCGCAAAGCGCCGAGAGGCGAAGCGCGATGTCGAGCGCGCCCGGATCCCACGCAATATGGCTGAGCCGCGCCGCGGGCGCGAGGCCGAGATCGGCGAATTCGTCAGGGATAAAGGCGGAGGCGTGCTCGCAGGCGATGACCACGCCTGCGCCCGGCGCGCATTCCGCTCTGACAATTTCCGGCAGGATCGATCGCATGAACACTCTCTCGCTACTGAAACTAAAAATTCAGAATTGCGATCCCTGTCAACCGCTCACTGAAAAATTCTGTTCAGGTGACGCTCCGCGCGCTACCCTGCCCGTCAGCATCGGAAGGCATCGCCATGGCGCTCACCATCGCAGAACGGCTGGCCGGCGCCGCCGAGCGGCTGACCCCGGCGGAGATCCGGCTCTCGGCGGCGCTCCGCGCGAACTATCCCTTCAACGGCCTCGGCTCGGTCACGCGGCTCGCGAAAACCGCCGGCGTGTCGGCGCCGACCGTAAGCCGGCTGGCGCGAAAGCTCGGCTTCGGTGGATTCCCCGAGCTCCAGATCGCGCTCCGGGCGGAGCTTGAGGCCCAGGCCAAGGGGCCGATCGCCAAGCGCGAGCTTTGGGTGGACGAGGCGCCGACCGGCCACGCGCTCAACCGCTTCACCGAAGCGGTGATCGGCGGTATCCGCCAGACTCTGGATCAGATCGACCTGAAAAGCTTCGATCAGACCGCAAAACTGCTGGCGGAGCAGCGCCGCGCCGTCTTCGTCACCGGTGGCCGGATCACCCGGACGATGGCGGAATATTTCCACCTGCATTTCGAGGTCCTGCGGCCGGGCGTGACGCATATCCGCTCCAACTCCAACGCCTGGCCGCATCAGGCGCTCGATATCGCGCGGGGCGACGTGCTGGTCGCCTTCGACGTGCGCCGTTACGAGACCAGCACCCTGAAACTGGCCGAGATCGCCAAGGCGCGGGGCGCGGTGATCGTGCTTTTCACCGATCAATGGCGCTCCCCCGCCGCTTCACTGGCGGACCATGTGTTCGCCTGCCGGATCGAGGCGCCGTCAGCTTGGGACAGCGCCGTGCCGGTGCTGCTGCTGGTCGAGACGCTGATCGCCGCAGTGCAGGAGCGGACATGGAAACGCACCAGGGTCCGCATGGAGGCGCTGGAGCGGATGTTCGACGAAACCGGGCTCTTTCAGAAATTCACCTGAGCCGGGCCAGTGCGCCGGTCAGAATTTTCTGCCGACAGTCAATGCCCCATAGATCGAATCGAAGCGGTTCGCCGAATGCCGCGTTTCTCGCCAGCCACTGTTGTTCGCATCTCCACAGGCGCACGGCGGCAGCGGCTGGCTCAATCCCCCCATATTCGCGATTCCTGTCGCTCTGGCGCCCCTCGATATCCCACTATCGAATCGCGCTGGTCGTGAGTTAAGCTTTCGATCTCAAGTGGATCAGGGGCGTCTCGCGGCGCCATGACAGGCTTGGCGCAAGCATTCATAGCGCGGTTTCGGTCGCGCCAGAGAAGGGTGAGTTCTGATGAAGACCATCATGGCGGCCGCCTCGGCGGCGGCTCTGCTCTCGGCCCAGGGCGCTTCGGCGGCCGGGCGAGACGATTTCCTGATCTCCACAGGCGCGGACCTCGCCGCGCTCTGCGCCGCTGCGCCGGCGGATGCGGATTACGCCGCCTCCGTCCACATGTGTCAGGGTTTTATCGTCGGCGTGAACCAGATGCACACGGCGATGAGCGCCGCGGCCGGCGCGCCCGGCGTTTATTGCCTGCCCGCGGCCGGCGCCCCGACCCGCGACGAGGCCGTGGCGGCCTTCACCGCCTGGATGGCGGTCGCGCCCGAGGTCGCAGCGCTGCCCGCGGTCGAGTCGCTGGTCCGCTGGGCCGCGGCGACCTATCCCTGCAAATGAGGATTGAAAACATGACGACCGCCTCCCTCCTCCGTCGCCGCGCGCCATTTGCCGCCGCGGTCCTCGCGCTCGGCCTCGCCGCCTGCAGCGATATGAATTCGCGCCAGCAGCGCGCCCTGAGCGGCACGGCGGCCGGCGCGACCGGCGGCGCCATCGTCGGCGCCATCGCCGGCGACGCTGTGCTCGGCGCCGTCATCGGCG
>JBBDTD010000188.1:0-5596 GCA_040904645.1 Paracoccaceae bacterium
GGCGGCCCTTTTCATGCGCTGACGACAGGCTTTTCCGCCAAAAGCCGCCGCGCCCGGACCGAGACGTAAGCGAACCAACAGCTGACCGCCGCGAGGTAGCCGCCCATAAAGAGGCACTGCCGCTCAAACCCCACGCCCGCGTCCAGAAGCGCGCCGCTGAAGCCGGGGCCGAGCGCGGAGGCGAGGACTGTGATCGCCGCCACGATGGAGCGCACGCCGCCAATCCATCGCGCGCCGTAAAGTTCTGCGAAAATCGCGCCCGTCACGACGGAGACGCCGCCGGAGCCAAGTCCGCAAACCGCCAGCGCCGCGACCCCGGCTGGCAGCCCGCCGGCGAAGGAGAGCAGCGCGGCGCCCACCATCCAGCCCAGCAGGTAGACCGGAAGCAGCCGCACCGCGCCGAACCGGTCGGCTAGCCAGCCGAAGCTGAAACTGGCGCAGATCGTGGTTGCGGAATAGACGGGAAACGCCAGCCCGGTATAGGCGATGATGTCCCAGTCCTTGATCTGCGCGACATGGACGGTCTGAAAGAAGATCACCGTGCTGACCCATGACGGCCCGACCAATCCGGGGATCAGCGCCCAGAAGACCCAGTGCCGCGCCACCTCCGCCCGCGTCCAGTGGCGCCCTTGAAGCCCGGTGGAAAGATCGCCGCCGCCCGACCCGGACGGCTGGCGCTCCGACCGCAGCAGCCAGCGGAGGAGCGGAATGATGACGAGCAAGATGACCGCCGCGATGATCAGCCAGCTCGACCGCCAGCCGACCAGCGCGGTCAGGGCCAGCGCCGAGGCGGGCATCGCCGCGCCGCCGATCGAGAAGCCGAGCGCGGCGAAAGCGATGGCGCGCGCACGTTTGGCGCGGAACCATTTCGCCATCGAGGTCAGGGCGATATGGCTCATCATGCCCTGGCCGCAAAGCCTGAGGCCGAAGATCAGCACCGTCAGCATCGCCCAGGACCAGGCGAAAGCCACGCCGACCGCGATCGCGGCGAAGACGAGCAGCACGAAACAGGCGAGCCTTCGCGCCGGCAACATGTCCGCCAGCCGCCCAGCCTGCGTCAGCGCCGCTGCGGCGGCCAGCGTCGCCGCCATGTAGATCGCGCCCCAGTCGCCATGGCTGAGCCCGAAAGACTCGCGCCAGAAGCCGGCGTAGATGGCGATGAAATACGTCTGTCCAAAGCTGGAGGAGAGCGCCATCAGCGTTCCCGCGCCGAGCCAGCGCGCATCCGCGCGAAGCGATGTGGGGGCGGTCATGAGTTTCGCCATAGGCGCAATCTTTGCTTGCCGCCAGAGGAAAGAATGCGCCGGGAGCTAATCGCCGACCTGCGGAAGCGGCGTCGGGGCGCCGCGCCTCTCGTCCCTGCTTCGCGGCGCGGATAAGCCGACCTCGCCCCGCGCGCCTGATGATTTTGAGGGCCCGCCATTTGTTCTTTCGCGCATCCGACCGATCGTCGGCGTATCGGCTTTCGCGGGCGCCGGCGCGGCGGTGGAAGCGGAATCCCCGCGGCCGGGTTTTTGCGGAAATATCGTTTCGGCCGCCGCCGCAGATGCGGTGAGGCTGAGAATTACTGCGATCACGTTCCGGCGCATGGCTGTCCCCCGCGCGGATCATGCCGAAGAGATCGCGTGAGGGGAATGCTGAACTTGCGCCCCGAAAACCGCCGTGCTTTATCTTCGCGCGCCCGGGAGGCGTTCGGGCGCTTCGCCGTCGGGTCCGTATTGGGGTGACGAAGATGAAAACGTGGCTGAAATGGTTGGCGCTTGGCGTCGCGGCGATCGTGTTCGGGCTGTTCGTGCTCGCCAATCCCTTCGCCGCCTCGCTCGCCATCGAGCAACTCGTCGGCGTGCTCTTCCTGCTGATCGGGGTCTTTCAGATCATAGCTTCTTTCCGGGATGAGCGGTTCTGGTCGCGGCTTGGCGCGATGACGCTCGGCGCGCTGGCGGCGCTGCTCGGGCTTTCGTTTCTCGTCAATCCGCTCAGCGGGTTGCTATCGCTGGTGTCGCTCGTCACCGCAATTCTCGCAGCCAGCGGCGTTGTGCGCCTGCTGCTCGCTTATCGCATGAAGAACACGCCGTTCTTCTGGTCGATGCTGCTTTCGGGCGCGCTCTCGCTCGGGCTGGCGCTCTACATCATTGCGAATTTCGCCACGGTTTCGGGCTCGCTCCTCGGCGTGCTGATGGGGATCGAGATGATCCTCGACGGCGCCGCCATGGTCGTGCTCGCCTTCTTCATCCGCACCGTCAGAAAATAATCCGCGAAAGCGGCCCGGCCCGGAAAACGGCCCAGAACAGGAGATTTAGCCAGATGGACAAGTTTGACAAGCTGACCGGGGTCGCCGCGCCGCTGCCGCTGATCAATATCGATACCGACATGATCATCCCCAAGCAGTTCCTCAAGACGATCAAGCGCACCGGGCTCGGCAAGAATCTCTTCGACGAGATGCGCTTTGACTCCGACGGAGCGGAAAAGCCTGATTTCGTGCTGAACAGGCCCGCCTACCGCAATGCGACGATCATCGTCGCGGGGGAGAATTTCGGCTGCGGCTCCAGCCGTGAGCACGCGCCCTGGGCGCTTCTGGATTTCGGTATCCGTTGCGTGATCGCGCCGTCCTTCGCCGATATCTTCTACAACAACTGCTTCAAGAACGGTATCCTGCCGATCGCCCTGCCGCAGGAAGAGATCGACAAGCTGCTGGACGACGCCGGACGGGGCGCGAACGCAGTGCTGACCATCGATCTGGAGAGCCAGACCATCAGCGGCCCTGATGGCGGCGAGATCGCGTTTGAAGTCGATGCCTTCCGCAAGCACTGCCTGATGAATGGCCTCGACGATATTGGCCTGACGATGGAGAAATCGGCCGATATCGGCGCGTTCGAAGCAGCGCGCGCCGAACGCCAGCCCTGGCTCGCCGGCGCCTGATCGGAGCGCCCCTGCTCGCCAGCGCTTCTATGCCGCTTTGCGACGGAAGCGCTCGCCAAACCGGGATGGAGCGCATAGCGTTCCGTCCCGGAGCAGGGATGAAGTCAGGCGGTGAGGCATGAACGGGCGACGGCTGACGGCATATGCGGCCGGGGTGTTCACGCTCACCGTGTTTCTCTTTCCGCCGCTACTGGCGCCGGGGCCGCTGACCGCGTCGCACGGGGCGGCGGCGGTTTTCGCGGCGCTGATCGCCCTCGGTGTCTGGCGCCATTCCATGCGCGCCGACCCCGCCGCGACCCTGCCGCATCGCGTCGCCCCTGTCTCCGCCGGTCTGCTCGCGGCCGCCGCCGCGATCTTCATTGCGGTTCTCGCCGCCGCGTGGGCGCCCGCCGCCCCTGGCGCCTGGTGGTGGTTCCCGTTCAGCCCGGTGGGGATGTTCGCCGTGGCCGCGCCGGGGCTTGAGCCGGTCTCTGAAACCGCCGCAGCCGGCGTCGCGGCGGCGCTGACGGTCGCGCTGATCGCGGGCGGGTTTGTCGGCGCGATCGCGCTGATCGGCCCGATCCGTGGGCGGGAGACGCTCCGCGTCCACACGCTGGTCTGGCGCGGAGAGCGCCCGGAAATGGCCGCAGCGCGGGACGCGCTGGATCAGTTCCGTCATCCGCCGGTATCAGCCCGGCTCTGGCTCCGCTCGCTTTCTTTCCTTGTCGCGTTCTGCTGCCTGCTTTACGCGCCGGTTTTCGCTCGTCTGCTGGGCGCTGCGCGTATTCCCGGCCTCGACCGCGCGTTTTCCAGCCCCGAGGTTTCGAGTGTGTTCGCCGCGCTCTGGCTCACCGGGCTCTGGGGCGCCGGCGTCGCGGCGGCGATGATCTTCTGCGCCGCCTATCTGCGGCTCGGCTTCACTCTCGTCCGATGAAGGCGATCCTGATCGCCGCCGCCCTCAGCATCGCCGCCGCCTCCGGATCGCAAGCGGAGCCGCCGGCCCCCGCCGCCGGCGCGATCCGTGTCGCGACCTTCAACACGGCGCTCAGCAGCCGCAATCCCGGCCAACTTGTCCAGCAGCTTCGCCTCGGCGGGAGCGAACGCATCGACGCCGTGGCGGAGATCATCCAGCGGGTCCGCGCCGACGTGATTCTTCTGAACGAATTGGATCATGATGAGCGGGCGATCGCGGCGACGCTCTTTCGCGACCATCTGATCGAAGGGCGGGGCGGGGCGGAGGGGATCGATTATCCCCATATTTTCACCGCGCCGGTCAATACCGGCGTTCCCTCCGGCTTCGACCTCGATGGCGACGGACGGCGGGGCGGCCCGCGCGACGCTTTCGGCTTCGGCTATTTCGAGGGGCAGTATGGCATGGCGATCCTTTCGCGCCTGCCGCTGGATCCGGCGGGCGTGCGCAGCTTTCAGCGCCAGCTCTGGGCCGACATGCCGGGCAATCTGATGCCTTCGGACCATTTTGGCCCCGCCGCGCCGCATCTGCGGCTTTCCTCCAAAAGCCATTGGGACGCGCCGGTGCGCCTGCCCGATGGCCGCGTGCTGCACCTGCTCGCCTTCCACCCGACGCCCCCGGTTTTCGACGGGCCGGAAGATGCGAACGGGCGCAGGAACCATGACGAGATACGCTTCTGGGTCGATTACGCCGGCGGCGCCGATTGGATGGTCGACGATTCCGGCGTTGCAGGCGGGCTCGCCCCCGGCGCGCCCTGGGTGGCGCTGGGCGACCTGAACGCCGATCCGCATGACGGCGACGCGCGGCGCGGCGCGCTCAATCTCCTTCTCGCGATGGCGCAGGACCCTGCTCCGAAAAGCGCTGGCGGGGCTGCGGCGCCGAGCCGGCCGGGCGCGAAGGGCGACCCGGCGCTCCACACCGCCGACTGGCGCGAGGAGGGCGGGCCGGGGAACCTCCGCGTCGATTATGTTCTGCCTTCGACGGAATGGGAAATCACCGGCGCTGGCGTCTTCTGGCCGGCGCAGGGCGATCCGCTGCGCCGGCTGGTCGGGCGGGGCGGCGAGGCGAGTTCCGACCACCGGCTGGTCTGGGTCGATATCAGATAGCGCGCGTCTTCGGCCATGAGCGCCGCAGGGAATGAAGGGGATCTGTCTTGCGATCATTGTTCAAGGCCTGCCTTCTGGCGTTCTTCGGCCTTTCGGCTGGCGGAGCGCGGGCGGAGATCCTCTGCACCCTGATCGTCGATGCGGAAACAGGCGCGGCGCTGATAGAGGAAGGCGCGTGCGACGCCCGCGTGACGCCTGCTTCAACGTTCAAGATTCCGCTGGCGGTCATGGCCTATGACGCGGAAATTCTGATCGATGCGCACCATCCGGTCATGGCCTATCGCGCCGGCGATCCTGACTGGGGCGGCGCCGACTGGACCCGCGATACCGATCCGACCGGCTGGATGCGGTATTCGGTGCTCTGGTTTTCGCAGCGCATCGCCTCGGCGCTGGGCGCCGCCGAACTGGCGCGCCGCGCTGAGGCGTTCGGCTACGGGAACGCCGATTTCTCGGGTGATCCTGGCTTCGACAATGGGCTCGAACGCGCGTGGATCGCATCTTCGCTGTTGGTCTCTCCCCTTGAACAGGCTGGTTTCTTGCGCGCGCTCGTCGGCGGCGCGTTGCCTGTCGGGTCCAGCGCGATGGCGCGCGCGCGCCATCGTCGAGACGCGCGAAACCGGCG
>JBBDTD010000189.1:0-5577 GCA_040904645.1 Paracoccaceae bacterium
CGGCGGGGTGTTGACCGCCCTGATCGCGATCTCCGGCGTCGCGCTGGCGCTGATCATGGTGATTGTCGCCGTCGATGTCGCCATGCGCTATCTCTTCAATTCGCCGCTGGGCTGGTCCTACGGCCTGATCGGGCTCTATCTCGTCGTCGCGGTCTTTTTCCTCGCGCTTTCGGATACGATGCGCGCCCATGGGCACATCGCGCTCGACGTGGCGCAGCCGCATTTGCCGCGCATCGTGCGTCATCTCGGGCTCCTGATCGGCTATGGGCTTTCCACGCTCTTCATCGGCTTTGTCGGCTGGCTCGGGCTGGAGCAGGCGATCACCGCCTGGATCGGCAATGACCGCGTCGCCGCCACCGTGCCCTGGCCGACATGGCCCGCCTACGGGCTGGTCGCCGCCGGCTCCGCCGCGCTGGCGCTGCGGATGCTCTGGCGGGCGCTCGGCCACGCCGCGTCGCTCGTGACCGGGCGGGAGCTGGCGGATGAGCCTGCCGCCTCCACTGTCGGAGAACACGCTGGGGAGCATGGGGAATGACCATCGTCCTCGTCCTCGGGCTTCTGATCGTCTTCCTCATCGTCGGGCTTCCGGTGGCGCTCGCCATGGGCGTCTCCGGCGCGGTCGGCCTCTATCTCTTCGGCGGCCTGCCGGTGCTGGAGGGCATTCTGAAGACGACGCCGCTCTCCACCGCCAACGAATACGAGATCATCACCATCCCGATGTTCATCCTGATGGCGGAGTTCGTCATCATATCCGGCGTCGCGAACGATCTCTTTCGCGCGGCGTCGATCTGGGTCGGGCGCGTCCGGGGCGGCCTCGCCATGGGCACCGCGCTCGCCGGCGCGGGGTTCGGGGCGATCTCCGGCTCTTCCACCGCCGCGGCCGCGACGCTGGCCTCCACCTCGATCCCGGCGATGCTTGAGGAGGGGTATGACCCGAAGGTGGCGGGCGGCGTCGTCGCCATCTCGGGCACGCTGGCGATGCTGATTCCGCCCTCGATCGCGCTCATCCTTTACGGGATCATCGCCGATATTCCGATTTCGGCGCTGCTCATCGGCGGGGTGATCCCCGGGCTGATGGTGACGGTGACCATCATGCTCACCATCGCCATCATCGTCCGGCTGGATCCTTCGGCGGCGCCGATGGGCAAGGCCTATACGATGCGGGAGAAGTTCGCCTCCCTCAGCCGCGTCGGGCCGATGGTGATCCTGTTTTTCGCCGTCACCGGCACGATCTACACCGGCATCGCGACGCCGACGGAGGCGTCGGGCCTCGGCGCGTTCTTCGCCATGCTGATCGCGGCGTGGGAGCGGCGGCTCAGCTTTGGCGCCGCCGCCCACGCCCTGCGGTCCGCCGCGCAGACCAGTTGCATGATCCTCTTCATCATCCTCGGCGCGCATGTCTTCGGCTATTTCTTCACGCTCACGCGCGTCACCAGCGACATCACCCAATGGGTCGGCGCGCTGGAGATGTCCCGCTGGGCGATCCTCTGCTTCATCCTGATCGGTTATCTGATCCTCGGGTTCTTCATGGATCAGATCGCGATCCTGATCCTGACCGTGCCGGTGGTCCTGCCGCTGGTGCTTCAGCTCGGGTTCGATCCGGTGTGGTTCGGCGTCCTCGTCGTCGTTACCGCCGAGGTGGGGATGGTGACGCCGCCATTGGGGCTGAACGTATTCGTCGTCGCGCGCTACACCGGCCGGCCGCTGGGAGAGCTGTTTCGGGGCGTGATGCCCCATGTCTGGGCGCATCTCGTCATCATCGCCATTCTTGCGGCCTTTCCGGAGATCATCCTCTGGCTTCCATCCACGATGAGATGAACGTTAACGAAAGGGAGAGAAAACCGATGAAAATAACAGCAATCGCCGCCGCGACGCTCGCCGTTCTGGCGGCCGGCCCGGCAGCATCCGCCGATCAGACGCTTCGCGTCGCCGACAGCTTTCCGGTCGGTCATTACATTTCCGAAAGCCTGCTGAAGCCCTTCATGGCCGAAGTGGCGGAAAAGACCGGGACCGAGTTTGAATATTTTCCGGCGCAGCAACTCGGCAAGGCGAAGGACATGCTCAACATCGCCCAGACCGGCGTCGCCGATATCGCCTATGTCGCCCCGGCCTATATCAGCGACAAGCTGCCGATCGCGACCGTGGGCGAGTTGCCTGAGGATTACACCTCCCCCTGCGAAGGCACGGCCGCCTTCTGGGAAATCGCCAAACCGGGCGGCGCGCTCGACAAGGCGGAGTTCCAGCCGCTCGGCGTGCGCGCGCTGATGGTGCTGCTGCTCGCCCCGAACCAGCTTTTCCTGTCGAAGGAGCTCACAGGGCTGGACAGCTTCGCGGGGCTCAAGATCCGCACTTCCGGCGGTGTGAAGGAAAACCTGATAACCAAGCTCGGCGCTGTTCCGGTGCAGATGGCGGCGCCGGAAATCCGCACCTCGCTCGATCGCGGCACTATCGACGGCGCGTTGCTGCCGCATTCGAGCGTGCCGCCCTATGATCTCGTGCCGCTTCTGAAATCCGCGACCGAGGGCGTCAACCTCGCCTCGTTCGTCGTCACCTACATGATTTCGGATGCGGCCTGGAACAAACTCTCACCCGAAATGCAGGCGGTGCTGACCGAGGCAGGCGAAAACGCCACGCGCGAAGCCTGCAAGTCGATCGACCGGCTCGACGGCGAAGACAAGGCGAAGATCGCCGCCGGCGGCGTCGAGTTCGTCAGCCTCTCCGCCGAAGACGCCGCGAAGCTGAAGGCGATGACGCTGGCGGTGAGCGACGAATGGGCGGCGGAACAGGACGGCTTCGGCCGCCCGGGCGCCGAAATCCTCGCCGCCTTCCGCGCGGCGCTCGCGAAATAACACGGATCCGGCGTGGAGCCTCGCCTCCGCCCCGGTCATATGGAGACGTTTCGATGACCAGCACGACCCGCCTGACCGCCGCGCTTTCAGCGCTGCTGATCGCCACGCCCGCCGCCGCGGATACGCTCCGCGTCGCGGACAGTTTCCCCGTCGGCCATTACATCGCCGAGAACCTTCTCCGGCCCTTCATGACCGAAGTGACGGAGGCGACCGGGACCGATTTCGAATACTTTCCCGCCCAGCAACTCGGCAAGGCCAAGGACATGCTCAACCTCACGCTGACCGGCGTCGCCGATATCGGCTATGTCGTCCCGTCCTATGTCAGCGACAAGCTGCCGCTTTCCTCGGTCGGCGAGCTGCCGGAAGCGTTCTCGACCTCCTGCGAAGGCTCGCTGGCCTTTTACGAGATCGGACGCCCGGGCGGGCCGCTGGACAAGGCCGAGCTGGCGCCGAACGGCGTCAGGCTTCTGTCGGTGCTGATCCCCGCGCCCTATCAGCTTTTTTCCGCGCAGGAGATCACCGGGCTGGAGAGCATCGAGGGGATGAAGATCCGCTCCACCGGCGGCGCGAAGGAAATCGCGATCAACAAACTCGGCGGCGTGCCGGTGCAGATGGCCGCTCCCGAAGCGCGCGAAGCCCTCTCGCGCGGCACGGTTGACGCCATCGTCTTTCCGAACCCCAGCATTCTTCCCTACGATCTGACGCCGCATCTGAAATCGGCGACCGAGGGTGCGAATTTCGGCTCCGCCGTGCTCACCTACATGATCTCCGAGAAGAAATGGAATGAGCTGCCCGCAGACGTGCAGGCCGCGATGGACGAGGCGAGCATGATCGCGACCAGGACCGGCTGCGAAGCCGCCGACCGCCTCTCCGCCGAGGACGCGAAGACGATCGCGGGCGAGGGCGTCGATTACGTGACGCTGCCTGAAGCGGACGGTAAAAAGCTGGAATCGCTGATGTCCGAAGTCAGCGCCGAATGGGCGGCTGAACAGGATGGCTATGGGCGTTCGGGCACGGGCACGCTCAACGCCTTCCGCGAGGCGCTGGCGAAGCAGTGAAGGCGAATGCGGGCCGCCCTCTGCAGGGCGGCCCTGTCGAATAAAGGAGCGGCCCGGCCCGCGTGATGAGTCAAAGATCCCCCAGATCCCTCGCCGAGCCGGGCGACCTGACGCGCATGGCCGCGCTGGTCGTGGCGACGGCCTTCATCTTCAACTTCATGATGCGGGGCTTCGCCGACACGTTCATCGTGTTCGTCCTGCCGCTCGAAGCCGAGTTCGGCTGGGCGCGGTCGGACATAACCGCGACCTATTCGATCTATCTGCTGGTGACCGGCGTCATGTCGCCGGTCGCAGGTCTGCTGCTCGACCGCTTCGGCCCGCGCGCGACCTATATCGCGGGCGTCCTCCTCCTCGCGGCGGCGATGCGCGCCGCCGCCTCGGCCGAGGCGCTCTGGCAGATCTATCTCTCCTTCGGCCTCCTTTGCGGGCTTGCGGCCTCTCTCCTCGGGATGGTGCCGGCGGCGGCGCTGATCGGTCGCTGGTATGACCGCAACATGAGCATCGCCATCGCCATCGCCTATTGCGGCATGGGGCTTGGCATCCTCGTCATGGCGCCGCTGGGGCAGATCATGATCGACGCGTGGGGCTGGCGCGCGGCATGGCGCGCGCTTTCCGTCGTGGCGCTGCTCGCGCTGCCGCTGCTGATTCTGCTGCCGTTGCGGCGCATGGGGGAAGGCCGCGCAGGCGCCGCCTCGCGTGGGCGCAGCAGCCAGCAAGCCGCGTCGTGGCCCGGCGTCACGGTCCGCACCGCGCTTCGCACGCGGGAATTCTGGCTGCTGGCGCAGGTCTTCTTCTTCACCGCCTGCGCGATCTACTCCATCACCATTCAGGCTGTTCCCTATCTGATCGAGAACGGCTACGCCCCGATCGAGGCCGCCTTCGCCTATGGATCCACCGGTCTCCTCTCGATCTGCGGGATGCTGACGGCGGGCGCGCTCGCGGCGCGGATCGGTTTCAGGACCACGGCGACGATCTCCTTCGCGGGCACGCTGATCGGCACGCTCGCGCTCTTTTCCTTTCCGCTCTGGCCCGGGGTTATTCCTGTCGCGATCTGGGCGGTCGCCTTCGGCTCCTGTCAGGGCGGGCGCGGGCCGATCGTCTCCACGCTGACGGCGCGCATCTTCGCCGGCGGTTCGGTCGGCGCGATCTTTGGCGCCGTCTACATGACCATGTCCTTCGGCTCCGCGCTTGGCGCGTGGGGCTCCGGCGCGCTCCACGACCTCACCGGCGGCTATCAGGCCGCCTTCATCTTTTCGATCATCTGCGTCGCGCTCGCCGTCGCGCCTTTCTGGTTGTCGCGTCGCCTTTCGGCGGCGGCGCCGCTGGGCGCGCCCGCTGCAAAAGGAAACCCCGCATGAAACTTCTCGGAGAAGGCTTCCGCTGGACGGAGCTTACCGTCGGCGACCGGTTCAAGACCTTCGGTCGCACCATCACCGAAACCGACATCGTGAATTTTGTCACGCTCGCCGGCATGCTGGAATCGCTGTTTCTCGATTCCGAATACAGGAAAGCCCACTCCGCCATCCCTGGCCGCCCCGCGCCCGGCGCGCTGGTCTACGCCATGGCTGAAGGGCTGACGCTGAACGCCACCGGGCAGGGCACCGGGCTCGCCTTTCTCAGCATGGAGCTGAATGTGGAGCGCCCGGTGCTGGAGGGCGACACGATCCATG